>NZ_AUGA01000018.1:0-173859 GCF_000426785.1 Bradyrhizobium sp. th-b2
ATCTGACCTGTCTCGACAGCTTCCGTCGTTGGCGGCGTACTTGCCGCAACTATCGCAGGGACGAATGTCGGGCCGATCGAATCCTCTTCGGCCGGATCATGACAGGTCCAAGCCTTGCGCCAGCTCAGCAGAAGCTGACGTGATATCCCATACCGGCGAGCCGTCGCCGACACCAGTCGTGGCCCCGAGAAGCTCTCCTCTACGATTCTGAGCTTCTCCGCACGCGTCCAGCGTCGCCGCCGACCGGTCTCCACCAAATCCATGCGGCTCAGCACCGCACTGTCCTTATGTCCGTCCATAAGGACAGTCAGCTACAGATCGGAAAAACTCGCAAGACGGCCGCCCTCGGACGGATACAACTCTACTCAATTCCATTGACCAAGACGCGCTGGACCGGCCGGGGCCAGCGCCTATGCTGCTGACATCCGAAACTAGCAGCAGAAAGGAAATGCCCATGCGTATCATCGGCCCGATCCTCGGCCGCGTTGCTCAGATCCAATTCGGGTTCGACGAGCCCATCGAATAGCAAGGCCAAGTGAGGATTTCTGCAGAGCGGCACGACAACGTGCCGCTCTATTTTTTTGCGGTCGCCGTCGTCGACGCGCTTTGCTGAAGCTTTTTCAACTCGGCTATTACATCAGCTGCCGCAGCTTCTGCAGGCGCCCTGGATACTGTCATCTCCATCCGGCTCGGCTCGAACGCGATAAACTTCTTAAATACCGACTGTACCTTCTTGTAGACGGCATCCTTCGGCCGATACCGTTTTTTCTCGTCAAACAATTCATCCAACCGCACAAAGAGCACGGGCTTAGTGATCACACTGCGTGAATTGTAATGGACATCCAATGCGACCGCTAAGATGTGGGTGACAGGGCCGGTTGGAAAATGACCAAGGAAGGTTCCTTGAGGGTAGCTGGAATCCTTGTAATCGATTCTTATCTCGACAGTGTCACCCCGCGACACAACAGCAACTGTCCCAGCGGGTGTTACATTTCCGAACTCGAAATCGATTTGCTCGATAACCAGATTTTCTGGACGCCGCTCGTCAGGCCGGATCTCAAAATTCTCCACTACGAGCGTGATGCTCGTCGACTTCGACGCGCCGGGCTCTCCCGGCAGCGGACGCGCAATTGGAAGGCGGACCCACTTCCCCACCAAAAGATTGTTGAACGTGAACGTGTCGACCTTTGCAGGAGTGGGCAGTCCCATTGCCCTGCAAGCATCAGCGAAAAGCGGGTGATCCCTAGGAACACGCTCGATGAGCTTTTCCTTAGGAAGAGAAAGGAAATCAGTTTCCGAGAATCTGACTGGAGGGACGAGCTTCTCACAGCGTTCGATTATTGCCTTAATGCACCTCTTCGGCAGATGGGTGGCTCGGTTTAGTTCAGTAGTGTCGTTCTTGATGTTTGCCCATTGGCCGGGGTCTTTAACCCCCACCAGTTCACGAAGCTGCTCTGTGTCCCCGAGCTCCAAAAGAGCCATGACGAGGGGGATGGTATATTTCTCGGGCTTCTCCCCCCTCACGCTGAGCTGTTTGGGATCGATTTTTTTCTGACCGGCGGATTGATCTGTTTCTGTTGGATCGGTCATTGATTCCTCAAGCTCCCTCAAACATCAATCAGCCTGCGTCAGCCGCGTTGACCCCAGCTTGAACACGGATGATTGGACGGTCGGCCGTATCTGGCCTGAGATTGCGCCACTCGAGTAACTCATCTGCAACCGCGCACGGCAAAACCTGCGCATCACGAGTGGAGACTGCACTATGACGACCCATTTTGAAACCACCAACACAACCAAGACAATCCAAGCGGTGGTAGCGGCTTCGTTGCTGCTGGCCGCGAGTTTCACCCCTGCTGCAGCAGAGAACAAGTGCACCAACACTTGGAGCTGCACCGTCACCACGACGCCTCCCCCTAACCCGCAGCCCGTCTTCTCCTGCAGCTACACCCGCACCTGCAAGTGAACCTTCCAGAGGGCACGCGACAAAATTGCGTGCCCTCTCATCTCATGAATGGAGGATATCCATGAAAGTTTTGGCCCTTGGGTTGATGATTTTGGTTTCGCTGGTGGCGGTGCGGTCTGCATCTGCGGAATGCATCTGCAACCATCTGCCCTGCCCGTGCGCATCGGCAAGGCATTTTTGCCCGCGGGTAGAGCTGCGGATATGCCCGATCCCTATCTTGCTGCCGGTGGATCCGCGGACTTCGTAGCAGGCGTACCCTTGCACGCCGGCGGTCGCAGCTCAGTTTGCCGCCACGCGCCGCTGTCCGGGTCCCAGCGGGGCCCGGGCAGCCTCGGGGCGGCTACCCCGCGCGTCTCATAGAGCTTCTTCTTCAAATGAGAGGACGACGCACCGGCTAATTCGGTCCGTCTGTGTACAAGGGCGCTGTTTTCTGCCTTCGGTTTTCTTGGCCAATTGCCCCTCCGCTTGGAGCTTCCGCGTGAGGGCGACGCGGCAGGCTGGTGCGGACTAGCTTTTCGGGAGCTGCCCTAGCTGCGCCGGTTCTTTGATAGTTTTGCCTTCGAAATATTGGTGACGTTCGCACGGGGGGCTTTCACTTCCCCCAGCGCTGCGGCCAACCGGCTTCCGATGTGCTCGGATGCTTTTTTCAACGGGTCATTGTCGAGATGTGCATAGCGTTGCGTCGTGGCGCTTTGCGTATGACCTAGCAGCTTGCCAATGATAGGCAGGCCAAGTCCCGCTCCGGCGCCTATTGAGGCATGTGTGTGGCGCAAATCGTGGATGCGAACACCCATCAGGCCCGCACGCGCCGCAACAGCCTTCCATGGCTTCTTGAGATCGGAGCGAGGGCTATCAGCAGACGTGCCGGCAATAACAAAGCCATGGGCAGTCCATTTAGAATAGCCAAGGCTGGTGCGTTCAGGACGATGGTTTTCTTGCCGGTCTTGCTTGTCGGCAACAAGAGCAACCCCCGGTCGAAATCGATTTGATCCCATTTGAGGTGCAAAATTTCCCGGAGCCGGGCGCCCGTAAAGATCAGAAGCCGAAGGGCCGCGGCAGCATGTGGGCCGATCTTGGTGCGGCGGTTATTTTCCTTGGGCGCATGTTTGGCCTTAGGCTTTGTGGCGTCCACCGTGTATGGCAACCCGTCGCGGCGGCGGCCGGTTACTTTGCATGGGGTTGTTTTCGATATTTTAGTGGGAGCCGCGGCCGCTCTCGCTACCGGGCATAGGCACTGACGTCGAACCTGTGGGTGATTGCGATCGCCTCAGGGAAGGTTTCGTCATGGCTGACGACCAGAAGCGCGCCGTGATCGGCGCGCAGTCCGGCCTCGATCCCGAGCCTCCGAAGCCTAGATCCGCACCCCACATAGTCCGCTCATGATCGCAATCGCGACCAGTCCGCCGGCTGCGAGCCCGGCCGCCCAGATCCGGTTGGCGACCGTGGTGGCGGCGCCATGTGCGATCAGGATGCCGCGCAATCCTGATGCGAGGTGCGCCAGGACGAAGAAGACGCCGAGCGCGTAGTGCGGCACCAGGCGGATGCTCCAGGCGTCGTGGATCAGGCCGGTCGGTGCGCCGGATGCCCAGGCCCAATTGGTGTCGATGTGGTGCACGGCCCGCGCCGAGACGAAGGCGGAGTTCAGATGGGTGATGATGAACGCCGCGAGGTAGACGCCGGAGGCGATCTGAAACACGCGGTAGGGATCCGCCGGCAGCGCGCTCCAGCGCCAGGCGAGCCGCACGCCGACGGCGACCTGGAACAGCATCAAGGCGACGAGGATGGGCTCGACCACGGACGATCGATAGACCACGCGTCCCATCTTCATCACGGCGGCATGGACCTCTGGTCCGAGCAGGCCAAGCAAATGATTAGTGAGGTGAAATGCGATGTAGAGCAGAATGACCGCTGCGGCGACGCCATGCGTGACGCGCCATCTGGCGATGGACGGCGCAATCGCGGCTGGCTTCGCCGGGCGTTCATGCTCGCTGCCGAGCAGGACATAGAGACAAGCCGCCAACCAGCCCGCGACCCATACCAACTCGTCGCTGACATGGATATGCAGCAGTCCAAGGCCGACGCCGGCCAGCAAGAACAAGGGCGGTGCGGCGATGCAGATATAGGCGAGCCGCCGGGCGCGCAGCTCGAAGGACGAAGGCGCTGCCGTCGTCATCCACCAGGCGCAGGCAAGACCGAGCAAGGGTGCTGCCGTCGCAGCCAGCAGGCAAAGCGCCGCCAGAACCAGTCGCCCAAACGACATCGGACCGTCAGCGGGGGAGACCGCGAGATGAAATCCATCGAGCAGGAACGGATAGGCGATCGCGGCGGCCGCCGGGATCATCGAACGGAGCTTTTCGGCGGCCGTATTCGCCAAGCCATCTTCGCCGGGCCGTACGCGACCTTGTTCAAATGCACTCACCGAGTTCTCCAGAGTTCAGGCATCGTGCGAAGGAGAGGGCCAAACCGACGAATCTATTCCCGGGTCATCATCGGATGCGCGGCGCACAGCTAGAGCGTTTTCGAGCGAAGTGGCTACCGGTTCGCGTAAAGAAAACGCGTCAAAACAAGAATCTAGAGCCCCGTTCCGATTCCATCGGAACGGAAAAGGCTCTAGTGCTCTAAACGCTGGCGTGCACGGGCAAACGGCGTTGCGCCGAGACCATGTCTCAAGGCGCATGACCGTACAGCGATACGGACCCACCGATAGGACCAAGTTCCAACAATCCGACTGGACCATGCCAACCCGTTGGCAGCGACTGTCCTGCCGGCGTGATGCATCTCACAAAATCCTGGGCCCGACGCGGCTAGTCTCCCGGCAAGGGCTTGATCTGGTTCGGACCGGGAACGGAAGACGCCTCCGATCATTCTTTCGCGTTGACAAGCGCTTCAATGCGCCGCGATTGCACAATGGCGTCGCCGAGATCCACGAACGCTGCAAGATCCCGAGGTGCCGCCGCCAGCCCCATCCCGTCGGCATCACCGGAACGGGGAGCCCATATCGCGCGACTCTCCAGAAGATAGACGCCGTAAACCGCTTCGATCCCGGTGTAGGCGTTGGTCCTCAGTTCTTCCTGGATCGAGTAAGCCGCCAGCGCGGCGTTGGTGACGACAGACGTCTCAATCAGGGCTTTTCGATATCCAGGGTGGTGCACGACAGTTGGCCCGAACGCGGCGACCAGCTTTCTCTCGGAAGCCTGGACCACGACCAGCGCACCGTCGAGAATGCTGCGGAGCGAACGCTTGGTCGCGAGCGGCAAGTATTCACGCGGATTCAGGAATACATCGACGGCTGTCGTGAGCGCGCCGCATCCGCTGTGGCCGAGGACGACGATGAGTTTGAGGCTGCCGCCAAGGTTCTCGACGGCGTATTTGAGGCTTCCAAGCACCTCTATTCCGAGGCCGTTGCCCGCGACGCGGACCACGAAGAGATCATTGGGCCCTTCATTGAAAATGAGTTCAACGGGGACACGGGCGTCGGAGCAGCCGAGCACGGCTGCGAACGGTCTTTGCTTCGGTACAGCGCTGTCAGCCAGCACCCCCAGGTCACGCAGATCGACCGGGATGATCTGCTGTACCCCGCCCGCTTCCTCATCGTGGTCAAGGAGTGTGGCGAAGCTTTTGTTGCCCTGCTCCAGACGGAGCAAAGCCGCTTTACTGTCGGGCGGGGTCGGCCTGATCGAGCCATCGTCGCTGCTATAGCGATAGGTGATATCGAAGGTCTTCATGATAGCCGCGCTGGGCTGGGAATATTCAGGCAAGCAAATGCGATTTGGACAACGAACGGAGCCTGCAATCCTATTGAGCGATCCATTGGAAAGCCGCCGTTGATCCAGATCAACACTGCTGCAAGGCGGGGACGGCAGATATTACCCTGTCCATGACGTCGCCGAGGTGGTGGCGTTGCTGCGGCGCGCGATTTCGGAATATTGGAAGAATGCCCCTGATTTGCCCGACGGGTCAAGTTGCCTTGTCGAGCGCCGGCACCCGCCAGCTACTTTGCATGGGGTTGTTTTCGATATTTTGGTGGGAGCCGCAGCCACCGGGCGTGATGGTGCCACTCTCGAAGGCGCATAAGCGCTCAACGTCGTCCGGCCGTGGCGGACCAGCAGAAGGTGGCTGCGATCAGAAAGCGAAAGCGCCTCTGGATCGGATCCAGGGGCGCTTTGCGTTGAGCGTGTTCGCTGCGTTATTCGTTCACCGTCTGCACGACGTTGCCCACCGGGCGGCTCGCCGCGGTCGGCACCTTCTCGTTCTTCACCATCATCGCGTCGTATTCGGGCAGCGTCTCGAGTTGGGTCTTGGCCTTCATCCAGACCACCTTGTAGCCGCCTGCCTTCAGCTTGCGCAGCAGCGTCGGCAGCGCCTGCGCGGTGTGCTTCTGCAGATCGTGCATCAGGATGATGCCCTTGTGCTCCTTGTCGAGCTTGGTCATCACGTTGTTGATGACCTCGTCGGAGCTCTTGGACTTGAAGTCGTTGGAGTCGACGTCGACGGAGAACATCGCGATGTTGCGGGTGCCGAGATAGGCTGTCGTCGCCGGCGTATGCGCCAGCGCCGGGAAACGGAAGAACGGGGCGGGGTTGGCGCCCAGCGCCAGCTTCACCGCGCTAAATCCCTTCTCGATCTCGTCCTTGGCCTGCTGCTCGGTGAGCTTCTTGCTCGCCAGATGCGCATGCGACCAGGTGTGGGCGCCTATGGTGTGGCCGGCGGCGGCGACCTGGCGGAGGATATCCGGGTGATAGGTGGTGTGCAGGCCGATCGGGAAGAACACCGCCTTGGTGCATTCATCCGCCAGCGCCTTGAGCACGGCGGGCGTGGTCGGCCACGGACCGTCGTCGAAGGTCAGCACGACCTCCTTGTCGGTCAGGAAGTCGTACTGCTTGTACTGCAGGAAGCCGAAGCCCGGGCCGCCATTGGTATCGACCACGACGGTGCGGCTGATGCCGAGCGCATCGGGATTGGCGCATTTGGGCGCGGCCGCGACGGGAGCCGGCATCGGCGCCGGTGCGGGGGCCGCGGCCGGGGCTGCCGCCTGGGTGGCATCGGCGCGCTTCGACAGTGCCGCGGTCGTCTCGACATCGTCCCTGGCGGCCTGTTTCGGCGCCGCCGGAAGCGGCTCGGCCTTGGCTGCGGCCGTGGTTTGCGGAGGAGCCGCGTCGGCACGCGGGGAGGAGGTCCAGAACCACACACCGGCGATCACGATCGCCGCTACAACACTGGCCAGCATCAGGCCCAACGCACTACGCATCGCTAACACTCTCTCGGAACTCGGGATACGCCACAGCCGTAACGAGCGATTAATGCCAACAAGGTCTTAACGCGATCCCAACACGGCACCGGAACGGCAAGAAAAAGCGCGCTTTACCCAGCCGCCGCTCAGCTGGGAGCGATTCTTGACCATGCAGGAGCGCAGGGCGGCCGCCGGGTGATTGGCGCCGCATCGCAGCGGGCAGGCCTGCGGCGACGAGACGCAGGCCGTCTCCGGGCTGCCGCCTCCAGCGGAACCGGCGCGCTACGCCGTTTCAAGCTTCTCCGCGGCACTGAAACGCTATAGACCAGCGTCGCATTCGCTGGAGCCTTTGTCCGTTCCGATCGAATCGGAACGGGGCTCCAGATTCTTGTATTGACGCGTTTTCTTTACGCGAACCGGTACCCATCCCGCATCAAGTGCGGGACAGGCTTCGCTCGAAAACGCTTTTGTAGAGGCTTTGAGAGATGACCCGATTTCTGTTCGCCGTCGTTCCGCTGGTTCTGTTGACGTCGGCAGCCTCGGCACAGCAGCAGGGGCGTGACGCCTGCTCACGCGATGCCTCGCGGTTCTGCCGCGCCCATCTCAGCGAGGGCGATCAGGTCGTGCTGGCCTGCCTGAAGGAGCATCGCAGCCGCCTGAGCAAGGCCTGCCAGCAGACGCTCGCCGATAACGGGCAGTAGCCTGCACTATCGTCATTCCGGGGCATGCGGAGCATGAACCCGGAATGACGAGGTTCCCCGGTGCGCAGTTGCGCACCTGAGGTCTGCGCTCCGCGCATCCCGGAACGACAGCATCAACGTTACGTGCTACTTCCCGCCGCGGTCGCGACCACCGGGATCACCTCCTTGGCGGCGCGGTCCGGGGTCTCGTCCTTCCAGCGCACCGATCCGAACGGACGCTCCAGCATCCGGCGCACGCGGACCGGCTCGGCGCCGATGTGGAAGTCGGCCGCCTTCTGGTGCAGTTCGCGCTCGATCTGGGTGGCGCGGTTGCGCTGGCGCAGGAAATCGAGCCAGGTCGGGCAATGATAGCGCTCGGTCCACAATTCGGGATCGGCGATGTCGCGCGCGATCGACCAGCCATAGGCGCCATTGCGCTGGCGGCTGAGTTGCACATCCTGCATCACATTGTGGAAGGCGCGGGCGTTCTCCTGCGCCACCCGGTATTCGATCTCGACCACCAGCGGCCCGCTGCGTCCGGAGAGTTGCAGCCGCACCTCGGGATCGGCCAGCGCTTCCGTCGCATCCTCGTTACGCGCGCCAATCGGTGGCATTCGCAGCCAGAGGCCGAGCAGCGGCGACAGCAGCATCAGGCCGGCGGAGATCAAAAGCGCCATCTCGACGCCGCCCAAATCCGTGATCCGTCCCCAGCCCCAGCTTCCGATCGCGATGCCGCCGGCGATCGCGGCCTGAAAGGCCGCCAGCGAACGGCCGGCGACCCAGCGCGGCGCCGAGAGCTGCACGCCGATATTGAACAGCGCGACCGCGAGCATCCACGCCGCACCGGCAACCACCAGCGCGGCGGCCGTGATCACGGGCTCCTTGCTGATCGCGACCGCGGCGATCGCAGCACCCATCGACAGCGCACAGGCGCGAATCGCGGCTTCGCCGCTGAGCCGGCTGCGGATCTCGCTGATGTTGAGCGCGCCGATCACGGCGCCCATCCCGAAGGCGCCGAGCATGATGCCGTAGGTCTGCGCGCCGCCATGCAGCAGGTCGCGCGCGACCAGCGGCATCAGCGCCGAGACCGAGCCGCCGATGATGCCGGTCACCATGGTGCGGGTCAGCACGATCCTGATCGACGGCGAATTGGTGATGTAACGCACGCCGGAGACGATCGCCCGGTTCAGCCGTTCGCGCGGCAGCCGCGACGGCTCGCTGACGCGATTCCACATGAACAGCACGACGAGTAGCGGCAGATACAGCACGGCATTGGCGGCGAAGGCCGCGACCGCACCTGCGGAGGCCACCACGATGCCGCCGATCGCGGGACCAAAGCTGCGCGCGATGTTGTAGCTGATGCCGTTCAGCGCAACAGCGGCGGGCAGCGTCTCCGACGGCACCTGCTCGCTGACCGAGGATTGCCAGGCCGGGCCGAACAGCGCCATGCCGCTGCCGACCACGAAGCACAGCGCGAGCAGGATGTTCGGCGTCACCAGATTGAGCCAGGCCAGCACCGTCAGCGTGGTTGCGCCGGTCAGCGCGATCGCCAGCGACACCAGCGCGACGATGCGGCGGTCATGCATGTCGGCGATGGCGCCGGCCGGCATCGAGATCAGCATCACCGGCAGCATCAGCGCGGTCTGCACCAGCGCGACCTTGTCGGCCTCCGAACTCATCTGCGTCATCGCCCAGGCGGCGCCGACGCCCTGGATCAGGATGCCGAGATTGGAGAGCAGGCTGGCCAGCCAGATTCGCCTGAAGATTGAATGCCGCAACGGTGCAGTGATACTGTCGGGACGCTTCCGCGCTTCGGTCATATCCGGTTCCGCTTGGCCTGCTATAGCTTGTTGAATGATTTCGGCAGCATCAACTGATGCCCGCGAAACGCGTGTCCTGTCCAGCAATTACGGTATCCTTGGCGGGCGTAGGGCACAGCTAAAGTACTGAAAGGCTTGGGGAAGGGGAATCAATGGCGCTGTCGCGGCGGAGAATTCTGCAAGGAGCCGGCGCGCTGTCCCTGCTGGCGGGCCGGCTTGCCGCCCCGGCTCTGGCGCAGCCGGCGCCCGCCGGCGACATCCCGCCGATCCTGTTCGTGCACGGCAATGGCGATCACGCGGCGCTCTGGATGACGACGCTCTGGCGGATGGAGACGAACGGCGTGCCGCGCGAGCGCCTGGTTGCGCTCAATTTCACCGACCCGCTGGCGCGCACCGACGACAAGGTCGAGCAGGCCAACCGCTCCTCGACCGAGGACCAGCGCCGCGAACTCGCCGAGGCGGTGAAGGAACTGAAACAGACAAGCGGCGCCGCGCGCATCGCGCTGGTCGGCAATTCCCGCGGCGGCAATGCGATCCGCAACTACATCAAGAACGGTGGTGGCGGCGACATCAGCCATGCGGTGCTGTGCGGCACGCCCAATCACGGTCTGTATGCGTGGGATGACGATCTCGGCAACGAGTTCAATGGACGCGGTCCGTTCCTGCGCGGGCTGAACGACGGCGAAAGCGAAGTGACTGTTGGCACCGCATTCCTGACCTTGCGCAGCGACGGCCTCGACAAATATGCCCAAGCCGACGGCCGCTTCGTCGGCAAGCCAGGCACGCCGACCAATGTCACGGCGGAAGGCCCGGCGCTGAAAGGCGCGACCAACCTGGTGCTCGGCGCGGTGGACCATCGCGAGACCGGGTTTCATCTGCGTGCGTTTCGCGAGATCTACCGGTTCATCGCAGGGCACGAGCCGTCGCAGATCGAGATCATGCCGGAGACGGCGGTGCGGCTAAGCGGCCTCGTCACGGGCACGCCCGGCGGCGTGCAGACCAACCGGCCGGTAAAGGGTCCCACGGTCGACATCTATCACGTGTCGGCGGAGACCGGCGAACGCAGGGGCGGCCCGCTCCACAGCTCGCAGACCGGCGCCGACGGCCGCTGGGGTCCGGAGCAGGTCGATCCGTCCTGGCCGCTCGAATTCGTGCTGACCTCGCCTGATGCGGTGACGACGCACATCTATCGCTCGCCGTTCCCGCGCTCCTCCGAGATCGTGCATCTGCGGGCGGCGCGGCCGCAGCTCGCCGCCGATGCCGGCGCAGGCGCCATCGTGCTGATGTCGCGGCCGCGCGGCTATTTCGGGTTACCGCGCGATATCGTGCTGTTCGACGGCAAGGAGCCGGCCGATGTCAAACCCGGCGTGCCGACGGATTCGGTGGCGACGCTGCGGCTTGCCGCGGCCGATATCGGCCGTCCGGTGGCTGCGATCTTCAACCAGGAGCGCATCGTGATGCGGACCTGGCCGGCATCGGAGAATCGCATTGCGGTCGCCGAGCTGACTTATTAGGTCTGGTGAAGGTCCGCGCGCCTTCATGGCGCCGGGATCGCGTGGCCGGATCGGCCGTTGCGTGAGGCAGGAAGCGAGGACCATGAGCATAGCCGAGGTCTACGACATCACGGTCACGCGGCGGCCCCTGGTCCCGCCGGCGCCACCGCGCGCGCCCGCCGATATGACCGCGCTCCAGCGCATGCGGGTGATGCGCAACTCGCCGATCGAGACCTGGGGTCAGCGCGCCTATGAGGACGATATCGTCCAGGGCCGCTTTCTCCGCCACTCGAGCTTCATTCTCAACACGCCGGATGCGATCCGCCACGTGCTGGTCGACAATTACGAGAACTATACCCGCACGCCGGCCGGGCTGCGCGTGCTACGTCCGATGCTGGGCGAGGGACTGCTGATCGCCGAGGGCCGGGCGTGGAAGCATCAGCGCCGCACGCTGGCGCCGGCATTCACGCCGCGCGCGGTGACGACGCTCATTCCCTACATGATCGCGGCAGTCGACGAGACCGTTGCCAAGCTGAATGCGGCGAGCGGCGGTCCCGTCGACCTGCGCGAAGCGATGCAGCGCATGACGCTGGAGATCGCCGGCCGCACCATGTTCTCGTTCGGCATGGATCGCCATGGTGCCGCTCTGCGCGACTTCGTGATGGAGTATGGCGACACGCTGGCGCGGCCGCATATGCTCGACCTGGTGTTGCCCCTGAGCTGGCCGACCCCGCAGGATTTCCGGCGCGCCCGTTTCCGCAAGCGCTGGACGGCATTTGTCGGCATGCTGATGGCCGAGCGCCGCGCCGCCGGCAAGGATAACAACGCGCCGGCCCGCGACCTGTTCGACCTGATGGGTGCCGCGCGCGATCCCGAAACCGGCCAGGCCTTCACCGACGCCCAGCTCGGCGACCAGGTCGCCACCATGATCCTGGCGGGCCACGAGACGACCGCGACCGCGCTGTTCTGGGCGCTCTATCTGCTGGCGCTCGATCCCGAGACCCAGGAGCAATTGGCAGCAGAAGTCAGGAGTGCGACGACGTCGGGCGCGCTCGACATCGAGCGGCTGAAATTCACCCGCGCCGTGGTCGACGAAACCATGCGGCTCTATCCGCCGGCGTTTTTGATCGCGCGCGCGGCAGGCGGTCCCGACACCATCGCGGGCCGTTCGGTCAGGAAGCATGACGTGATCCTGATTGCGCCGTGGCTGTTGCACCGGCATGAAAAATTGTGGCGCGAGCCGAATGCGTTCGTGCCGCAGCGTTTCATGACGGAGACGCCGCCCGATCGCTTCGCCTATCTGCCGTTCGGGGTCGGTGCGCGGGTTTGCATCGGCGCGCATTTCGCCCTGGTCGAGGCGACGCTCGCGCTTGCGAAGCTAATCGGTGCGTTCCGCGTCGCGCTGGCGGACAACGATCCGGTGCTTCCGATCGGCGTGGTGACGACGCAGCCGAACCGTTCCCCGGTGTTTACGATCAAGCCGCGCTGACCTTGCGCGGCCGTGCCCCAATGCTCACCTAGGTGCTCACCATGAGCGATACGCAGGCCCATTTCGCAGTCCTCAGGCAGACGACCGATCCGGCCGTCGTCGATGCCATGCAGCAGCTGATCGCGGACGGCCATGATCGCGAGCTTAATCGCATCAACGTTCTGGATTTCTCGCGCCGCACCGGGCTCGACCAGGAGCAGGTGATCTCCGGCTTCCTGCATGCCTCCCGGCTCGGCCTGTTCGACATGAGCTGGAACGTGCTGTGTCCGGGGTGCGGCGGCGTGCTCGATGCCCACACCACGCTGAAGTCGCTGCGCCATGACGACTATAATTGCGCGCTCTGCGCGGCCGGTTACGAGGCGTCCGTCGACGAGCTGGTCGAGGTTGCCTTCACCGTCAGCCCGCGGGTCCGTCACATTGCTGCGCACGAGCCGAACACGCTGCCGATCTGGGAATATTTCCGGCAGATATTCTGGAGTTCGGGGATCGAGTTCGACGAGAATGCGGTGGCGACCCTGATCAACGAGGTGACGCTGGAGGGGCTCGAATTGCCGCCCGGCGACAAGGCGATCCTGTCGCTCAATCTGCCCAATGAATTCGTCATCGTGTTCGAGCCGGTGACGCATTCGGCGCACTTCTTTGCCGTCGAGGGCGAACCCACCACGGAGCGCCAGCAGTACTCGATCGCATTCAACAAGTCGCATGCGCCGACCGGCACCTCGACGATGCGGCCGGGGCCGCTGCGGCTCTCGCTGGAGAATCACACTGACGTTCGCGTGCTGCCCTCGGTGTGGATCGCGGGCGATCCGCTGCACAAATTGCTCGGCAAGCGCAAGCCGATCCTGACCGCGAAGCGGATGCTGTCGAACCAGACCTTCCGCGACGTGTTCAAGGCCGACAATCTCACGGTCGACCAGCGGCTGAAGATCACCGCGCTGACCTTCCTGTTCACTGATCTGAAGGGCTCGACCGCGCTCTATGAGAGGGTCGGCGATCTTGCCGCATTCGATCTGGTGCGCGCGCATTTCCACGCGCTGCTCGAGATCATCGCCTCCGAGCGCGGCGCGGTCGTGAAGACCATCGGCGACGCCGTGATGGCGACCTTCATCCGGCCCGAGCACGCTCTGTCGGCAGGCCTGCGCATGCGCGCCGCGATGAAGAAGCTCAACACCGAGCGCGGCAAGGAAGATCTGATCGTCAAGATCGGCATCCATGAGGGGCCGTGCCTCGCGGTGACGCTGAACGAGCGGCAGGATTATTTCGGCCAGACCGTGAATATCGCGGCACGGGTGCAGAGCCTGTCGACGTCGCAGGAAATCCACCTGACCCAGCCGGTGATGGAATCGGCGGAGGTCGCGGGCATTCTCGATCGCGAGGCGATCAAGCCGATCCAGAAGGAAGCGGCGTTGCGCGGGATTGCCGACAAGCTCGTGGTGTACGAGATACCGTAGTCATATTGCTGAAACGTAATGCTTGCCGAAACGTAATGCCGCTGCGGGAGCCCGCGCCGATTGCGCCGGTTCTGTTTCCACGCCATATAGATTTCAACAGGGCATGACCCGGATAGATCATGCTCAAAGGCTTCATTCCACAGAGAGAGCGATGCTCGACGGACTACGCCAATTCATTGCCGATATCGTCTCCCCCGATGCACAGGCTGACCGCAGCTTCGGCGATGGCGATTATCGCCTGGCGGCGACCGCGCTGCTGGTGCACGTCGTCTCGCTCGACGGCGAACCGACGGTGGCCGAAAAGCGCAAGCTGCACAGCCTGATCGAGAGCCGGTTTCAGCTCGATCCCGGCACCGCCGACAAGCTGATCGCCTCCGCCATGCGGGTCGAGGGCGAAGCCGTGGATCTCTATCACTTTACCAGCGTGATCATGCGCTCGGTGAACGAGGAGGGACGGCTGCGCATCGTCGAGATGATGTGGGAGCTGGTCTATGCCGACGGCCAGGTCAGCGAGTTCGAGGACAATGTGGTCTGGCGCGCCGCCGATCTGCTCGGCATTTCCTCGCGCGACCGCATCGACCTCAAGCATCGGGTCGCCGAGAAGCAGGCGGCGCTGCCAAAAGGCCCCTGGGGCACCGCGGACGCGGCAATCTGACACGATGGCCGGCGCGCAAGCGGAGGCTCGTTTCCGGCGTCGCGGATGACGAAACTTTAATGTCCGCCGCGATTGCGGGCGATCCGACTGAAAATCTGGCGTTTCATCGCCAAACCAGCGCCTAGCCGCTGTCCACAAGCTTACACACGGCTTGCGTCCCACCGCATGCCTATGCTCTCGTCGACCTGTTGGGGACCTCACTAGAATTTGCAGTAAGAGTTTGATCGTGGCTGAGCGTGTGACGCTGATAACCGGGGCATCGGCGGGCATAGGCACCGAACTGGCGCGCGTGTTTGCATCAAATGGCCACCGCGTGGCGCTGGTGGCGCGGCGCGCCGATCGCCTGAAGGCGCTCGCCGACGAGCTCGGGGCCAAGGGCGGCACGGCGCCGATCGTGATCCCCTGTGATCTGCAGCAGGCCGATGCGGGCGATCGGATCGCACAGGCCCTGACCGAGGCAGGCGTCGAGGTCGAATATCTGGTCAATAATGCCGGTTTCGGCCTGTTCGGCCTTGCCGTCGAGCGCGACCGTGCCGAACAGCTCAATATCATCAACGTCAACATCCGGGCGCTGACCGACCTGACGCTGCGCTTTGCCGACCAGCTGATCCGCAATCGCGGCGGCATCCTCAATCTCGGCTCGATCGCCGGATTCCTGCCGGGCCCCGGCATGGCGGTTTACTATGCCAGCAAGGCCTATGTGCTGTCGTTTTCCGAGGCGTTGCGCTGTGAACTGGCGCCGAAGGGCGTGCGCGTCACCGTGGTTTGCCCGGGTCCGGTGCCGTCCGAGTTCCAGGACCGCGCCGGCTTTGCCCCCGGATTCGATTCTGCCATCCTCAACGTTGCGCCGGCGGAGGTCGCTAGCCAGGCCTATCGCGGCCTGATGGCCAACAAGCGCGCCGTGCTGCCCGGCGCCTTCATCAAGCTGGTGCCGTTCCTGCTCCGGCTGTTTCCGCGCTCCTTCATCCTGACTGCAGTCGGCGGCTTCCAGCTGCGCAAGCGTTAGCTTTCCCAAACCGTTTCCTAACCGCCACCGTTAAGGGTGTTTCTGGCCCGCGATTTGCTTCGCAGGGGTGTGCGCAAACTCACACGATGTTAACGACCATTTAGCTATGATCGCGCCTTACCTGCCGAATCTTCAAGCAGAGGCCAAATCTTAAAGCAGAGGCAATGTCGTTCCGGTCTGACCAAAGCCGTGTCGTGGTGCCCTTCGCGAGCCGAAGGCCGGCCGCGGTCACGCCGAAAGATCAGATTTCGGATCGGGCTTCGGATCAGGCGCCGCTGCGGCCCGTGCTGATCGTGCTGCATCGGGAGACATCGACTCCCGGCCGGATCGGCAACGCACTGCGCGCGCTGGGCTACCCCCTCGATATCCGCCGTCCGCGCTTCGGCGACGCGCTGCCCGACACGCTCGAGGCGCATGCTGGCGCGGTGATCTTCGGTGGCCCGATGAGCGCCAACGATCCCGACGACTATGTGCGGCGCGAGATCGACTGGATCGCCGTTCCGCTGCGCGAGCGGCGCCCGTTCCTCGGGATCTGCCTCGGCGCGCAAATGCTGGCGCGGCAGCTCGGCGCCGACGTCGCGCCGCATCCGCAAGGCCGGGTCGAGGTCGGCTATTACCCGATCAGCCCGACGGCGGCGGGCCGCGCGTTGTGCCCGGACTGGCCGGCGCGCGTCTATCACTGGCATGGCGAAGGATTTCGATTGCCCGTCGGCGCGGACCTGCTCGCCGCGGGCGATGATTTCCCGGTGCAGGCGTTCCAGTTCGGCCATGCCTTCGGCCTGCAATTCCATCCCGACGTGACCTACGCGATGATGCATCGCTGGACCACACGCGGGTGCGCGCGGATGGATTCGCCGGGCGCTCAACCGGGCTATCTGCACTTCACTGAGCGCGCCGTGCACGATGCCGCCGAGCGCGCCTGGCTGAAGCATTTCATCGATGGCTGGATCGCGCACACACCGCAGACGGTGATGCTGCAAGCCGCGGAATAGCCGCCGCGCGGAATTTCGCGCCGCCTTTTCATTTGCGCCGATGTGCTAGTCTTGCCACGGCTGCAGCGCGCGGCCGCATGGTCGCGCGAGCTCATCAGAACATAACAACAAGCAAAGGGAGATCGCCGTGAGCTACGAACACATCCTCTATGAGGTCAGCGACAGGATCGCGACCATCACGCTGAACCGCCCCGACCGCATGAATGCGTGGACGGCGATCATGGAGCGCGACGTGCGCCACGCGATGGAGGCTGCCGCCAATGACGACAATGTTCGCGTCATCGTGCTGACCGGCGCGGGCCGCGGCTTTTGCGCCGGCGCCGACATGGAAGCGTTGAAGGGGATCGATCCCAACGAGGTCAGGCGCGGCGAGGGCGTTGCGTTCGACATGAACCGGCGCGCCGACTGGCAGACGCGCTATGCCTACTACCCCGCGATCCAGAAGCCCGTGATCGCGATGCTCAACGGCGCCACGGCCGGCATCGGCCTGGTTCACGCGCTCTATTGCGATTTGCGCTTCGCCGCCGACAGCGCTGTGTTCACCACCGCCTTCGCGCGGCGCGGGTTGATCGCCGAGCACGGCATCAGCTGGATGCTGCCGCGCATCGTCGGCCACGCCAACGCGCTCGATCTGTTGATGTCGGCGCGGCGCGTGTCGGCCGAGGAGGCGCTGCGCATCGGCCTCGTCAACCGGCTCTCTTCGCCGGAGAAGCTGCGCGAGGAAACC
This sequence comes from Bradyrhizobium sp. th-b2, assembly GCF_000426785.1. Classification (NCBI taxonomy): domain Bacteria; kingdom Pseudomonadati; phylum Pseudomonadota; class Alphaproteobacteria; order Hyphomicrobiales; family Nitrobacteraceae; genus Bradyrhizobium; species Bradyrhizobium sp. th-b2. The sequence continues at coordinate 17,507 of NZ_AUGA01000018.1, forward strand.
TATGCCTATGCCCGCGACCTCGCCGATTTCGTCTCGCCGAGCGCGATCGCGGTGATCAAGCGCCAGGTCTATGACGTGCCGTTCCAGACGCTCGCTGAAGCCACCATCGAGGCCAACCGCGAGATGCAGATCGCGCTCAAGAGCAATGATTTCAGGGAAGGCGTCGCGAGCTTTGTGGAGAAGCGCCCGCCGCGGTTTACCGGGACGTGAGGGGGAGGGGTTGGGCTTGCTGAACCGGTCCGTCTTCGCCCTTTGGGCTTCGCCGGACACCACGCTTCGCCCTTCAGGCTCCTGCGCGGCTGCGCCACGCTTAGCCCGAAGGGCGAAGCGTGGTGGAGCCAGGCGGGATCGAACCGCCGACCTCGTCATTGCGAACGACGCGCTCTCCCAGCTGAGCTATGGCCCCATTGCGGCCGGGTGTTGCTGAGTATCCCGGCCGTCAGTCGGGCGCCATTTACAGTCCCGCCCAAGGCCAAGTCAAGAACGCTGAAACAGCGGTTTTCGGCCTTTCCCGCCGGGAACTTCCCTTGTTTGCGGGGGGATGAACCGATATTTAGAGCATGATCCGGACCCGGCGGGCCGCGCTAGCGCAAAGTTTGCAGCGGTTTTCCGAAAAGATCCTGCTCAAACAAGAAGCGCGATGGCGGCTCAGTCCGGTCTCGTTGCGCCTCAATTGGTCGTCCCACCCGCGAGCCCCCATCATATGCGCGCCGTTCTCGACATCGTCATCATCATCCTCGACCTCTATGTCTGGCTGCTGATCGCCTCCGCCATCCTGTCCTGGCTGGTCGCGTTCAACGTCGTCAACACGCGCAACCAGTTCGTCTCCGCGGTGGCCGAGTTCCTGTACCGGATCACCGAGCCGGTGCTGCGGCCGATTCGCAACGTGATGCCGAATCTGGGCGGGCTCGATATCTCGCCGATCATCGTGATCCTGATCATCATGTTCATCCAGCGGGTGATCGCCTATTACATCTATCCCAACGTGATCTGATTTTTGGCGATGGACCCTTGCCGATGGATCCATGGCGCTATTCCACCGAGGGCATCAGCATCGCTCTGCGCGTGACGCCGCGCGGCGGCCGCGACGACATCGACGGGATCGAGACGCTGGCCAACGGCCGCTCGGTGGTGAAGGTCAGGGTGCGCGCCGTTGCCGAAGGCGGCGAGGCCAACCGCGCGGTGACCGAGTTGTTGGCCAAGGCGCTCGGCGTGCCCAAGGCGCGGGTGAAGCTGTTGTCCGGCGCCACCTCGCGGCTGAAGCAGGTGGCCGTCGACGGCGACCCGAAAGGGCTTGGCGAAACATTGCGGAAGTTGACGGCGGCCGCGCCGAACCAGAGACGAAGGACTAACATGACTGCCCGCATCATCGACGGAAAAGCCATCGCCGCCGAGCTCCGCGCCCGCGTCGCCGACGAGGTCGCCCGCGTCAAGCGCGACCACGCGCTCACGCCGGGGCTCGCCGTCGTGCTGGTCGGCCATGATCCGGCGAGCGAGGTCTATGTCCGCAGCAAGCACACCCAGACCCAGGCCGCCGGCATGGCCTCGTTCGAGCACAAGCTGCCGGAGGATGTTTCGCAGGCCGATCTGCTGGCGCTGATCGCGCGGCTCAACCGCGATCCGCTGGTGCATGGCATCCTAGTGCAGCTGCCGCTGCCGAAATCGCTGCACACCGAGACCATCATCAACGCGATCGATCCGGCCAAGGACGTCGATGGCCTGCATCCGAACAATGCCGGCCGGCTCGCCGGGGGCCTGGCTGCGCTCTCGCCCTGCACGCCGCTCGGCTGCATCATCCTGACCAAGAGCGTGCATGCCTCGATCGAGGGCATGAACGCGATCGTGATCGGCCGCTCCAATCTGGTCGGCCGTCCCTTGGTGCAATTGCTGCTGAACGAGAACGCGACGGTGACGATCGCGCATTCGCGCTCGCGCGACCTGCCAAAGCTCTGCGCGCAAGCCGATCTGGTCTATGCGGCGGTCGGCAAGCCCGAGATGGTGCGGGGCGACTGGCTGAAGCCCGGTGCGACCGTGATCGATGTCGGCATCAACCGGATTCCGGTGCCCGGCGGCAAGCCGAAGCTGGTCGGCGACGTCGCATTCCAGGAAGCGCTCGGCGTCGCCGGCGCGATCACGCCGGTGCCGGGCGGCGTGGGTCAGATGACGGTGGCGTGCCTGCTGGTCAACACGCTGCGCGCCGCCTGCGCGATTGCCGGCCTGCCGGAGCCGGCGGTGTGAGCCCATGCCGTCGTTCCGGGGCGATGCGTCAGCAACCCGGAATCTCGAGATTCCCCGGTGCGCAATTGCGCAGCTGAGGTTCGCTCGCTTTGCTCGCGCTCCGGAATGACGGTTGTGCCGTTACTTCTTTTCGTTGGCCCGCTCGATACCTTCGAGGATCAGCTTGCGGGCTTCGTCGGCGTCGCCCCAGCGCAGCACCTTCACCCACTTGCCCTTCTCGAGGTCCTTGTAGTGCTCGAAGAAGTGCTGGATCTGCTGCAGCGTGATGTCGGGCAGGTCGTTGTAGTTCTGCACCTTGTCGTAGCGCTGGGTCAGCTTCGATGACGGCACCGCGATGATCTTCTCGTCACCGCCGGCCTCGTCCTCCATCAGCAGCACGCCGACCACGCGGACGCTCATCACGGCACCCGGCACGATCGCGCGGGTGTTGACGATCAGCACGTCGCAGGGATCGCCGTCGCCCGATAGCGTGTGCGGGATGAAGCCGTAATTGCCGGGATAGCGCATCGGCGTGTAGAGGAAGCGGTCCACCACCAGCGTGCCGGCCTCCTTGTCCATTTCGTACTTGATGGGCTCGCCGCCGACGGCAACCTCGATGATGACGTTGACGTCGTGGGGCGGATTTTTTCCGATCGATATGGCGTCGATACGCATGGATTGCTCCGCGTGGCCTTTGGAAGTTGAAGACGGTGTGATTTTTATTGGCGTCGCCGGGCCGCGAAACAACCTCAGGCCCGGCCGTAAGGCCGGGCTGGCCGTCGCGTGCAACGCTCAGGCTGGTTTAGCCTTGCTGCAGCTGCGAGAGAAGCAGGATTTTCAGTTGGTCCAGGCGAAAGCGACCTTGTCGAGCGATTTTGGCCCGAACCGCTCCGAGGAGCGCGCCACCATCCGACCGCCCAGCGCGCGGTAAAACTCGGTCGCCGGCTCGTTGTCGGAGAGCGCCCAGATCACCATGCTCTTGAGGCCGCTCTGCAGGAGGTCGCGGCGGGCGGAGGCAAACAGGCGCCGGCCGAAGCCGAGGCCCTGGAATTCCGGCCGCAGATAGAGCTCGTAGATCTCGCCTTCGAAGTGCAGGCTGCGGGCGCGGTTGCGGCCGTAATTGGCGTAGCCCGCGATCCTGTCGCCGAACACCAGCACGCTGACGCGGCTGCCTTTGCGGATGGCGCTGTCCCACCACTGCGGGCCACGGCGATTGATCAGCTTTTCGAGTTCGGCGCCGGGGATGATTCCCTGATACGCCGAGCGCCAGGCTTCGTCGTGGGTAGACGCCACCGAGGCTGCGTCTGCAGCTTTGGCCGGCCGGACCTCGATTAGCGTTGTGCTCATGGACGTAATCAAAGCAAGTCGGAGGGCCGCCTTCAAGGTCCATCGTTAATTATCGGTTAACGTGTGGATTTTTTGCATCAGTGTCATGAATACTTGTACCGAAAGAGGACACTCGCCGGGCTCAAGCGACCAATCGCCGATCCGGTGCTGTGCAAAAGCGTGGATAGCCAGCGCTCTATGACAATGCCGCAGGCCAGAAAAAACCCACCCGGATTTGATTCGCTGGCGGGATTCCGCAAGCGAATCCAAGCGTGCCGCGGGTGCATCGATCCTTCCGCACCTGCGCCGTCACAGTGGATTTTCGCGCCCGTCCGGCCTATGGCAGCGGCGGTATCTGTGCGCGCCGAAACCGGCCTGATCACGAGCGGACCGAGATGACGCTCTACTTCCTGATCAAATATCTGCATGTGCTCGGCGCCATCGTGATCCTCGGCACCGGGACCGGGATCGCCTTCTTCATGCTGGCGGCGCATCGTACGCATGATGCGGCGTTCATCGCACGAACGGCGGCGATCGTCGTGATCGCGGACATGATCTTCACGCTGAGCGCCGTGCTGCTGCAGCCGGTGAGTGGCGGACTGCTGATGATGTTGTCGGCAACGAGCCTTACCGAGCGCTGGCTGCTGGCCTCGCTTGCGCTCTACGCGCTGGCCGGCGTGTTCTGGGTTCCCGTCATCTTCATGCAGAGGGAGATGCGCGACCTCGCGCAAGAGGCGGCCGACAAGGGCCATCCGCTGCCGCCGCGCTACTTTGCGCTGTTTCGCCGCTGGTTCCTGTTCGGGATTCCCGGCTTCGGATCGGTGATGATCATCCTGTGGCTGATGATTGCAAAGCCATTTTAGGAATCACATGAGTGACGGCGCATCACACAACATCCTCGTGCTCGGCGCCTCCGGCCTGATCGGGCGGTACGTCACCGACGATCTGCGGGCGCGCGGCTTTCACGTGATCGGGATCGCGCGTCACTTCACGCCTGCACAAAAGATGAGCGCCGCCGACCTCGAACTGCCTGTCATGTCGATGGACGCTGCGGCGCTGGCGCAGCTGCTTCGCATCCATGAGGCCGATGTCGTCGTCAATTGCCTCGGCGTGCTGCAGGACGGTCCGGGCAGCGACACGCGCGCGGTGCATCGCGACTTCGTGGCGCGGCTGCCGCAGGCTGTCAGCGACAGCCACCGCGCTATCCGTCTGGTCCATATTTCCATTCCTGGCGCGGCCAGTGAGGATCGCACCGCCTTCAGCGCCACCAAGCGCGAGGCCGAACGGCTGATCGCGGCGTCCGGCATCGCCTACGCGATCCTGCGTCCCGGCTTCGTCATTGCGCCTTCGGCCTATGGCGGCAGCGCCATGCTGCGCTCGCTGGCGGCGCTGCCGGTCGATTTGCCGGCCGATGAGGCGGCGACGCCGTTCCAGCCCGTCGCAGTCGAGGATATCGCCGCGACCATCGCCTGGCTCGCTGCGCGCGACATCGGCGATGAGCACGTGCGCGCGGTGACGTGGGACCTGATGCAGCAGCAGCCGGTCTCGCTCGGCGGCGTCATCGCCCAGTTTCGCTGGTCGTTCGGCACGGCGAAAGATTTCCGTGTTCCGACGCCGCCCTTCCTGATCGATCTCGGCGCCCGCCTCGGTGATCTCACGAGCCGCCTCGGCTGGATGCCGCCGCTGCGCTCCAATGCGATCGCCGAATTGCGCCGCGGCGTCACCGGCGATCCCACGGCCTGGATGGCAGCGACCGGCATCGTGCCGAAGACCATCGCGCAAGCCGTCGGCAGCCGTCCCGCGACCATTCAGGACAAATGGTTCGCGCGGCTGTTCCTGATCAAGGCGCTGATCTTCGCAAGCCTTGTGCTGTTCTGGGTGGCGTCCGGCTTCATCGCGCTGGTGATCTCCTATGACGCCGCGGCGGGCATCTTGCGCGCACATCATTTCCCGCCCGCCTTGGTCGGGCCGGTGACGGTGCTGACCAGCCTGATGGACATGAGCATCGGCGTGCTGATCGCGATCCGCCGCACCGCGCCGTTCGGTCTTGTTGCAGGCATCATCGCCTCGCTCGGTTACATGGTGGGATCGGCGATCCTGACCCCCGATCTCTGGATCGAGCCGCTCGGCGCGCTGGTGAAGACCGGGCCTGCGATCGTGCTGATGCTGGTCGCGCTCTTGACCCTGGATAACCGATAGCGTTTTCGAGCGAAGCGGGAACCGGTTCGCGTGAAGAAAACGCGTCGAAGGAAATCAAGATGAGCACCTGGCCGGACGACGACGTGATCCTCTATGACGGCGTCTGCATCTTCTGCTCGCGCTGGGTCCGCTTCGTCATCGCGCGCGATCCAGCGCGCCGCTTCCGCTTCACGCCGATCCAGTCGGACTACGGCACGCGGTTCGCAAAGACCTTCGGCATCGACCCCGACGACCCCGACACCAACGCCGTGGTCCACGGCGGCATCGCCTGGATGAAGTCGGACGCCGCGCTGACGGTGCTGAGCCATCTCCCCGGCTGGGGCTGGACCCGCGCACTGCTCGCAGTCCCAAAGCCACTGCGCGACGCGGTCTACAGCCTCATCGCCCGCAACCGCTACAAGATTTTCGGGAAGTACGAGACGTGTTTCGTGCCCGACGCGGACATGCGGGCGAGGGTGCTGGAGTAAGTAAATGCTAGGAGAATGATGCTTCGTAGCTGAGAGGCGATAAGTGGATGAAGTTCTTCAGTGGTGGGACCAACTCGAACATTCTTGGAGATGCTGAGAAGTCAAAGACTCTGCAGAGGCGAAAAGCATCCGGTCGTTCCTCTGCCAAGGAAAGCTCATTCCTAGTGATGTAGAACGGCGTTACGTTCGCGCCGACGGTGGTCTTAACTTCAAGGAGACGTTCGTTGCCGCGTTCATCAAAGGAAAGTATGTCGTAACCCGCTCCGTCGCCGAGCTCCTCAGAAATCCATCGAACTTTCTTGGCAAGGTCGGGTCGGTCGAGTTGCTTTAGCCTTTGATGTTCGTACTGAAATACCAACTCTTCTCCGTCCCTGCCGAGCTTGCGATTGCGGAAATCTCGCTCAACTGGATTAAACTTGCGAATCAATCGTTGAATGTCTGCTTTGCTCGGCTTAGCGGGCAGAAGAGGCGGCGGTGTTCCAACGAACAGTCCCTGCCGCTCAGCCAATCCTTCAACAGTCTTTTCCGGGTGCAGCGCGGTGGGGTGCGCCGAAAGATACCGATCGATAGCCGGGATAATAGCCATCTGATAGTTGGCCGCCGGCATGTACCCGGCGATCCTCGGAAGCCCAAGCTTGACCAACACCGCTGAGATGTTTTGATGTTTGAACTCGATCGAACCCTCGGATCGATCGATGTGCCGTCGGAGAAGACGATTATGCTCCGCCTTACTGTACGATCTCCCGGTAGCGTCGCCGTGGAGCATCAAGAAATAGTCGGCGACGATCAGATCAAGCTCTTCATCGGTCCAGTTTCGTCGTTCTTTGGGCTCCTGTGCCATCGCGGCTTACATTGCCCTAGCGGTCCGTGGTTCGAATGGTGGGCGGTCGCCGATCGAGATCGTACTTGTTGCCGAACCATTGAACAAACTCGGTTGGCGTTTGTTTCGATTTCCAGTGACGCTCCAAGTACTCCTCATCGAGGCCAGCGTCTTCGACTGCAATACAGTAGATATCAACTAGACCTTGATCCACGGCTGCGCGCCAACCGAGATATCCCTCATTCGTCGCCATCGTTCCTCTCGGACCAGCATTTGCCTAAGAATGGCCGGTGCGGGTCTACTGCGCAAGTCGGCTCCGACTTTAACCTTGCGCTTTGGTTGGGGTGTTAAGCACTTCCTTCGCCGCCCGCTCACCTGAGTCCCGCGCGCCATGGGCGGTCGAGAAGAAGTGCGGCGAGGTGGCTTCGCCGGCGAAGAACAGCCGGCCGTCGACCGGCGCGGCCAGCACGGCGCGTTTGTCGGCGTGGCCGGGCAGCGCGTGCGAGTAGGAGCCGCGGGCGAACGGGTCGTTCGCCCAGCGCGATTCGCTGAGCGGCTTCAGCTTGCGGCGGAAATCGTTGCCGAGGAAGGAGACGATCTCGTCGATGCTGTGGGCGGCGATGGCGCCGTCGCCGGCATCTTCCAGCTGTCGCGCAAAACGTCCGCCGAAGAAGCCCTCGATGCAGGGCTGGCCGAACGGGCGGATGTGATAGGTGCCCATCTCGGTGCGCATGGTGGCGCCGCGCAGATTGCCTTCCTTCGGCAGCGCCTCGGGCTCGGCGAGCGCCAGCGTCACCTTGTCGGCGAGGCCGAGCGGTAAAGCGCGCGCGGCGTCGCACTTGTCGGGCAGCGCAGGCGAAAAGCGGATTGTCTCATCGGCAATCAGATTGGTCGGCACGGTGACGATCACCTTGTCTGCTTCCAAGATGCCGCGCGAGGTCTCGATACGGATGCGCTTGCCTGTGTGATCAATCAGCCGGACCTCGCAGTTCAACGCGACCGGCGCCTGGACGCCATAGGCCGCGACCAGCGCGCCATAGCCGCGCCTGACACGCCAATTGACGTTGCTGTCCTGATAGGCGTCGAAGTCGAGGATCGAGAGCTGGTCGAGCTCGCAGCCGTTCACATAGGTCGAGATCGCATCGATCATCGGGTTCCAGCGATTGCCGGGCTCGAGATAGCGATCGGCGGAGCCGTCCTTGCCGCCCTGTGCGGCCTGCTCGATGCGGTCGTAGAATTCGTCGAGCGCAAGCATGAACGCGTCGCGCTCGGCCTGCGGGAACGCCTTGCCATAGGCGCGCTCGCGCCACGGCGGCAGGTCCTTGTTGAGCTCGAAGTCGAGCTGCCGGGCGATGCCGACAAAGCTGTTCTGGTCGGCCGAATGCAGCCAGCCGCAGCCGACGTCGAACACCACGTCAGGCGCGGCCTGGATGGTATGGGCGCGGCCGCCGAGCCGGTCGCGGGCTTCCAGAACGATGGTGGAGAGGCCGGAATCCTTCAGCGCATGCGCGGCGCCGAGGCCGGCCGCGCCGGCGCCGATGATGGCGACATCGATCGTGGAGGGAAGCGAACTCATGTTCCGGCTCTAGCACGTCCGCCGCCGGGCCTGAAGCCGCCACATGCATGACTGTCATCACCCGCGAATGCGGGTGATCCAGTATTCCAGGGACGGTTGTGATCGAGCCGATAGGCCGCGGCGTACTGGGTGCCCCGGTCAAGCCGGGGCACGACAGAAAGCTTATGCCACCGCTTCCTTGGCCTTTTCGGCGCGCTTGCGCTCGTTCGGGTCGAGATGCTTCTTGCGCAGCCGGATCGACTTCGGCGTCACCTCGACGAGCTCGTCGTCCTCGATATAGGCGAGCGCCTTTTCCAAGGTCATCCGGATCGGCGGCGTCAGGCGCACCGCTTCGTCCTTCGAGGTGGTGCGGATGTTGGTGAGCTGCTTGCCCTTCAGCACGTTGATCTCGAGGTCATTGTCACGGGTGTGCTCGCCGACGATCATGCCCTTGTAGACCTTCCAGCCCGGCTCGATCATCATCGGGCCGCGGTCTTCCAGCTTGAACATCGCATAGGCCACCGCTTCGCCCTGGTCGTTGGAGATCAGGACGCCGTTGCGGCGGCCCTGGATCTCGCCCTTGTAGGCGGCGTAGCCGTGGAAGATGCGGTTCATGATCGCGGTGCCGCGGGTGTCGGTGAGCAGTTCGCCCTGATAGCCGATCAGGCCGCGGGTCGGCGCGTAGAACACCAGCCGCAGGCGGTTGCCGCCGGACGGGCGCATCTCGATCATCTCGGCCTTGCGCTCGCTCATCTTCTGCACGACGACGCCGGAATGCTCCTCGTCGACGTCGATCACGACCTCCTCGATCGGCTCCTGCCAGGCGCCGGTAGCTTCGTCCTTCTGCAGCACGACGCGCGGGCGCGACACCGAGAGCTCAAAACCCTCGCGGCGCATGGTCTCGATCAGGATCGCGAGCTGCAATTCGCCGCGGCCGGAGACTTCCATCGAGTCCTTGTCGGAAGCCTCGACAACGCGCAGCGCGACATTGCCCTCGGCCTCGCGCAGCAGGCGGTCGCGGATCATGCGCGAGGTCACCTTGTCGCCTTCGGTCCCGGCGAGCGGCGAGTTGTTGACGATGAACGACATCGACACCGTTGGCGGATCGATCGGCTGCGCCGGCAGCGGCGTCTCGACCGTGGGATCGCAGAACGTGTCGGCGACGGTGCCCTTGGTGAGGCCCGCGATCGCGACAATGTCGCCGGCGTCGGCCTCTTCGAGCGGGGTGCGTTCGATGCCGCGGAAGGCGAGGATCTTGGTGATACGCCCCTGCTCAATGGTCTTGCCGTCGGCGCCAAGCACCTTCACGGCCTGGTTCGGTTTGATGGAGCCCGATGTGATGCGGCCGGTGATGATGCGGCCAAGATAAGGGTTGGCTTCGAGGATGGTGCCGATCATGCGGAACGGGCCCTCTTCGACCTTCGGCGGCGCGACGTGGCGCACGATCAGGTCGAACAGCGGCTGCATGCCAGCGTCATGCGAAGCTTCCGGGCTGTCGCCCATCCAGCCCTGCTTGGCCGACCCGTACAGAATCGGGAAGTCGAGCTGTTCCTCGGTGGCGTCGAGCGCCGCGAACAGGTCGAACACCTCGTTGATGACTTCGGTCGGGCGCGCGTCGGGACGGTCGACCTTGTTGATCACGACGATCGGCTTCAGGCCGACCTTGAGCGCCTTGGACACCACGAACTTGGTCTGCGGCAGCGGACCCTCGGCGGCGTCGACCAGCACCAGCGCGCCGTCGACCATGTTGAGGATGCGCTCGACCTCGCCGCCGAAATCGGCGTGGCCGGGCGTATCGACGATGTTGATGCGGGTATCCTTCCACTGCACCGAGGCCGCCTTGGCCAGGATGGTGATGCCGCGCTCGCGCTCCAGATCGTTGGAGTCCATGGCGCGCTCGGTGACCTTCTGGTTCTCGCGATAGGTCCCGGATTGCTGCAGCAGGCGGTCGACGAGGGTGGTCTTGCCGTGGTCGACGTGGGCGATGATAGCGACGTTGCGAAGGTTCATGGCTCTTCTTCTGGTCGTGCAATGGTCAGATGCGCGATCTCGCCGGACCAATTTGGCCGGCCGCTCGCTCACGTGGCCCAATCCGGGCCCGGATCACGCTCATACCCAAGAAATTTGACGGGGACGCATCACCCCAAAAAGGAAGCCCGGTCTCAGGACCGGGCACCTTGCGCGTTGCGGCGCAATATAGTCAGAAATCGCCAAAAAACAACGGTTTATTGGCGGTTTGGGCGGCTGATTTTCGCTCGAAAGGCCGGTTTTGAGGGGCTTTTGCGCCCCCGATCCGCCCCTGTCAGCGCGCAACCGCGAGTACGATCAGCCCGAGCCCGCCCAGCGCGATCAGCATCACGAACATGGTGATGGGGTCGCCGCCGGATCCGGGGCCCCCCTTGGCGTTGATGATGACGCACAGCACGCCGGGGAGCAGCAGGATCACCCCTACGACCAGCAGGAAGGCGGTGACGCAGCCGTTGCGCTGCCGCGGTTCGGGCGGTCGGTTCGGTGAGGTCTCGTCGAAATTGTTGGTCAACGTCGACCTCTAGCTCCCCTTGATCGCGGCGCGGATCAGCATCACGCCGGCAAAGCCGACCGCGAGCCCGAGCAGGATCAGGAACAGGGCGGAGGGATCGGGCCTCGACTCGGTCATGGCGCCGAACCCGAACAGGAGCGCGCAGGCCCCGGGCAGCAGCAGCGCCACGCCAAACAGCGCCATGAATGCGGTCGCGCAGCCGCCGCGCTGCGGAGGGAGCCGTGGAGGCGGCGAGGGTGGAGATCCATCCGGATTGATGGGCCGGCTCTCGTCGCTCATCTCGGCACCTCCTCGCCTTGGCGTGCGTCTCGATAAGTCTGGCCGGCCATCGCGGCGCGGATGCCGTCGATCTTTCCGTCGCGGTAGAACAGATTGTAGGTGTCGAACGGGATGATCGCGCCGCTCTCGGTGACGAAGTGGATGCAGCTGCGCTTGACGTTGCCGACGCAGAAATTGAAGCGATCGAGAAACTGCACGATGGTGACGCGGAAGACGTTCTCGTAGGTCAGGCCCTCCGGCACCTCGAAGCTCGGCAGGCAGCACAGCAATTCGCAGACGCGCTCGCTTGTATTCAGCGGCCCCGACGACAGCGAGAACAGGTCGACGAATTTTTCCCGCAGCACCGGATATTTTTCCGGGCTGATCGTGTTGGGCATGACAGCGACGAGCTGCTCCTGCGGGATCAGCGAGGTCAGCGGCAACACCTTGTCACCATTGCGCAGGCCGTAGCCGATCGAAATGCTCTCGGGATTGCACGGCAGCGGGATCATGTCCTTGTCGCCGAATACTCCCGTTTCGATCACATGCTTGCGGATCTCCGACAGCATGATGCGGTCGGTGTCCTTGTTGAAATGCTCGTTGCGGCCGGCGTCCTGCACCGGCTGCAGCGTGACGCCGCGCACGCACTTCCAGGTGAGCGCGTGGCGAACGATGTCGCCGATCTCGGCATCGTTGACGCCGCGCTTGATGGTTGCGACCAGCGTGGTCGAGACGCCCTCGCGCTCGAGGTTCTCCAGCGCCTGCTGGCGAATCTTGCGCAAATCCGCGCCGCGCAGATTGACTAGCGCCTCGCGCTTCAGCGAATCGAACTGCAGATAGACCTCGAGCCCGCGTCTGTTCTCGGCGAGTTTGGCGACGAAGTCCGGCTCGCGCGCGATTCTGAGGCCGTTGGTGTTGATCATGACGTGGCGGATCGGACGGGCTCGCACTGCATCCAGGATGGCGAAGAAATCCGGATGCAGCGTCGGCTCGCCGCCGGAGATCTGCACCAGGTCAGGCTCGCCCTCGCTCGCCACCAGCGCGTCCAGCATCTTCTCGATCTTGGCCAGCGGCGTGAAGCTGGTGCGGGCCGGCGAGGAATCCGCAAAGCACACCGGGCAGGTCAGGTTGCAGTGCTCGGTGATCTCGATCAGCGCCAGGCAGGAATGCTGCTCGTGGTCCGGGCACAGCCCGCAATCATAGGGGCAGCCGAATTCGGTGTGGCGCTGGAAGGCGAGCGGCCGGTCGCCGGGCTTGATGAAGTCCTTGCACAGCCGCCAATAGGCAGAATCGGTCGAGACCAGCGTCGACTGCACGCCGTGCTGCTTGCAGCGCTTCTCGTACCAGACCTCGCTGCCGAGGATCTGGATCTTGGTCGGCACCAGGGTCAGGCAGGTTTCGCAAAGCGATTGGGTCTGGCCCCAGAAGATGTAGGGGCGAGACTTACGCAGCGGCGCGTTCATGCTTCAAGCTCACATTTGGGGCCGTCGCCAGCATGATTGCGGCATAGACCATGACAAACAGCGACAGCAGGTGGAACAGCGAGAACGGCCCGATCAGCGCGCCGTAGGGCTTGATGAATTCCCATACGAAGCGCTGCAGCCCGTAATAGAACAGCACGAGGTAGAATCCATTGGTGATAACAGCGGTGTTGCGGTTCAACACCATCACGACGTAGAAGGCCGCGAACGCCGCCATCGCCAGGCTCTCATAGAGCTGCACCGGATGGCGCAGCACGCCGTCGCCGAAATCGTGGCCCCAGGGCAGAGTTGTCGGCGTGCCATAGGTGAAATCCTCCAGCCCCGCGAAGTAGCAGCCGAGCCGGCCGACCGCGACGCCGACCGCGAGCGGCAGCGCGAACCGCGCCCCGGTGCGCAGCGAGATCCCGTGCAGCCATTTATAGAGCTCGATCGCGACGATGCCGCCGGCCAGCGCGCCCTCGACCGAGCGGGCGATGCCCGGCATGCCCGAGAACCACAGGTTCAGCGTGCCGAAGATGTAGGCGCCGATCCCGGCGCCGAACACCAGCGCGGCGATATAGGGCAGCTCGAAGGATTGCCGGGGGAATTGCAGCCCGCGCCGGCGCGACAGCCACCACATGGCGATCGCGGCCGCGCCCCATGCTGCGACGTCGAACACGGCGTGAAGTTCTGCCCCACTCATGAGGCGAGTGTAGCGTGATTTTCGCGGTACGCGATAGTCGGATGCATTCCCTTGTCGCCGACGGCAACTTTCGTTGGTGTTTGCGCTGACTTTTCCGCATCGTCATGGCCGGGACAAGCCCGGCCGTGACGAGCTACAAGGCAGGTGATCGGCTACGCGGCCTGAAGCGAACGCTCACAGGAGGCGTCTTAGTTCGCCGGGTTGTCCTCGCTCGGATAGACCCCGCGCAGCACTTCCTCGAAATGATCCTTGACCGCCTCGTTGCACAGGCAGGAGCGCAGCCGCAGCTTGTCGGGGTCGCGGATCACGATCGCACCGCGGCGGGTGTCCAGCACGCCTTCCGCCTTGAAGTTCTGGATCACCCGGCTGGTGTAGCTGCGGCCGACGCCGAGCAAGGTCGAGAGCTGTTCATGCGTCAGCGGCACCACGCCGTTGCCATTGGTGCGCTCGATCGCCGAGATGATCCATTTCGCGGCGCGCTGCTCGATCGAGTGGATCGCATTGCAAGCGGTCGACTGGAAGATCTGCGCCAGCATGCAGTCGGCATAGCGCGCGAAGATGTTGCGCACCGAGATTGACTTCAGCTTGGCGGCGTCGAGTTTGCTGATCGGCAGCCGCACAAACGGCCCGCTGAACTTGACGGTGATGCGGGTATAGGCCGGCAGGAAGCCCTGGCTGACGATGCCGCCGACCGCGCCCTCGCGGCCGACCAGGATGGTCTCGACATCGCGCCCGTCCTCATTGGGCACCATGTAGGACGCCAGGCTCGGTCCGCATGGGAAATGCGCGATCTGAACGTCGTCGCCGGGATTGTAGAGCAGATCGCCGGCCGCCGCTTCGACCAGCGCAAGGTGCGGCGCGATCAGCTCGTAGTCCGCGGCGTTCAGCCGGCGCAAAAGATTGTTGAACGGCCGGTCACTCGTCCCGGCCAACTCGGTCCGTTTGGCAATCATTGGAAAATCCTGGAAACCCAACGCAGACCATACTGAAAAAGTTCCCGGACATATGTTCACTAGTGAACAGACGCGGCCGCGCGCGATGTGATGGGTTTCGTCCCGGGAACAGCCGGCGTGCTTTCAGGCGCCGGTCGCGGGCCATCCGGCCGGGCTGATCCGGTCTCTCATCCATCTTCAGAGCGTTTTCGAGCGAAGTGGATATCGGTTCGCGTGAAGAAAACGCGTCAAAACAACAAGCTCTAGCAAACGGAAACTGGCGCGCCATGGACTTCGCACCCAATGCCGGCATGCCCGGCGATGTCCTCGTGGTCGAGGACGATCCGATCATCTCGCTGTACTTCGAGGACGCCATCCTCGGCTTCGGCGCCCGCACGGTGCGCACCGCGGCGAACGTCGCCCGCGCGCTCGAACTGATCGCCGAGCGGGCGCCGGATTTCGCGCTGCTCGACGTCGGCCTCGTCAGGGGCGAGAAGACGTTCGCGATCGCCGAGCGGCTCGCTGTGCTGAAGGTGCCGTTCGCCTTCGTCACGGGTTACGGTGCGGATATCAGGCTGCCGGCCTCGCTCGCCGACAAGCCCCGGCTGAGCAAGCCATGCTCGAGCGAGACGCTGGAGGCGGCGCTGAGGCGTAGCGG
Organism: Bradyrhizobium sp. th-b2; assembly: GCF_000426785.1. NCBI lineage: Bacteria > Pseudomonadati > Pseudomonadota > Alphaproteobacteria > Hyphomicrobiales > Nitrobacteraceae > Bradyrhizobium > Bradyrhizobium sp. th-b2. Next base: position 32,641 of record NZ_AUGA01000018.1, read on the forward strand.
GAGGTGAGGAGCTTAGCGCCGCGAGCCGATGCAGAGCTCCGCAAGGTCGGCCTCCATCCCCTTGAGGAAGGACAGCGGCGCGCCCGGCGGCACCTTGTCCTTCGCGATCGAGGCCGATCGCACTGCTGAGGCCTGCTCGGACAAATCCCGGAAGCGCGCCAGCGCCTTCGATTTGTTGCGCTTTGAAAACGCCTCCAGCGCATCTTCGGTGGCCTCGGTCGGATTCTTGCGCAGCAATTCATCGTTGCCGGTCGCCAGCGGCGAGACCGCCGTGAGCTTGATCCGGCTCACCAGGGCATAGCGGTCGAACTGCTCGAACACCGTGTCGAGGATTTTCGCCTGCTGCATCGGCGTTGCGAGCGCGAGGTATTTCTTGACGTCCGCATTCTGCTGCAGCCGGTCGAGCTCGGCGGCCGCCGGAAATTTCTCGGCATAGACGTTCTGGTCGATCAGCGCATCGTTGCCGTCGATCAGCCGCACACCCCATTTGATCACGACGTCGCGGCCGCGCGCTTCGAGCTGGCCGGCTTCGATGCCCTTGCTCGCCAGACAGGCGGGATCGGCATTGTCGCGCAGCGATTTACCGAACCCGGCGCTCAATGCCTTGCCATAGGCCGAATTGAAGGCGTCGCGGATCTTCGCCGCCTGCGCATCTTGTGCCGGCTGCGCCGGCGCCAGCGACGGCGCAAGCAGGAGAAGGGCGGCAATCAATGGCGTGGCGCGTCTCAAATCGGCTACTCATCAATCAGACCCGGTCCGGAAGCGGCTGGGCCTGATATGGTCGCCCGAACCGCTTGCGCGGTTCATTGTGGCCTGTCGCCGGATGACACCGGCTTCGGGCCGAGCGTGCTCGCAGCCGGCGCGTTCGTCGTCTACGATCCATTGTGTCGGATTCGGCAACGCACAGGCATCGGGGAGCTGTCATGGCGATCAGGTCATCTGCCGCTGCGCCCGCAACGGCGCTATCCCTCGGGCTGCTCCTCGCGCTGCCGGTTGCAACAGGGCCCGGTGCGGGCCTGCCGCTGGCCTCGGCCGTCATCGGTGGTCTGGTGTCTCCAGCCATCGCCGAGCCGGTCGCGCTCACAAGCGGACAATCGGCCGCGCGCGAAACCTACGACAATGCCGTGAAGAACTTCGTCTCGATCCTGCGCCAGCGACGTGCACAGATCGATTCCAGGCAGCCGCTGCCCAACCTGCCGGGCCAGGCCCTCTATCTTGCCCGTGTCGAGATGATGAGCGCATACAAGGACCTCACCGATGCGCTGCCGTCCCGGATCGGCAGACCCAACAGATTCGGCATCCCTCCGGCCTATTTTGACGCCGACAATGAGCCGCTGCTCGATGAGTACAGGGCGCTGTTTGACGTGATGGAGGCGCCGCCCGCGAGCGCACAAGGATCCGATACGCCGTTCAAGGACGTGGTCGATCTGGCGACGGCGATCGCGCGCGGCAGGGGGCTGGATGCCGCCAATGCGGCGACCGCCGGCCGTATCAGCCTCGGGCTTTTCTTCGCGGAGACGAACGGCAAGCAAAATGCCGGCAATGCGCGGTCTAACACCTACAAGGGAAGCCTGCAGACCGGTCCGTCCGAAGATCGCAACGGTCAAAGGAAGTGGGCAGCCATCAAGGGATCAATCGCAGTCCTCGATCCGGCACTGAGCCGTCGCGACGACAGGGAAGAAGCGCGAGCTGGCAACCTCGACCACAGGTTCAATCACTGGACCGCGGTGCGGGATGCGCTCATGAACGCACACGCAGACATCTTCCCACAGGTCCCGGCGATCGCAAAAGCTCTGCCCGATCCAATCGATCAAATGAAGCTCTTCGAGCTCATCCAGATCATTCCCACCCCGACCAGGGCCGCGCTGCAGTCAGGCAACCTCGTCGGCCACAGAATTTCCGACCCCAGGATCATGGGATATTTGCGAAACAACAGCATCTTCGCCTTCGGCCGGGCCGACAGGGCGAGAACGTCTGCGACCTTCCGCGAAATCCTCGATGCGATGTGGCTCTTCAACGCCAAGTTCGAACAGGCGCTTGCCAAGTCCAGGGGGATCGAGGCCGGCAAGCAGGGATGACATCGGCTGGCGCAGATCGGACCGCGTATTTGCCGAGAGCTCGGGGCGTCGCAGGGCGATCAGAGCGGACCGAGCAGGGCCCATCGCGGCTCGCAGAATTCCTTCACGGCAGAAGCGACGCCGCTGCTGATGAGGCTGCGGCGCTCGGGCGAGTCCATCTTGAGTTCTTCGTCGCGGTTGATGATCGAGCCCGCCTCCAGCAGGACTGATGGCATCGCGGTCTTTCGGAGCACGATCAGCTCATCATAGCTGTAGACGCCGGTTTCCTTGTTCAGCAGCGGGTGCTGGTAGCGACCCATGATGGCCTGGCTGTATTGCTCGGCATACTGAAGCCCCTGGGCCTTCATTTCCCCGGCGACCAGTTCGGCGAACCGGAGGCTCGTCTTGAACTCCGGATTGTCCCGGGAGACGAAAACCGAGTAACCGCTGAAGCGATCGCTGAAGTGGCCTTTCTTTCCCTCGAATTCCCAGTCCTCGAGCATTTTGTTGGGCACGGAGTCATGGTGGATCGACAGCAGGAGATCGGCGTGCAGATTGTTGGCGGCGGCGACCCGCTTGAAGAGGCTGGGTCTGGCCCTGCCTTCGGTCAGAAGCAGCCTGGTCTCAGTAAAGCCTTCGGCCTTCAACCTCTCCTCGATCAGCCGTGCAAGGCGCAGGTTGAAGGCGAACTCGGTGACATTCCGGGCACTGATCGCGCCTTCCGATTCTGCGGTATGTCCCACATCTAGAACGATCCGGAATGTCGAGGGATCGCATTTGGCTGCGGCCGGCTTGAGCGCGGACGGCGGCAGGGCGACCGGCCCAAGGGCGGCAAGCCGCGTGGCGCGGTGCTTCGGCTGAGCGCGGTGTCTTGCCAATTTGGCCGGCCGTGCCGACTTAGCGCGCTTTGGCGATTTGGCGTGCTTGGCTGAAGTCTTGAAAAGATCAGGCAGCCAGCCGGCGTCGCTGACTTCGATCGGCAGCAGCGCGAACACGGCAATCGCAACGACAGCCAGGCGGCGCGGCCGCAACCCCGCGACGATGCCGCCCAGCACGCGAATCAACTCGCGCCTCATGCTCCGCCCCCCTTCGGGCGCCCCCAGCATAATGGCTCTGATGTCGATACCGGAAGAGGCCGGTGACGTCCATCCCCGGCCAAATCGCGTCTGGGGAAGGGAGAGCGGTTCCGTCGCGGCTGCGACCCGATTACACCGGCTTCGGGTCGAGCGTGATCGCCCACAGCTCGGCGTCGACGCGGTCGCGCAGGCTCACGGTCATCTGCCCGCTTTTGCCGTCGATTTTGACGTGACCGAAGAACTGCATGCCGGCCGACGGCGGCAGGTTCTGGTTCGCTTCGCCCGGCGCCTTGATGAATTTCACTTCAGGGCCAAACGTGTTGTCGAGCTCGTTCGGACCGAACGTGCCGGCGTGCAGCGGGCCGGAGACGAATTCCCAGAACGGATCGAACTCCTGGAACTGCGCCTTGTTCGGATTGTAGTAGTGCGCGGCCGCGTAGTGCACGTCGGCGGTCAGCCAGACTGTGTTGACGATGCCGGCGGTCTTGATGAAGCGCAGGATGTCGGCGATCTCGAGCTCGCGGCCGCGCGCCGGGCCGTCGCCCTGCGCAAACGCTTCCGAGCCCTTCTTGTTGGCGGCATCGTCATAGACGATCAGCGACAGCGGCATGTCGGAGGCGATCACCTTCCAGGTGGCGCGCGAATTGAGCAGCGCGCGCTTCAGCCAGGCCATCTGGTCCGGACCGATGAAATAGGCATCGGGGCCGTATTGCTCCTGCAGGTTCGGACCGTTGGGGCCGCGATAGCTGCGCTCGTCGAGCATGAAGACGTCGAGATGCGGACCGTAGCTCAAGGTGCGATAGACCCGGCCCGGCTCGACGATGCTCTCGCGCATCGGATACATTTCGTGGAAGGCTTTCGCCGCGCGCGCGGCGAGCACGGTGATGTCGCGTTCCTTGTAAGACGCCGGCAGCTGCTTCGACAGCGACCAGTTGTTGGTCACCTCGTGGTCGTCCCACTGCACGAAGATCGGCACCTCGGCATTGAAGGCGCGGACATTGCTGTCGAGGAAGTTATATTTGTGCGCGGCCCGATACTCGTCGAGCGTCTCGGCGACCTTGGCCTTTTCGGGAATCGTGATGTTCTTCCAGACTTTGCCGTCGGGGAGCTTCACCTCGGACGGGATCACGCCGTCGGCGTAGATGGTGTCGCCGGAGTGCAGCAGGAAATCCGGATTGTGCTTCTTCATCGCGGCGAAGGTGATCATGCCGCCATCGTCGGGGTTGATGCCCCAGCCCTGGCCGGCGACGTCGCCGCCCCACACAAAGGAGACGTCGCGGCGGTCGCCCGGCGCGGTGCGGAAGCGGCCCACCACGGGCTCGCCCACGACGTCAATATGAGCGAGGTCGCGGAAGCGGACGCGATAGAAGATGTCCTGGCCGGAGGGCAGGTTCTCCAGCAGCATTTTTGCGGTGAAGTCGCTCTCCGGCAGCGCCGTGATCGGCGGCAGCGCACGGGCATCCTTGAACGACTCAGTGGTGGCGACCTCGACCATCATCTGCGCCGGCCGGTCCGCACGCGCCCACACCACGCCGCCGTCAACGCCGACATCGCCGGACTGCACGCCATGGGTGATCACAGGGCGATCCGCGGCGCGCGACAGATAAGGCATCGCGATCACACCGGCGCCGGCCGCAGCCGTCGTCGAGAGGAAGCGTCGGCGGGTGAGCTTTCGCGAAAACCGGATCGTCATGGGGAGCCTCCTCAGGTCACAGCGACAATGCGCCGCATGCGTGCCAAGACCTAGAAAAATTCCATGACGGAGAGATTACAGGGGCGGGCACATGTGAGGTGAGCACGCAAGCCGGCTCCCTCTCCCGCTTGCGGGGGAGGGTTGGGGGTGGGGGCTCTCTCCACGAATCATATCGCGCAGGGAGCCCCCACCCGCCGCGCTCCGGCGCGCAAGAGCGCTGCCGAGCGCGTCGGCCTCCCCCGCAAGCGGGAGAGGCGAAGGGAAACTCATGGAGAGATTGGTAGAGGTCGCGTAAGCCCTACGCCGTCCCCGCCGCCCTGAACTGGCTCGCGGTCCGCTGCAAATTCTGCGGCATGCTCAACAGCAGCGCCTTGCGGTCGGCGACGGCGTTGTGGAACTGCTCGAGCGCGATGTTGAACGCGGTCAGCGTGCCTTCCTCGATGGCGCCATGTTCGAAGCAGTCGAGGGTGTGGCGCAGGATGTCGTCGGCTTCCGCCTGCATCTGGTCGAGCTCTTCGGTGGAGTCGCTGTGCCGCGCGGTTTTCAGCATCTCCAGCAGACGCTCGCGCTGCGAGGTGTTGGTGTTGCGCTCGTCCTGCTTGAGGTAGCCGGCGAACCACGCGCCGGCCGAGCCCATCGCCGAGAACGCCATCAGGCTCCACCAGATGTAGTCGCTGTAGCGGTCGAGAAAGGTCTTCTCTTCGCCGTCGACGAAGGCGGCCGCGCCCGGATGCACCGGGATGGTGGCGTCCTTGTCGGTGTCGGGCGTCTCGATCTTGGCCGCGAGCGGGAAATCGTTCTTGAGCGACTGCCGGATCGCGAACAATTGCCGCGTGAATGCTGCGACCGTCGCGTCCGACACGCCCTTTCGCGCGACAATGTGGTGCGAGAAGCTGATCGTCTTCACTTCGTCATCGGGCCGGTCGGCCGAGCCGAGCGAGCCGGCGGGGATTTCGGCGGCCTCGTAGGCGGGATGGTTCTGGGCGATTGCCTCGGAGGCGTCGATCGGCAGGAAGGTCGGCTCGCCGCCGTCCTTGATCGACGCCGTGATCGCATCGATCGTGATCTTGCTGTTGGCCGGACCGACGGCGAGATAGGCGTCGGCCTTCAGGTTCTTGATAGCGTCCGCCGCCTCATTGGCCGGGAACTGGACGATCTCGACCTTCATCGGGTCGACGCCATACTGCTGCAGGATCAGCTTCAGCAGATTGACATTGGCCGGGGTGCGGCCGACGACGCCGATCTTGCGGCCGGCAAGTTGCGTGATCTTGGTGATCTTCGCGGCCTTGCGGCCCTTGCCCTTTGCCGCCGGCGGGGCCCACATCACCACGACATTCTTGCGCAGCACCGCGACCGCCTGCGCATTCTTCGGCACTTCGAGATCGCCGCGAATGATGGCGAGGTCGGCCTTGCCGTCGGCCAGCGTCTGCGCGCTGGCGGTGGCGCCGTCGGTCTGCACCGGTCTCAGCTTGACCTGGGTGTGCTGCTGGTTGTTGAAGGCCTGCGCCAGCGCCTGAACCACCTTGAGGTCATCGCTGTTGGCGGGGCCGACCGCGATCCGCAGCGTCACCGGGCGCACCGCGAAATAATAACCTGCGGTCAGCGCGCCGACGATGGCGAGCGCGCCCGCGATCAAGACGAACATCAGCCGCCGCTTTGCCGAACGCAGCGGCTTGGGCGATATGCTGGCGGGGCCGTCTGTCATCGATCTCGCAATCGTCGGGGCTCAATCTCGCAAACTACCAACGCGCATACATCCCAGATTTGTAGCAAATTCCTGAAGATACAGATGTTACATCTGCTTCATGGTTACCAGCGGCGATAGGACGCGATTTTGGCCTTATTTTCGGCTTGGATCCCACCCGGAGGGCGGTTGTTGGGTTAAGGTCGGCGTCAAACGGGAGGGTTGCCATGGTCGAACGGCTGTCAGCGGAAGCAAGGAAGGCCGCTCTTTGGGAACTGGCCGGCTGGTCGGAGCTGGCCGGGCGGGAGGCGATCGCAAAGACCTTCGTCTTCAAGGACTTCAACGAAGCCTTCGGCTTCATGGCCCGCGCCGCTTTGGTCGCCGAGAAGAACGACCATCACCCCGAATGGAAGAACGTCTACAAGACCGTCGAGGTCGTGCTGGCGACCCACGATGTCGGCGGGGTGACCAAGCGCGATATCGACCTCGCCAAGGCCATGAACACGATCGCACGGCAGCTTGGGGTCAATTGACCCAGCCGGCCGCAATCTTGCGCCGGTTGGCCGACATCCCCAGATTCGAAGCGTCTGCCGCCGAACTGTCGCGGCGCCGAGGAACCCCGCGATGACATCGAGCGAACACGATGTGGGATTTGGGCCTGCCGACCGGCTGGCGCAGGACCCGGAAAGCGTGCGCCGCCGCTTCTGGATCAAGTTCAAGAAGGTGGTGGCGAACCTGCCCTTCGCCGAGGACCTGCTGGCCGCCTATTACTGTGCCTTCGACCGGCAGACGCCGCGCCATGTGCAGGCGGCGCTGCTTGGCGCAATCGCCTATTTCATTCTGCCGTTCGATTTCGTGCCGGACATGCTGCCGATCCTCGGCTTCACCGATGACGCCGCGGTGCTCGCAACCGCGCTGCGCCTGGTGGCGAGCCACATCATGCCGGAGCATCGCGAAGCCGCGCGCGCCGCACTGAAGCGCGGGGTGCCGGAAGAGGGAGCGCCGCAGGCGTAGCCCGAAGCGCAGGATTTAACCTCCCCTTGAAAAGGGGAGGTCGCTTTGCTCGCCAGAGCAAAGCGGGTGGGGATCTGATCTCTCCGCTTGCAGCGTCATCTGCGGCTGACCCCCATCCCGTCATTCCCCCTTTCAGGAGGAAGGAGAAGACGGAGGCGTAGCCCGGATAGAGCGCAGCGCATCCGGGGTGAGACCGTCAGCTGACCCACGAGGCCCCGGGTTGGGCTGCGCTCCATCCGGGTCCGGGGAGTCTACCGTTTCTCGCCGGTGCGCAGTTGGGAACGCGTATTTTTTTCCGCGTCCCACGCCTGGAACTGCTTGAACAGCGCCTCCTTGTCGGCGTCGCTCTGCAGACGAGCGGCCGCCGGGCTCTGCTTCAGGAATTCATCGAAACGGCTGCGCGAGACGGCTTCGACGCCATGGCGGTCGAGCCATTGCTGGGCTACCGGCAGGCGTTGCCAACCCGGCAGCGGCGCCGACAACGAGACCTCCCGCCACTTCGGATGGAACGGCGGATTCTGGAATGTCGGAAATTTCGTGAAGAACGCATCCACGAAATTGGCCAGCTTGTGGTAGCGCTCGGTGTTCGGCGCCCAGTTGTAGGCCGCAAGCACGGCAGGAACGGCGATCGTGTCGACGCGATCCTCTCCCGAAATCAGGTTGGGATAGTCCTTGGCCGACAGGCTCGCGGGCAGATAGTCGCCCTGCAACGGCTTCTCGTAGTTGACCGTCACCAGGTGGAACCGATCGTCCTTGAAGCCGCTCACCGACTTGTAAGGCTTGCCGCCACACACGATCACGGCGTCAATTTCTCCGGCCTTCAATTTCTCCAGCGCGATGCGCTGCTCGACATAGACGACCTTCGGCTTCATTCCGAGCCGCTCGAACACGGTCAGCGCGGTCACGAAGGTGCCGCCATTGGGAAGGTCGACGCTGACGGTCTTGCCCTCAAGGTCCCTGAGATTGCGGATCGATTTCGACGCGATCACATGCATCTCTTCGTTATAGAGCTTGGTCACGTAGGTGAATTGTTTCTTGATATCTTTCGCAATGCCCTTCCGCTCCAGATATTCGAGCGTGTCAGACCGAACGATGCCGAGATCGACACCCTGCAGAAACAGGATGTCGGCGACGCTCTGCACCGAGCCGCGCCCGACGATCGGCAGAATGCGCAACTTGTTGCCATCGTCGAGCACGGAGGCGAGATCGGCGCCGAACTGAACATAGGTGCCGCCGATCGTGCCGGAGATCAGCGTGACCGTGTTGGCGTTGAGGCTCTGCTTGGTGCTTACCGAGCCGAACTGAAAGATCGCCTTCAGGCTGTCGCTGACCTTGGCCGGGTCGAATTCGGTCTGCTCGGCCCGTGCCGCCGGGCCGCAAATCATCATGCCTGTGAATAGTACCAATCCAAACAAGCGTCGCATGTGTCCCTCGAGAAAAGCTTGATTCTGAGATGAGCCTAGTTTTGCAATTGCGCGAGGCGTTGCTGTGCGGGCTGCGAGCCGAGTTCGGCAGCCTTGCGATACCAGAAGCGCGCTGCGTCCGGATCGGGCGTGATGCTCCGCTTGTCCAAGGTCCCCAGCACGTCGGGATCGTAGGTGCGCGCCAGCAACAGCGCCGCGTCGGCGTCCTGCGCATCCGCGGCCCGCTCGAGCAGCAGCCGCGCCGATACGATGTCGCCGATCGCAAGCAGGCTGTTGGCCCGCTTCAGGAGGCCTGCGATGTCATCCGGATCGAGGCGTCTTGCCGGTGGCGCCGCCGGTGGTGGTGGCTCGATCGGCGCAGCCGCGGGCGTTTCGCGCGCGACGACGTCGCTCTTGATCGCTTCCTGATAGGCGGCCGCGATCTGCGCGCGTGACGGCGGGCTTGCAGTGGCGGGCGACACCTCGGTGGCCGCGGCGCGAACCGCTTCCGCGATTTCCGCGCGGGCCTCGATCGGCGAGACGCCGACCAGCGCGGCCTTGGCGCTCACGACCGCGTCGCGCACGCTGCCGATGGACCACAGCCCGACCACCGCAGCCGCGACAAGTGCGACGGCCGAAATTGTCAGCAGGCCGGTGCGGAGGCGCGAACGTGGAATCGTGGTGCGCCCGTGCCAGTCCGCGTCGTCGATTGGGCTTGAAAGAAAAAGCGGGGCGGGTTCGTCCGCGCCGATGTCGATGGCTGCCCGATGTGGTCGCCGGTAGCGATAAGGTGCAAATTCAGGATCGTTGATATCAGCGTTGATCGCGTCGCGTGGCGGATCGCTGCCGTGAACGTGTGTTGGCTTCCCCACCATGATGATGCTTCCCCGATACTATGACGCAACAATCGGGCATCTCTGGTGTCTGGTTGTTGTTCTTGTTGGGGTCCCTGAGCGCCCGCTACGGACTCTTAATCGCCTTGCGATTGGGCCCAAAAAGCGACCTTGGTCGCTTCGAATCGGGAGAAATTTGGGTTTGATTGCGGCAGCGCGCGCCAATTCAGAGAAAACTCACAAGGTTTGCTCACGATTGCGCGCGCCGCGCTGAAGCGCGGGGTGCCTGCGCAGGAGTGATCTATCTCTTCTCCTTCCCCCTGAAAGGGGGAAGGTCGGGATGGGGGCCAGCTGCACGCGACGCTGCAAGCGGAGAGAGCAGATCCCCACCCGCTTTGCTCTGACGAGCAAAGCGACCTCCCCTTTTCAAGGGGAGATTAAGCAGCGCGCAGCTCAGCTTCCCGGATGCAGGATCACCTTGCCCATCGCCTTGCGGCCGGCGAGCACCTTCAGCGCTTCTGCGGTCTGTGACAGCGGGAAGGTGCGGTCGACATGCGAGGAGATCTTGCCTTCCGCGGTCCACTGCACGAGCTTTTCGAGGTTCTTCCGGTTCTTCTCCGGATTGAGCCGCGCCCAGGCACCCCAGAACACGCCGCGGATATCGCAGCCCTTCAACAGCGCAAGGTTGAGCGGGATCTTCGGAATGTCGCCGGCGGCAAAGCCGATCACCAGGAAGCGGCCTTCCCATGCGGTCGAGCGCAGCGCCGCCTCGGCATAGGCGCCGCCGACCGGATCGAACACGATGTCGGCGCCCTTGCCTCCGGTCAGCTTGCGCAGACCCTCTTTGAGATCTTCCTTGGCGTAGTTCAGCGTCAGCTCGGCGCCATGTTGTTTGGCGAATGCAAGCTTCTCGTCCGACGACGCGCAGGCAATGACCTTGAGACCCATCAGTTTGCCGAGCTCGCATGCGGCAAGTCCGGTGCCGCCGGCGGCGCCGAGCACCGCGAGCGTCTCGCCCGGCTTCGGGCTCGCGCGATCTTCCAGCGCATGCAGCGCAGTGCCGTAGATGATGATGATGCCGGCGGCGCGATCGTAATCGAGACTGTCGGGAATCTTCACGATCGAATTCGCCGGCAGCGCGATCTTGTCGCGCGCGCCGTTGTGGCCGCACGACGCGACGACGCGGTCGCCGACCTTGAGATCAGTGACACCAGCGCCGACGCTCTCGATCACGCCGGCAACTTCGGCGGCCGGCGAGAACGGGAACGGCGGCTTGATCTGGTACTTGCCCTGGATCATCAGGATGTCGAAGAAGTTCAGCGCCGCCGCCTTGATCGCGATCACGGCTTCGCCCGGACCGGCCACCGGATCGGGCACGTCTGCCAGCACGAGATCGTCGGGTTGACAGTATTGCGAGCAGAGGATGGCTTTCATGGACACACCTGAGTTTCGGACGCAAAAGACCTGAAAGCTTCATGCCGGATTTGCGGCGGAGCGACAATACAAAGCGGAGGGATCAAACTATGTTTGAAAAAGGCCTGCTAGCGAAAAAGCGCATCCTGATCACCGGCGGCGGCTCCGGCCTGGGCGCGGCGATGGGCCGCCGCTTTGCCGAACTCGGCGCCGAACTGATCATCTGCGGACGCCGGCAGGAACTCCTGGAGGAAACCGCAGCCAAATTCCGCAGTGAACTCGGTGCGAAGGTCTCCACCGCGCGCTGCGATATCCGCGACGGCGCGGCGGTCGAAGCCATGATGGATCAGCTGTGGCAGGACGCGCCGATCGACGTTCTCGTCAACAATGCTGCCGCAACCTTTATTGCGCAGAGCGAACATCTGTCATTCCGTGCGGCGGACGCGATCCTCGGTCCGACATTGCACGGCACGCTGTATTGCACGCTCGCCGCCGGCCGCCGCTGGATCGAAGGCAAGCACAAGGGCGTGGTGCTCTCGATCCTCTCGACTTCGACCATCACCGGCCGCGCCTTCACCGTGCCGTCCTCGATGGCCAAGACCGCGGTGCTGGCGATGACCAGGAGCCTTGCGGTGGAATGGGGGCCGAAGGGCATTCGCACCGTCGCGATCGCGCCCGGCGCGTTTCCGACGGCCGGCGCGACCGGACAATTGCGTCCGGAAGGGCGCGGCGAGAGCTGGGCGCATCGCAATCCGCTCGGCCGCGCCGGTGAGCATTCGGAGCTCGCCAATCTCGCGAGCTTCCTGATCTCCGACCAGGCCGGCTACATCAATGGCGAGATGGTGGTGCAGGACGGCGGCGCGCACCTGCGCAGTTCCGGTGCCGAGGACCTGCTGCAATGGACTGACGCGCAGTGGGAGAAGCAGCGCGCGGCGCGCGCCAAGGGCTGACGATCGACAACAAGCACCGAGCAAGCGCTAAGAAAAGGATGGACGCGCGATGCGGCTGCGGCTGACGCGCGCGTGCAGCCGTAACTGCCTTCCCAAAAAGGCGTTTCCCGGTTATCCATCCGAGCCGGCGGAGGGGAATCGCCGGGCCATCTTCCAGTCACAATGATGAGGGAACCAGTTGGCCGTGCGGCAAATACTGACATCATTGGTTGCCTGTAGCCTGGTGTGCGGGATCACCTCGCTTGCGCCGGCGCAGGCCGCGCCCAAAAAGGATACGGCCAAGGACGCAGCCAAGCCGGCGCCGTCGCCTGCCGCGGCTGCGGCCGGTGGCGCCGAGCCGACGTTGATCGGCCAGTTCGGCACCTGGGGCGCCTACACCGCGTCGCCCAACGGCAAGAAGGTGTGCTTTGCGCTCGCCAAGCCGTCATCGTCGAAGACCAACCCGCCGAACCGGCCGCGCGATCCGGCCTATGCCTTCATCTCGACTCGCCCGGCCGAGAAGGTCGTCAACGAAGTCTCGGTCATGATCGGCTACACGGTGAAGCCGGGCTCGGAATCGACGCTCCAGGTCGGCGGCGGCACTTACGCGATGTACACGCAGGGCGACGGCCTCTGGATCAAGAATGCGGCCGAGGAGGAGCGGATGGTGGAAGCCATGCGCAAATCGGCCGAGGTGACGGTAAAAGCCGTCTCGGCGAAGGGTACCGAGACGATCGATACCTTCGCACTGAAGGGCCTGGCGCAGGCGCTTGACCGGCTGGGACAGGACTGCCGGCGCTAAGACCGGCTCAGAAAGGCAAATTCGAGGTATTTGGTGGCTTTCCAGCACCGGCTGGAAGGCCTATTTGAGGTTTCATGACCGACATCCAGTCCACCAATGCTGTGCCCGGCGCCCATGCGCCGCTCGAAAAGGTTCCGCTCGAGACCTATGTGCCGCCGGCGAAGCCGTCGCTGATCGGGCTGTCGCGCGCCGAGATCGCCGATCGCCTGGGCGAGATCGGGGTTTCGCCGTCGCAGCGCAAGATGCGCACCCAGCAGCTCTGGAACTGGATGTATTTCCGCGGCGCCAAGAACTTTGCCGAGATGACCAACGTCTCGAAGGACATGCGCGCCGAGCTCGAGAAGCATTTTACCGTCGACCGTCCCGAGGTGGTCGCCGAGCAGATCTCCAACGACGGCACCCGCAAATGGCTGCTGCGGCTGCCGAGCGGCGACAAGCTCGAGCGGCCGCACGAGGTCGAGTGCGTCTACATTCCCGAGACCGATCGCGGCACGCTGTGCGTTTCCTCGCAGGTCGGTTGCACGCTGAACTGCTCGTTCTGCCACACCGGCACGCAGCGGCTGGTGCGCAACCTCACCGCCGGCGAGATCGTCGGCCAGGTGATGGTGGCGCGCGACCGGTTGAATGATTGGGCGGACCGGGAAGACGGCACGCGCCGCGTCACCAATATCGTGATGATGGGGATGGGCGAGCCGCTCTACAATTTCGACGCGGTGCGCGATGCGCTGTTGATCGTCGGCGACAATGAAGGCATCGGCATTTCCCGCCGCCGCATTACCCTGTCGACCTCGGGCGTGGTGCCGAACATCCAGCGCACCGGTGAGGAGATCGGCGTGATGCTCGCGATCTCCTTGCATGCGGTGCGCGACGAATTACGCAACGAGCTGGTGCCGCTGAACCGCAAATATCCGATCAAGGAGCTGCTGCAGGCCTGCCGCGACTATCCCGGCGCGTCCAATGCGCGGCGCATCACCTTCGAATATGTGATGCTCAAGGGCGTCAACGATTCGCTCGATGACGCCAAGCTGCTGGTCAAGCTGCTCAAGGGCATTCCGGCCAAGATCAACCTGATCCCGTTCAACCCGTGGCCGGGCACCGCCTACGAGTGCTCGGACTGGGAGCAGATCGAAAAATTCTCCGAATACATCTTCAACGCCGGCTACTCCTCGCCGGTGCGCACGCCGCGCGGCCGCGACATCCTCGCCGCCTGCGGCCAGCTCAAGTCGGAGACCGAAAAGCTCTCGGCCCGCGAGCGCCAGGCGCTGCGCGCGATGGCGATGACGGATTGATCAGATGGCCTTGATCGGCCGCCTGTTCGTCGTCGCCTTCGGTTTCCTGATGGCCTGCTTCGTCGCGGGCATCATCGTGGTCGTTGCGGTGCTGTATCCCGAGATCAGCGATTTCGGCGGCCAGATCGACCAGAGCGCTGTCAACATCGTGCTCGGCTTCGGCTTCATCTTCATCTCCGGCTTTGCATTGTTGCCCGCGCTGATCGTGGTGCTGCTGACCGAGGCCTTCTACATCAGGAGCGTGCTGGCCTACGCCGTCGGCGGCGCCATCGTCGGCGCGGCCTGCTATCTCGGCCTGGTTCCGTTCGACCCTGATATGATGCAATTCCAAGGCATCGTGCGTCGGCACATGGAGATCATGACCGGCGCCGGCATCGTCGCCGGCCTGGTCTACTGGCTGATCGCTGGCCGCAGCGCCGGCGCCTGGCGCGAGCCGCCGCGTCCCCTGCCGCCGCCCCCGCCATTGCCGTCGCAATCGCCGCAGCCGTGATGCTTCCCATGCCGCACAGCCTCGGCTAAACCGCGCGCCATGAACCGGACCGGACTTGTCATAGCGCTGGCGCTGGCGCTCATCATTGGCCTCGTGTTCGGGATCTATCCCGAGCTCGATCTGAAGCTGGCGGCACTGTTCTACGATGCCGCGCAAAACACCTTTCCGCTGAAGCTCGATGCGGTGGCGTCGTTCGCGCGCGATGCGGCGATGTGGATCGCCTGGGCGCTGGTGCTGCCGGCGATCGTGACCATCGTCTGGAAATTCATCCGCCCGGAGCGGCCGATGCTGATGTCGGGCCGCGCCGCGGTGTTCCTGCTCACCACGATGCTGCTCTCGGCCGGCGTGCTCACTAACCTGACCTTCAAGAATTATTGGGGCCGGCCGCGGCCGGTGTTCGTGACGCAGTTCGGCGGCGACCTGCCATTCATGCCGTGGTGGGACCCGCGCGGCGGCTGCCCGCGCAATTGCTCGTTCTTCTCCGGCGAGGGCGCCACCGCGTTCTGGACCTATGCGCCGGCGGCGCTGACGCCGCCCGCCTGGCGGCCGCTGGCCTTTGCCGGCGCCACCGTGTTCGGCATCGTCACCAGCGGCTTGCGAATGGCCTTTGGCGGGCACTTTTTCACCGACGTCGCGATCGCGGGCCTGGTGTCTTTTCTGGTGGTCTGGCTGTTCTATGCCCTGATCTACCGCTGGGCCTCGACCCGGCTGACCGACGAGGCGGTCGATGCGGCGCTGACCCGGCTTGCGATGCCGGGCTACCGGTGGATGCAGCACTGGCGCCGGGGTGGCAGGGTAGAGCCCAGCCAGCCCGAGGCCTGATTAAAGGCGTGCCCAGCCTGCTGAAATTTGATATTCGGCCTGCCAAACACCACCCATTTCCGACCGATTGGACCGTTCCATGAGCACGATTCTGAAAAGCCTGCCCACCGGCGAGAAAGTCGGCATCGCGTTCTCGGGCGGGCTCGACACGTCAGCGGCGCTGCTCTGGATGAAGCTGAAGGGCGCCAAGGTCTTTGCTTACACCGCCAATCTCGGCCAGCCCGACGAGGCCGACTACGACGCGATCCCGCGCAAGGCGATGGATTTCGGCGCCGAGAAGGCCCGCCTGGTCGATTGCCGCACCCAGCTGGTGCATGAGGGCATCGCCGCGATCCAGTCCGGCGCCTTCCACATCTCGACCGGCGGCATCACCTATTTCAACACCACCCCGCTCGGCCGCGCGGTCACCGGCACGATGCTGGTCGCCGCGATGCAGGAGGACGGCGTCAACATCTGGGGCGACGGCTCGACCTTCAAGGGCAACGACATCGAGCGCTTCTATCGCTACGGCCTGCTCACCAATCCGTCGTTGCGGATTTATAAGCCCTGGCTCGACCAGCAGTTCATCGACGAGCTCGGCGGCCGCGCTGAAATGTCGGCCTTCATGACCGCGCAGGGCTTCGCCTACAAGATGAGCGCGGAGAAGGCCTATTCGACCGACAGCAATCTGCTCGGCGCCACGCATGAAGCCAAGGATCTCGAAAGTCTTTCGAGCGGCATCACCATCGTCAATCCGATCATGGGCGTGCCGTTCTGGCGCGCCGACTGCGACGTCAAGCCTGAGAAGGTCGTGGTGCGCTTCGAGGAGGGCCAGCCGGTCGCGCTGAACGGCAAGACGTTTGCCGATCCGGTCGCGCTGTTCCTCGAGGCCAACGTGATCGGCGGCCGCCATGGCCTCGGCATGAGCGACCAGATCGAGAACCGGATCATCGAGGCCAAGAGCCGCGGCATCTACGAGGCGCCGGGCATGGCGCTGCTGCACATCGCCTATGAGCGGCTGGTCACCGGTATCCACAATGAGGATACGATCGAGCAGTACCGCATCAGCGGCATGCGGCTCGGCCGCTTGCTGTATCAGGGCCGCTGGTTCGATTCGCAGGCCTTGATGCTGCGCGAGACCGCGCAGCGCTGGGTGGCGCGCGCCGTCACCGGCGAGGTGACGCTCGAGCTGCGCCGCGGCAACGACTACTCGATCCTGAACACCGAGAGCCCGAACCTGACCTATGCGCCGGAGCGGCTCAGCATGGAGAAGGTCGAGGACGCCGCCTTCACGCCGGCCGACCGCATCGGCCAGCTGACGATGCGCAACCTCGACATCGCCGACACCCGCGCCAAGCTCGGCCTCTACAACAAGACCGGCCTGCTCTCGAGCGGCGAAGGCTCGCAGATTTTCCAGCTCGAGAACGACAAGGACTGACGTAACCAAAAACTCAGTGTCGTCCCGGGCTTGACCCGGGACCCATAACCACGACCGTCAACTGTTTCGCAACGCTGGGGCCGCAGCTCACTTCAACAACTCCACCCTGTGGTTATGGGTCCCGGCCTTCGCCGGGACGACGAGGGGGAGAGACGTTGGCTTACTTCACCCTGAGCGCATCGAGCAGCGAGCGAAATGCGCGCGCGTAATCCGTGCCGGTCTTGCCGATGTCGGGACCCGCTGAAACCGCAACCGCGGCTTCCGTCACCGCGCCGAGCAACAGCCGCGCCAACGGCTCGATCGGCTGCTTGGCGATCACGCCGGCGTCCATTGCAGCGGCCAGCGCGCGCGGAAATTTTCCGCCGAAATGCTTGGCGTCGATCTCACGCCAGCGTTCCCAGCCGAGCACGGCCGGGCCATCGCGCAAAATGATCTGGCCGGTCGGGCCCTTCGAGCACGCCGCGAAATAGCCCTGGGTTCCCGCCGCCATCGCCGCGAGCGGGTCGTTCTCGGCGCGCGAGATGCGGTCGAGATCGGAGACGAGGTCGAGCGAGACCTGCTCGAACACCGCCTCGAACACCGCCTCCTTGGTCGCGAAGTGATGATAGACCGCGCCCTTGGCGACGCGGGCCCCGGCGGCGATGTCGTCCATCGTCGCAGCCGCAAAGCCGCGCTCGCCAAAGATGCGCCGCGCCGCCTTGACGATGGCGGCTCTTGTCTTCTCGCGCCGCTCGGCCTGGGTTGCCATGGCGCCTGTCTAGCGCAGGTTCCGTATCGGCGCCAGTTGATTTACCGACTCCCAGTCGATAAATACCGACCATCGGTCGGTAAATGGGAGATGCCGTGATGCCCTCGCTCAAGACGCTGCAAGCCTTCGCTGACACGGTCGAGTCCAACGACCATGTCGGCGCGATCAGGAATTTCTATTCAGCGGACGCCCGCACCCAGGAGAATGACGGCGAATGGCGCGTCGGCCGCGAGGCGCTGGCGGCGCGCGAGGCGGCGGTGCTGGCCGCGGTCGCCGGCGTGAAGACCACGCGGCTCGGTCCGCTGCTCGTCGATGGCGATCATTCGGCGATCTGCTGGCGGTTCGAGTTCACGGCCAAGGACGGCAAGGTCCGCAGCATGGAAGAGGTCGCCTGGCAGACCTGGCGCGGCGAGGAGCTGGTCGAGGAGCGCTTCTTCTACGATCCGCAGCAGATGGCGCGGTGAAGTCACGAGGTCTTGGAAGCGCTCCTACCTCCCCTTGAAAGGGAGGTCGCTTTGCTCGCCAGAGCAAAGCGGGTGGGGATCAGCTCTCTCCGCATACGGCATCGCCTGCGGCTGACCCCCATCCCGACCTTTCAGGGGAAGGAGAAAAACAAAAATGGCCGGGATCGCTCCCGGCCATTTCGTATCGTGATGTCGCCCCGCTCAGCGCGGCGGCGGCGCGGCGGAGGCGGTGCCGCCGTTGAGCAGCGGGGTGATGCGGCGGACGGTGACGCGCCGGTTGATGCGGCTCGGTCCGTCGGTCTGCTCCTTCAGATATTGCGAGCCGTAGCCCTGCGAGGTCAGGTTCTCGGCCGGCACGCCGAACTGCTGCGTCAACAGCTCGGCTGCGGATTGCGCACGGCGGTCGGACAGCGACAGATTGTCGGTGTCGTTGCCGGTCGCGTCCGTATGGCCCTCGATCAGGAACACCTCGCGCGGATTGCGCTGGATGGCACGGTTGAGGCCGTCGGCGATCGCCTGCAGCTTCGCCGCCTGATCCGGGGGAATCTGCCAGGACCCTGAGTCGAAGTTGATGCTGTTGACGTCGATCGACGGCATCAGCATGCGCACGTTCGGACTGTAGCGGATCTCGTCGAGCGAATAGCGCCGCGCGATCCGGTCCACCGGCGGGGCCTCCATGGTGTCGTAGATTACATCAGGTGCCGCGCTGTCGGACTCGACGATGTAGCGATCATAGGGAATGCGCACCACCGGCGGCGGCAGGTCGACATAGAAGCCGCCAACCGCGCGCGGATCGCGATAGGAGTTGTCGATGATGACGAGCTCGCGGCCGCCTGCATCCCTGCGGATCCGGCGCAGCATCTGCCCGTCGGGACCGACCACCGTGATGATCTCGGTGCCGTCGGGACGAACCACGATGGTGCGGGTCTCGCCGCCGATCGTCTCGGTGCGAATGTCGCGCGCGCCATAGCGGAAGCGATAGTTATCGTCGCCCCGGACATAGGCCTGTCCGCCCGGATCGCGAATGATGATCCGGTCCGGCTCGGTGTAGATGGTGCGGCCGCCTTCGACGACTTCCTGCCGCTGGCCGCGCAGGTCGGCGATGCTCCCGCCGATGATGGCGCCGGCCACCACGCCGACACCGACCGCGGCGCCGATCGCGAGCGGCGTGAGGTTGTCATGGCGTGGCGGCGGTGGCAGCGGTGCTGAAACCGTCGGCGCGGTCCGGAAGGCCGAGGAAACCGTCGGTGGGGCGTATTGCGCCTGGCCGGGCGGCGGGGTTGCGGCTGCCGAGCCGGGGACGACACCCGGCGCCGAGGGGCCGGCTGGACGCGCCGATGGCGCGCCCATGGCGGCTCCCGCGGCGGGCGGCAGTGCGGGCGCAGCGCCGGCTGCCGGCGGAGGTGTGCCCGGGCGTCCCGGCTGACCCGGAGCCGGTGCAGCGCCAGGAACTGCTCCAGGAGCAGCGCCAGGTGCGCCCATTGCGGCGCCTGGAGTCGCCGGCGTTCCGGGCGGTGTGGCCGGACGTCCCTGCTGACCTGGCGCCGCTGGCGTTGGCGTTGCGCCGGGCGCGCCCATTGCCGCGCCTGGGGTCGCCGGTGTTCCGGGCGGTGTAGCCGGACGTCCCTGCTGACCCGGCGTCGGGGTCGCACCGGGTGTTGCGGCGGGCGGTGCGCCCGGTCGTGCCGGCGGCTGTCCCGCTGCGGGAGGCGTCGTCGCCGAAGGCGCGGGCGTTGCTGGAGATGTCGCGGCGGGCGGCGTGCCCGGAGGTTGCCTGGTGCCACCCGGACGTTCACCACCCGGACGATCACCAGGCCGGCGTTCGGCGGGAGCCGTTGTCGGAGCTGTCGGCGTTGCAGGCGCAGGCGTTGCTGCTGTCGGAGGCGGCGGCGTGCCGGGACGTGCTGCGGGAGCTGCGCCCGGTGCAGGCGTCGGCGGCGTATGCGCAGCCGGGGGTGGAGGTGGCGGAGGCGTCGCCGGACGTTGCGGTGCTGCGGCAGGCGGCGGAGGGGGCGGGGTCGGCTTCGCCGGGGCAGCCGCGGGCGGCTCCGGCCGCGTGGGCGCGGCGGGCGGTGCGGGGCGAGCGGGAGCTGCCGCGGGCGGCGGAGGCGGCGTCGGGCGCGCAGGTGCAGCGGCGGGCGGAGGTGGCGGCGTCGGGTGTGCCGGAGCAGCAGCCGGTGGCGGCGGTGGCGGGGTCGGCTTCGCGGGCGCCGCGGCCGGCGGCGGCGCGGGACGCGCAGGCGGTGCGGCGGCCGGAGGTGGTGCCTGCGGATGCGGCGCGGCTGCGGGCGGTGCCGGATGTGCGGGAGCACCCGGCGCGGGCCGTGGCTTCGGCTTTCCGTCAGGTCCGGTTTCTTCCTTTGGCTGCGCCTGTGCGACGACCAGCGGCGAGGTTTGGGCGTGCGACGCTGAGGTGGCGAATTGCATCACCGTCAGCGCAGTCGTGGCAAGCAGCACGAGACGAAGCTTTGTCATGGTCTTGGAGTCCCCGGGCGGAAAGTTCTGGGCAGGAAAGAAAACAGTGAGCCGAACAATTCGGCAGGACGATGAACGGCCAGCCGTTAGGCCGGATTGTGGCGAGCCACGAATCATCGGCGAAGTTTATTTCGACATTATAACGGGTTGCATGCGCGCTTGTTCACTGCGCATTCAGAAGAAACGCTCGGACATAGTTGCAACTGATGTGGAACTGAGGCGCGGGGGTGATTCACCCCGCGGCGAGTCGATCTGTCGCAGGTGGTGGACCGGATGGTCCCGGCGGTCCACGCACCGGTAATTCGTCGGGCGTGTTGCCGGGCAACTCGTCCGGTCGCGGCGGCTCACCGGGTTCGCGCACCGGCGCTGGAATCTCAGGCTGCGGATTTCCCGGCGGAATGCCCGGCGGCGGTTCGCTCGGCGTGCCTGGCGTTGATGGTGGGATCTCGGGAGGCTCGATCGGCATCACATCGAGACCTTGCCGTTGTCGCCGACGTAGGGTCGCGACGTGTTCATTGATCGCTCCATCGAAATTCGAAGCGATAGCGGATCGCGCGCCGCGGCGTTCCTATGCGCCTCATCCGGGCGTGTGGCAGACCGCCTCGATATTGTGGCCGTCGGGATCGAGCACGAACGCGCCGTCATAGTTCGGGTGATAATGCGCGCGGATGCCGGGCGCACCGTTGTCGCGGCCGCCGGCTGCCATCGCGGCCTTGTAGAAAGCATCGACGGTGGCACGGTCCTTGGCCACAATCGCGATATGCACCGGCCTGTTCATCGCGCCTTCGCCGCCGATCCAGAAGTCCGGCTTGCCGTTGGCGCCGAACCCCGCCGCAGGCGCGTGCCCGGTCACTTCCGCCGGCACTTCCATGATCAGGCCGTAGCCGAGCGGCGCCAGCGCCGTCTGGTAGAACGCCTTCGCGCGCTGATAGTCGGAGACCGAAAAGCCGATATGGCCGATCATCGCAAGCCTTCCTTGTTGTGTCGCATCTGCATCCGCGTTCTCGCTTCACCTCCCCTTGGAAAGGGGAGGTCGCTTTGCTCGCGAGAGCAAAGCGGGTGGGGATCTGCTCTCTCCGCAGACAGCGTCGTCTGCGGCTGCCCCCATCCCGACCTTCGCCCTTTCAGGGGGAAGGGGAAGACAAGCCCGTCGTCCAGAGCGGAGGACCACATATCAATCCCGTGCGAGCCATCGCGTTGCTCCGCGTCCGGCCCTGCCCGACGTAACCACGCGCGCGCATCTCCGCAATGCGGTCGCGCCAACGACCGCCGGCACTTCCGTGTCGCTCACTGATTTGCCGACTGGCAACTCAGCAAAAACCCGTCAAGCCCCTGCGCCCTCTGTGAAGTGAGAGGGCGAAACGAAGAGCGAGCCTCGGACAAATCATGTCGCGAGAATGCAACGCTGCGCCCCCATCCACACCTGTCATCGCCCGGCTCGACCGGGCGATCCAGTACGCCGCGGCTTCTCGGCTCAAGCATCGGCGCCTCTGGAATACTGGATCGACCGGTCCCGTCTACGCCAAGGCTTCGACGAGGCCACAAATCCCAGGCACGCCGAAGCTTTAGCGAAGGCGGCAAGCCGGGCGGCGACACCGATTCTGTGGCAGCGGATTCGAGAACCTATCGCACAGCCTCACGACGCCGGCGCCTGGTCGCGCCGCAGCCGGCGCGAGCGCGCGGCCTTGTGCAGCACGCGCGCGAGTTGCTCGGCCGAATAGGGCTTCTGCAGCAGCTCGAAGCCGCCGCTGCCCTGCTGCGACAGCACCTGGCTGTAGCCGGAGGCGAGCACGATCGGCAGGTCGAGCCCCTGCCGGCGGATCTCCCCCGCAAGCTCGATGCCGCTCATGCCGGGCATCACGACGTCGGTGAATACGAGGTCGAACCTGTCGGGGTCGACGGCAAGCTCTTCCAAGGCGTGGGTGGCGTTCTCCACCAGCACGCAGGTGCAGCCAAGCTGGGTCAGCGTGTCGGCGGCGAACTTTCCGACCTCCACATTGTCCTCGACGATCAAGACCGACGCCGCGGTTCGATCGACCGAAGGCGCATCCTCGGTGCGCACCGATTGCGCGCGGTGTTCGCCGACGACGCGCGGCAGATACAGCGTGAATGTCGAGCCCTTGCCGACGTCGCTGGTGACGGTCACCTCGCCGCCGGATTGCTTGGCAAAGCCGAACACCTGCGACAGGCCGAGGCCAGTGCCCTGGCCGATTTCCTTGGTGGTGTAAAACGGCTCGAAGATGCGGCCGAACAGATCCTGCGGAATGCCGACGCCGGTGTCGGCCACCGACACCGCGACGTGGCCGTGAGGGCTCGGCGGGTTCGCTGCTCCGGACGGCAGGCTGTTGACCGGGCGGACCGCGATCGTAAGCCGGCCGACGCCGTCCATGGCGTCGCGCGCGTTGACCGCCATGTTGATGATCGCGGTCTCGAACTGGCCGGCGTCGGCGTTGACCAGACAGGTTTCGTCCGGCACCTGCGCTGTGATCTCGATGCGCGAGCCGATCAGGGTCGCGATCATCTCGCTCAGGGTCCGCACATTCTGGCTGGCGTCGAACACCTCGGGCTTGAGGGTTTGCCGGCGCGCGAACGCGAGTAGCTGGTTGGTCAGCTTGGCGGCGCGGTTCACGGTGTTGGAGATCGCGTCGATGTAGCGCTGCCGCCGCGGCTCCGGCAGGTCCGGCCGCCGCAACATGTCGACCGAGGCGCGGATCACGGTCAGCAGATTGTTGAAATCGTGCGCGACGCCGCCGGTGAGTTGGCCGAGCGCCTCCAGCCGCTGGCCATGACGCAGCGCGTCCTCGGCCTCGATCCGCCGGTTGGCCTCCTCCTGCAGGCGCTGGGTGCGCCGGAAGGCGAGCGCGAGCAGGCCGAACAGCAGCGCGGTGGCCGGGATCCCGAAGATCAGGTGCTGGGCCATGGTCGACATCCAGCGCGACTTGATCGCCGAGGTTTCGAGGCCGGCGCTGACATAGATCGGGTATTCGGCCAGCCGCTGATAGCGCATGCGCCGTTCGACGCCGTCGGCCGGGGACTGGATCGTCATGGCGCCGGCCTCGGGATTGGCGACGATCTGCCGCCCGAGCGGCCCGCCCGGCTCGAACCTGACGTTGCGGTCGACGACGGGGAAGTGCGCCAGCACCGCACCGTCGGTCCGGATCAGCGCCAGGAAGCTGCCGGGCTCGCGGCCGATCCGCGCGTAGAAATTGACGAAATATTCCGGAAGCACGGAGGCCTGGATCACGCCGGCAAAGCTGCCGTCCTCGTTGTTGCGGCGCCGGCCGACGCTGAAGAACCGCGACCCCAGATAGGGCGGCCGAGGCGTCAGCACCTCGCCGATATAGGTGCCGATGTCGCCCGGGGCATGGATCCGGAAGTATTCCCGGTCCGAGAAATCGATGTCGGGGGCCGGCTGCACCAGGCTGTTGACCAGGGCGCGGCCGTTGGCATCGAACACCCAGATCGACTTCACCTGGGGAAGCGCCTCGGCGACCTTGCGCAGTCGCTGGTGCAGGCTCTTGTCGCGCGCGACGATGTCGCCATCGCCCATGCCGCGGATGACCTCGGTGACCTCGGCCAGGCTGCGGTCGATGGTCTCGAACACCTTGAGCGCGTGCTCATGGGCGACATCAAGCGTGCGCTGGATTTCCTGGTCGGCGGCCTCGTTGATCGAGATCCAGGACATCGCGGAGGCGAACGCAAACAGCGCCAGCGGAAGGGCTAGCGCGGCGGCCATCATCCATCGCAGCAGTCTCAGCGAATTGCGTTGTGCAGTCGGCACGGGCGCTCCGGCTCCTTGCGGACCTTAACGCAAACCGTTGCGCCGGAGGAAGCGAAACCCCGCCTTGAGGTGTGGCCTTGGGATGTGGCGCCGGGGCGCTTTCGCCGTGGCGCGGCCGCTCAAGGGCAGCGCAGGCCGAGGCGGATCGATCAAGCGGACGCCGGCTTGCGCTCGGGGCCGCGCCGGGCCGATGCCGCCCGGTGACATCACGGACCCGTTAGCGCCTCGTCGGCGGTCAAGCGGAAAATCGACCCGGATGACGCTTCCCGACGCTGTTTTTAGGAGTTCTAAAACCTCTCACGGGCAAACGCTTGACCCTGTGACTACCTGCTGAAACACAGGCCGCATGACAGGCGATCCAAACAGCTCCCAGGATAATCTTCAGGACATCCGGCTCGGACATGCGGATCGCGGTTTTGTCGGAAAGATCATCAGGCTCGATGCGCTCGTGACGGGCTCATCGCTGTCTCCGCAGGAGCTGGAGCAGCGCCTGGTCGAGATGGGTTTTGTCGAGGGCGCACGCGTGGAAATCCTGCATGAGGGCACGATCCGACGGGATCCGATCGCAGTGCGCGTCGACAACATCACGATTGCGCTGCGCCGGAGCGAAGCCATGGCTGTGATCGTCGAATGACCGCTGCATCCCTGCGTCTGGCGCTGGTCGGTGCCCCGAACACCGGCAAGACCTCGCTGTTCAACCGGTTGACCGGCAGCAGCCAGAAGGTCGCCAATTATCCCGGCGTCACCGTCGAGCGCAAATCCGGCGGCTTCGTCACGCCAGAGGGCCGCAGCGTGACCGTGCTGGACCTGCCCGGCACCTATTCGCTGCGCGGCCGCAGCCCGGACGAGGAAATCACCCGCGACATCGTGCTCGGCCGCTTCGACGGCGAGGCGGTGCCCGATCTCGTGCTCTGCGTCGCTGACGCCACCAACCTGCGGCTGACCTTGCGGCTCGTGCTCGAGCTGAAGCGTGTTGGCCGGCCGATGATGCTCGTGCTCAACATGATCGACATCGCGAAGCGCCGCGGCGTGACGATCGACATCGATCGCATGTCGCAGGAGCTGGGCTTGCCGATCGTGACCTCGGTCGCGGTGCGCAAGGGCGGCGTCGACGAGCTCTTGAAGCGGACCGACGAATTCCTGGCCCGGTCGCATGAAGCGGCGGCCAGCGAGTGGACCACGCCGACCATCGCCGATCTCAAGGCGGCGCAGCGCGAGGCGGACCGCATCATTGCATCAGCCGTGACGCTGCCGGCCAAGCCCGACACGCTG
This sequence comes from Bradyrhizobium sp. th-b2, assembly GCF_000426785.1. Classification (NCBI taxonomy): domain Bacteria; kingdom Pseudomonadati; phylum Pseudomonadota; class Alphaproteobacteria; order Hyphomicrobiales; family Nitrobacteraceae; genus Bradyrhizobium; species Bradyrhizobium sp. th-b2. The sequence goes on from NZ_AUGA01000018.1 coordinate 58,303, forward strand.
ACGACGCGGATCGATTCCGTCGTGCTGCATCCGGTCTGGGGTCTCGTGATCCTGGCCGTGATCCTGTTCGTGATGTTCCAGGCGGTGTTCACCTGGGCGCAGCCGGCGATGGAATTGCTGTCGGACAGTTTTGCCGCGCTCGGGCAATTGATTCACGGCGTGCTGCCGGAAAGCTGGGGCCTGTTGCAGAGCTTCCTGCAGAACGGCGTGATCTCCGGCGTCGGCAGCGTGATCGTGTTCCTGCCGCAGATCATCATCATCTTCCTGTTCATCCTGCTCTTGGAAGATTTCGGCTACATGGCGCGCGCCGCGTTCCTGATGGACCGCATCATGGGCGGCGCCGGGTTGCACGGCCGCGCCTTCATTCCGCTGCTGTCGAGCTTTGCCTGCGCGATTCCCGGCATCATGGCGACGCGGGTGATCGACAACAGGCGCGACCGCCTGACCACGATCCTGATCGCGCCGCTGATGACCTGCTCGGCGCGGATTCCGGTCTACACGCTGATCATTTCCGCCTTCGTTCCGTCGACCACGGTGTGGGGTTTCGTCAATCTGCAGGGGCTCGTGATGTTCGGCCTCTATGCCGCCGGCATCACCAGCGCGCTGACGGTCTCGGCGATCGCAAAGTTCTTGATGTGGCGCGACCATGCGCCGGCGCCGTTCATGCTGGAATTGCCCGACTACAAGGTGCCGCGGCTGCGCAGCATCGCGATCGGCGTGTTCACCCGTGCCAAGATGTTCCTGTACCGCGCCGGCACCACGATTCTCTCGATGATGGTGCTGATCTGGTTCCTGGCGTCGTTCCCGCAGGCGCCGGCCGGCGCCGAGGGGCCGGCGATCAACTACAGCTTTGCGGCGATGATCGGCCATGCGCTCGAGCCGCTGCTGCGGCCGATCGGCTTCAACTGGCAGATCGCGGTGGCGCTGATCCCGGGCATGGCGGCGCGCGAGGTCGCGGTTGCGGCGCTCGGCACCGTCTATTCGATCGAGGGCGGCAAGGAGGCGGCGGACCAGATCGGCCAGGTGCTGGCGCAGAAATGGACGCTGGCGACTGCACTGTCGCTGCTGGTCTGGTACATCTTCGCCCCGCAATGCGCCTCGACGCTGGCGGTGATCCGCCGCGAGACCGGCAGCGCGAAGTGGATGGTGGTGACATTCGTGTACATGCTCGCGCTGGCCTATGTCGCGAGCTTCCTGACCTTCAACCTGGCGCAGGCGCTGGGTCTGCACTAACGGGCCTGTCCGGCTCAATGGGTGCAACTGGCCGAATGACGAAGTAGAGTTCATTCGCGGGCGCGTTACGGGCGTCCGCTGGTTCCCTGCGAGACCACGCAATGTCGACGTTCGGCCTGGAGCGGGTATTTTCGCCGCGAAGCATCGCGATCGTCGGCGGCAGCCCGCGACCGTCGTCGCTCGGCGCGGCGGTGCTGCGAAACGTCAAAGCGAGCGGCTTCACCGGCCGCGTCGGGGTGGTCAATCGGCAGTATGCCGATGTCGACGGCGAGCCGACCGTTCCGGACCTGAAGTCGCTGCCGTTCGTACCAGACCTCGTCGTCATCAGTGCGCCGGCGGCCGCGGTCCCCGAGATCGTGGCGGAGGCTGGGCTGGCCGGCGTCGCCGGTTCGGCGATCCTGTCGGCGGGTCTCGGCCACGGCGCGGGCTCGCTCGCGGAGACCGCGGAGCAGACGGCGCGTCGACATGGCATGCGCCTGATCGGGCCCAATTGCATGGGCGTCATGGTGCCGCATGCGAAGCTCAATGCGAGCTTCGCCGCGCATCAGCCGTCCGACGGGCACGTCGCTCTGATCTCGCAGTCCGGCGCGGTCGCGGCGGCGATGATCGAGTGGGCGGCGGAGCGGCGGCTCGGCTTCTCCGGCATCGCCTCGATCGGCGACCAGCTCGATGTCGACGTCGCCGACCTGCTCGACTACTTCGCGCTCGACGATCATACCAGCGCGATCCTGATCTACCTCGAGGCCATCAAGGATGCGCGCAAGTTCATGTCGGCGGCGCGCGCCGCGGCGCGGTTGAGGCCGGTCATCGTCGTCAAGTCGGGACGGATGGCGCCGGGCGCGAAGGCCGCCGCGACCCACACCGGCGCGCTGGCCGGCTCGGACGCGATCTATGACGCCGCGTTCCGCCGCGCCGGAATGCTGCGGGTCTACGACCTTCGCCAGCTGTTCGATTGTGCCGAGCTGCTCGGCCGCGGCTTCGTCCCGCGCGGCAACCGGCTCGCGATCCTGACCAATGGCGGCGGGCTCGGCATCCTCGCGACCGACCGCTTGGCCGAGCTCGGCGGTGTTCCCGCGACATTGACGGCGGAGACGATTGCGCGGCTCGACAAGGAGTTGCCGCCGGGCTGGTCGTGCGCCAATCCCGTCGACATCGCGGGCGATGCCGATGCCGCCCGCTACGTGGTGGCGCTCAATGCGCTGCTCGATGACGCCAACAGCGATGCGGTGCTGGTCGCGAATGTGGAAATGGCGGTGGCGCCGGCCGAGGGGATTGCCGAGGCCGTGGCGCAATGCGTTCGCGATCGCAGGTCGAAGCGGAGTGCAGTGGCAGCACTGGTGCTCGCGGCGTGGGTCGGCGCCGACGAGCGCACCGGCGCGATCTTCGAGGCGGCGAGGATTCCGCATTTCCCGACCGAGGACGATGCGGTGCGCGCCTTCATGTATCTGGTGCGCTATCGCGAGGCCTCTACCGCGCTCGCCGCGATCCCGCCGGGTATCGCATCGGTGTTCATGCCGGAGACCGTCGCGGCGCGGCATGTGGTCGTGAAAGCATTGTCGGAGGGGCGCGCCTGGCTCGATCCGCCCGAGATCGTCGCCCTGTTCGAGGCCTACGATATCCCGATCGTGACGACCATCGTCGCCGAGAGTGCCGAGGATGCCGCCGAGAAGGCGGCGCCGTTCCTCGCCGAGGGGCGCGCGATCGTGGTCAGGGTGTTCTCGCGCGACATTCGCCACGCCTCCGACGTCGGTGGGATCATCCTCGATCTGCGCACCAGGGACAGCGTCGTCGAGGCCGCCAGAACCGTGATGGAGCGCGCACGAAGCGCGCGGCCCGGCGCGAAGCTGCAGGGCGTGACGATCCAGCCGATGATCGTGCGACGCGCGGCGCGCGAACTGATCCTCGGCATCGCCGACGACCCGACCTTCGGTCCGGTGATCGTGTTCGGTCGCGGCGGCCCCGCGGTTGAGGTGATCAACGATAAGGCGCTGGCACTGCCGCCGCTCGACATGAATCTGGCGCGTGAGCTGGTCGGGCGCACCCGCGTGTCGCGGCTGCTTGGCGGCTATCGCGATGTGCCGGCCGTCCCAATCGATGTGGTGCCGCTTACCCTTGTCAAGCTGGCGCAGATGGCGGCCGACATTCCCGAGGTCGCCGAGCTCGATATCAATCCGATGCTGGCGGACGAGAGCGGCGTGCTGGCGCTCGATGCGCGGGTGGCGATCCGCAAGCCGGCGCGGCTGTTTGCCGGCCAGACACGGCTCGCGGTGCGGCCGTATCCGTCGCAATGGGAGGGCGAGCTCGCGTTACGCGACGGCTCGCGCGTCACGGTGCGCCCGATGCGGCCGGAGGACGAGCCGATGGTCGGCGAGTTCTTCAAGCGCGTGACGGCCGAAGATCTCCGGCTGCGCTTCTTCCATGCGATGAAGGAATTCTCGCACGCGTTCATCGCGCGCCTGACCCAGCTCGATTATGCGCGCGCGATGGCCTTCGTGGCGCTGGACCCGAACACCGGCGAGATGATGGGCGCGGTCCGGCTGCATTCGGACTCGCTGTACCAGAACGCCGAATATGCGATCCTGCTGCAGTCCGATCTCAAGGGCAAAGGGCTAGGCTGGGCGCTGATGCAGCTGCTGATCCACTACGCGAAGTCGGAGGGATTGAAGCGGCTGTCCGGCCAGGTGCTGACCGAGAACACCACGATGATCGGGATGTGCCGCGATCTCGGCTTCACCGTCACGATGGATCCGGACGATCACAGCATCGTCGACGTCGTGCTCGATCTCGATCGGCCTGGCGTCGATGCCGTCGGCGCCGACATCCTGATCCGGCCTGCTGCGGGCGGCCGCTGATAACAGCGCCGGCCGCGGGCGTGTCGGATCAGATCTGGCGTTCGACCAGCTTGAACTTGAGCTCGGCGATCGCTTCCGAAGGATTGAGGCCCTTCGGGCACGCCTTGGCGCAGTTCATGATGGTGTGGCAGCGATAGAGGCGGAACGGATCCTCGAGATTGTCGAGCCGTTCGCCGGTCGCTTCGTCGCGGGAATCGGTGACCCAGCGGGTCGCCTGCAGCAGCGCGGCGGGACCGAGGAAGCGTTCGCTGTTCCACCAGTAGCTCGGGCAGGAGGTCGAGCAGCAGGCGCACAGGATGCACTCGTAAAGGCCGTCGAGCTTCTCTCGGTCCTCGTGGCTCTGCCTCCACTCCTTCTGCGGCGTCGGCGTCGTGGTCTTCAGCCACGGCTCGATCGAGGCATACTGGGCGTAGAAATTGGTGAGGTCGGGAACGAGGTCCTTCACCACCGGCTGGTGCGGCAGCGGATTGACCTTGACCGCGCCGCCAGCGCCGACGTCGTGCATCGACTTGGTGCAGGCCAGCGTGTTCTGGCCGTCGATGTTCATTGCGCAGGAGCCGCAGACGCCTTCGCGGCAGGAGCGGCGGAAGGTCAGCGTCGGGTCGATGTGGTTCTTGATCCAGATCAGACCGTCCAGCACCATCGGGCCGCAATCATGGGTGTCGACATGGTAAGTGTCGACACTCGGATTCTTGCCGTCGTCCGGGTTCCAGCGGTAGACGCGGAATTCGCGCGTCTCGGTGGCGCCGGCCGGCTTCGGCCAGGTCTTGCCGCCGGAAATCTTCGAATTCTTCGGAAGTGCGAATTCAACCATGCTTGCTCGCCTTCGTTCTCAGTAGACCCGCGCCTTCGGCGGGATGTACTGCACGTCGTTGGTCATCGTGTAGTCGTGGACGGGACGATAATCGATCGCCGTCTTGCCGGCCGGATCGATCCAGGTCAGCGTGTGCTTCATCCAGTTCTTGTCGTCGCGCGCGGAGAAATCCTCGCGGGCATGCGCGCCGCGGCTCTCGGTGCGGTTGGCCGCCGAATCCATCGTCACGATTGCCTGCACGATCAGATTGTCGAATTCCAGCGTCTCGATCAGGTCGGAATTCCACACCAGCGAGCGGTCCGAAACCGAGATGTCGCCGACGCCGCCATAGACCTTGTGGATCAGGTTCTGGCCTTCCTGCAGCACGTCGCCGGTACGGAACACCGCGCAATTGTTCTGCATCACATGCTGCATGCTGTCGCGCAGCTTCGCGGTCGGCGTGCCGCCGGAGGCGTGACGGAAGTGGTCGAGCCGGCCGAGCGCGAGGTCGGACGAATCCTTCGGCAGCTCCGGCTGCTTGGCGTTCGCCGTCAGCTTGTCGGCAAGACGCAGTGCGGCGGCGCGGCCGAATACGACAAGGTCGATCAGCGAGTTGGAGCCGAGGCGGTTGGCGCCATGCACCGAAACGCAGGCGGCTTCACCGATCGCCATCAGGCCCGGCACCACCGAATTGTCGTCGCCGTTGCGCTTGGTCAGCACCTCGGCGTGATAGTTCGTGGCAATGCCGCCCATGTTGTAGTGCACGGTCGGCACGATCGGAATCGGCTCGCGGGTGACGTCGACATTGGCGAAGATCTTCGCCGATTCGGAGATGCCCGGCAGCCGCTCATGCAGCACCTTCGGATCGAGGTGATCGAGGTGCAGGAAGATGTGATCCTTCTTCTTGCCGACGCCGCGGCCTTCGCGGATCTCGATCGTCATCGCGCGCGAGACGACGTCGCGCGAGGCGAGGTCCTTGGCCGACGGCGCGTAGCGCTCCATGAAGCGCTCGCCTTCGGAGTTGACGAGATAGCCGCCTTCGCCGCGGGCGCCCTCGGTGACGAGGCAACCCGAGCCGTAGATGCCGGTCGGATGGAACTGGACGAACTCCATGTCCTGCAGCGGCAAGCCGGCACGCAGCACCATGCCGCCGCCGTCGCCGGTGCAGGTGTGCGCCGAGGTGCAGGAGGCATAGGCGCGGCCATAGCCGCCGGTCGCCAGGATCGTCGTCTGGGCGCGGAAGCGATGCAGCGTGCCGTCGTCGAGCTTGAGCGCGATCACGCCGCGGCAGACGCCCTGGTCGTCCATGATCAGGTCGATGGCGAAGAATTCGATGAAGAACTCGGCCGAGTGACGCAGCGACTGGCCGTACATCGTGTGCAGCATGGCGTGGCCGGTGCGGTCGGCAGCGGCGCAGGTGCGCTGCGCCTGGCCCTTGCCGAAATCGATGGTCATGCCGCCGAACGGGCGCTGATAGATCTTGCCCTCCTCGGTGCGCGAGAACGGAACGCCCCAATGCTCGAGCTCGTAGACCGCGTCGGGCGCGTTGCGCACCATGTATTCGATCGCGTCCTGGTCGCCGAGCCAGTCCGACCCCTTCACGGTGTCGTACATGTGCCAGCGCCAGTCGTCCTGGTGCATGTTGCCGAGCGAGGCCGAGATGCCGCCCTGCGCCGCAACCGTGTGCGAGCGGGTCGGGAACACCTTGGTGATGCAGGCGGTGCGCAGGCCCGCTTCCGAGCAGCCGACCACGGCGCGCAGGCCCGCGCCGCCGGCGCCGACCACGACGACGTCGTAGGTGTGGTCCTGGATCGGGTAGGCCTTGCCGTTCGTGGCCGGGCCACCGTTGGTGGCCTTGCCGTTTCCTTCACCGGCCATGGGTTATACTCCCGACGACAATTTGAGGATTGCGTAGATCGAGGCCAATGCGACCGCGACGCAGAAGAAGTTGTTCGCCATCACGCTGGCGATCTTCAGCTTCTCGTTGTGGATGTAGTCTTCGATCACGACCTGCATGCCGATCTTCATGTGCCAGGTGCTGGCGATGATGAAGAGCAGCAGGATGATGGCGATCGGGATCGAGCCGAGGATCTGCGCCGCGCCGGCATGATTGCGGCCGGTCAGCATGATCACGACCACGATCACGGGAAAGATCAGCAGCGTCATCGCAACTGCGGTGAGGCGCTGGCGCCAGAAGTCGCCGGTGCCGGTATGCGCGGACCCGAGACCGCGGACGCGCTCCAGCGGCGTGCGCATCGAGGAACGGCCGCTCATCGTCCACCTCCGATGGCGTAGGCAGTCCAGATCAGGACGGTCAGCGCGACGCCGGCAACCACAGCTCCCCAGGTCAGCGCTTCGCGCTCATTGGCCTTGAAGCCGTAGCCGAGATCCCAGACGAAATGCCGGATGCCGCTGCACAGATGGTGCATCAGCGCCCATGTGTAGCCGAACACGATCAGCTTGCCGATCACACTGCCGGTGAAGGCCTGGACATTGGCATAGGCGGAGGGGCCGGAGGCGGCTGCGATCAGCCACCAGGCGAGCAGCAGGGTGCCGAAATAGAGGGCCAGACCTGTGGCACGGTGGACGATGGACAGCGCCATCGTCAGCGTCCACCGGTAGGTCTGCAAATGGGGTGAAAGCGGTCGTTCGATCCTGGCGGTCATCGGCGGGCTTTATGGTGTGAGGGACCGCGGCCGGCCCATCGGGGAACGCGGTAGAGGAGTTCTATTTACGGAGTCGGATCAGCCCGCGCAACGGCCAAATAGCCTTCGGTCGAACCGAAGTTCATTGTTAGACTTGCCGAATTCTGGTTGATCCGCAGTGTGGTATACCAGATGCAAGGCCTGATGAACCAAGAAGTGAATCATAATATCTGCGTGCGGCGGGAGACCATTAGCTGCGCGCTGACGGGCTCCGGAACGCGTCGATTTTGCCCCACTGTTCCACCAGATAATCGACGAATGCCCTGATCTTAGGCGATGCCAGGCGCGACGGCTGAAGCATCAGATGCAGCGGCGTCGGCGCCGGCTCATGGTCGATCAGCAGCCGTTGCAAGCGGCCGCTCGCGAGATCGGATTGCACCTGCCACGACGGCACGCGGACGATGCCCGCACCATCCCGCGCTGCACCAACCAGCGCGTCGAGGCTATTCATCCAGAGCCGACCGGATATGCGGAATTTGCGACCCGTCTTCGAGCCGTCGGCAAAGCGCCACTCCGCGCTTCCAGGCGAATCGGAAAACACCAGGCAGTCATGCGCCGAAAGATCGCCTGGCGTCCGCGGTTCGCCGCGCCGCGCGAGATACTCAGGCGATGCGCACACGATCATCTGGAGATCGGTGAGCTTGCGCGCGACCAGCTGCGAGTCGCGCAAGCGGCCGATGCGAACAGCCAGATGGATGTCCTCGTCGACCATATCGACGGCGCGGTCGATCAACAGCAGGTCGACGGCAACAGCGGGATAACGGCGCAGAAACTCGTTCAGCAGCGGCGCGATCACGAGCCGCCCGATCAGGCTCGGTGAGCTGATCCGAATCCGACCTGATGGCTGGTGCGGGTCGCGCGCCAGCGTCGCCTCGATCTCCCTGACTTCGCCGAGAATCGATTTCGCGCGCTCGTAGAGGATGCGACCGTCGTCGGTGAGTGCGAGCTGGCGGGTGGTGCGCAGCAGCAGGCGGGTGCCGAAATGCTCCTCCAGGGCGCTGATCTGCCGGCTCACCGCGGTCAGCGAGCTCGGCAGCGAGCGCGCCGCCGCCGACAGGCTGCCGGTATCGACCGCACGGACAAAGGCCGCCATCGCGGCAAGCTGGTCCAAGCCCGATCCTTCCGCACTTCGCAAGAGAGCCTGCTCATCCGGAGCAATACTCCCGCATTTGAGAAGGGTCTAGTCTGCCAGCTCCACGATTTGAGGAGCGCGACATGGCCTCAACTTCCCTCCATCCGAATTCCTTCGAACGGCGCCGAACTGCCGGTCGCGCCAGTGCCGACGATCCGGCCTTCCTGCTTGTCTTCTCGTGCGCCGGACTGCTAGTCGACGTTCTGGCGTTGCTGATGCAGGGCGCAACGCCTTCAAACCCACTCCGCTTTGCTTTGGTTGCGGCGGCTGCTCCGCTGGCAGCGTTGGTCACGTTATGGCTGGCCGACCGCACTGACGCGAACGCCTCCTGACGACGGGAAGGATGATGGCCGGCCTCGATCCCAAGGAACTGCTCGAGCTTGCGCTGCTGCTGATCGCGGTTGGAGCGCTGTGCGGGTTTCTCGCTGGCCTGTTCGGCATCGGCGGCGGCGCGATCCTGGTGCCGGTGTTTTACGAATGCTTTCGCCTCGCCGGCGTGCCGCTCGAGGTGCGGATGCCGCTATGCATCGGCACCTCGCTCGCGATCATCATCCCGACCTCGCTGAGCTCGTTCCGCGCCCACTATCGCCGCGGCGCGGTCGACATGGAGATATTGAAGCGCTGGTGGTTGCCGATCGTGATCGGCGTCGCCGCCGGCAGCGTCACCGCGCGGTTTGCGCCGGAGCGGCTGTTCAAGATCGTGTTCGTGGTGGTGGCGTGGTCGGCGGCAGCGCGATTGCTGCTGGCGCGCGAGACCTGGAAGTTCGGCGACGACGTGCCGAAAGGCTTCCTGATGCGCGTCTACGGCTTCTTCGTCGGCCTGCTGTCGACGCTGATGGGTATCGGCGGCGGCCTGTTCGCCAATCTCTTGATGACCTTCTACGGCCGGCCGATCCATCAGGCGGTTGCGACCTCGTCCGCGCTTGCGGTGCTGATCTCGATCCCCGGCGCGCTGGGCTATGTCTATGCCGGCTGGCCCGCCGCCGCGCGCTTCCCCGACGTCACCGCGCTGCAGCTGCCGTTCGCGCTCGGCTACGTCTCGCTGATCGGCGCGCTGCTGGTGATGCCGACCACACTGGTCACCGCACCGCTCGGCGTGAAGGTGGCGCATGCGCTGTCGAAGCGGGCGCTGGAGATGGCCTTCGGCGCCTATCTCTTCATCGTCGGCGGGCGGTTCGTGATCAGCCTCGTCGGCGGGCACTAGCCGGCGTCAGTCCTTCAACCGGACCTCGCTGTTGCCCCAGTAGCGCATATCGCCGATCCCCTCGATGCGATCCCTATCGGAGAGCACCTTCAATCGCGCCGCGGTCACCTCGTGACTGATAGTCCAGCCAAGCTCCTTGTAACGTTCTTCTGCAATGGTCACGAACCACAGGACCTTCCGCCACCGCGGATTCAAAAGCGACATGATGACCTCGTCGAGCTGATCTTCGGTCACCGACGACGGAAGATTCACCTCGCTCCATGTCAATTCGCTGCAAAGTATGCGTGGCCTCTGTTCCTCTGTGGGTGGCCGCAAGTCCGGATATTGCTCGCAAATCGGAAGGAGAAGCTTGTCCTCGAGGTCCGCAATGACCTCTTGAACCGAACGATGGAATCGGGTCCGTTCCTGCTTGCCGAGCCCTGCAATGGCCATTTCAGCCTTGTACATTGCATCCAAAGCATCGAAGATTTGTAGACAAATCCTCTCGGCATACTCTCGGTTCATCGTTCCCTCGCGAAATCCCGCTTTCTTCAAGCCTTCGAATAGATATCCTTATAAGTATCCCGCAGAATGTTCTTCTGCACCTTGCCCATTGCGTTGCGCGGCAGTTCGTCGACGACGAAGACGCGCTTGGGCATCTTGAATTTGGCGAGCCGCCCGTCGAGCGCCTTCAACACCGAGGCTTCGCTGACATCGGCGCCCTTGCTGCAGACCAGCACGGCGGTGACGCCCTCGCCGAAATCGGCATGCGGCACGCCGATCACGGCGGATTCGATCACGCCGGGCATGGCGTCGATCTCGCTCTCGATCTCCTTCGGATAGACGTTGAAGCCGCCGGAGATCACGAGATCCTTGCCGCGGCCGAGGATGTGGACGTATCCCTTGCCGTCGATCTTGCCGAGATCGCCGGTGATGAAGAAGCCGTCGCCGCGGAATTCGGCTTTTGTTTTTTCCGGCATCCGCCAGTAACCCTGGAACACGTTCGGGCCCTTGACCTCGATCATGCCGATGGTGTCGGGCGCGAGCTCCTTGCCGGTCTCGGGATCGGTGACCCGCACCGAGACGCCGGGCAGCGCGAAACCGACCGCGCCGGGCACGCGGTCGCCGTCATAGGGGTTGGAGGTGTTCATGTTGGTTTCGGTCATGCCGTAGCGCTCGAGCACGGCATGGCCGGTGCGCTCCGACCATTCGCGATGGGTGTCGGCGAGCAGCGGCGCAGAGCCCGAGATGAACAGCCGCATGTGCTTCGTCGCGTCCTTGTTCAGGCCGGGATTCTGCAACAGGCGGGTGTAGAAGGTCGGCACGCCCATCATCACGGTCGCGCGCGCCATCAGCTTGATGATCAGGTCCGGATCGAACTTCGGCAGGAAGATCATCGAGGCGCGCGAGAACAGCGTCACGTTGCTCGCTACGAACAGGCCGTGGGTGTGATAGATCGGCAGCGCGTGGATCAGCACGTCCTTGTCGGTGAAGCGCCAGTAGTCGACCAGCGAGTAGGAGTTCGACGCCAGATTGTCGTGCGACAGCATCGCGCCCTTGGAGCGGCCGGTGGTGCCCGACGTGTAGAGGATCGCGGCGAGGTCGTCATTGCCGCGCGGCACGGTAGCGAAGTCGTTACGAGCCTTGTCGGCGGCTTCGGTCAGCGAGCCCTTGCCGCTGGCATCCAGCGTCTCGACCTTCGCGCTCACCTTGGCGGCGGTCGCCGTGATGCCTTCCGGCTTGGTGGGATCGCAGACCACCAACGCCGGCTCGGCATCGCTGATGAAATATTCGAGCTCGTTCAGCGTGTAGGCGGTGTTGAGCGGCAGGTAGACGCCGCCAGCGCGCACGGTGGCAAGATAGAGCACCAGGGCCGAGACCGATTTCTCGGTCTGCGCCGCGACGCGGTCGCCTGGCTTGACGCCGCGCTCAACCAGCACGTTCGCCATCTGGCCGGCCCGCGCGATCAGATCGCCATAGGAAATGCGGCTGCCGTCGAGCTGCTCGATCGCCAGTCGGTTGGGGTTGTCGAGGCCGTCGAACAGGCGGGAAAACAGGTTGGCGTTGGTGGTCGTGTTCATGCAAACATTCCCCGAGGGGCGAAAGAGCCGGAAAGGTCTGGCTGGATTAGCAAAAACGCCCTTCGGAAAGCAACGGAGACAGTTTGCATGACAAATAATGGGAAACGCGTGGCCTGGGTCACCGGCGGCGGCACCGGAATCGGCGAATCCGGGGCGGAATTCCTGGCTGCGGACGGCTGGACGGTCGTGGTCTCCGGCCGCCGCAAGGAAGAGCTCGACCGCGTGGTGGCCAACATCACGAACAAGGGCGGCAAGGCCGAGGCGATCCCGCTCGACGTCAGCAACAAGGCCGACGTCAACAAGGCGGCCGAAGCGATCGTCGCCAAACACGGCCGCATCGACCTCCTGGTCAACAGCGCCGGCATCAATGTGCCGAAGCGCAGCTGGGCCGACATGGAGCTGGAAGGCTGGGACAAGCTCGTCGAGGTCAATCTCAACGGCGTGCTCTACTGCATGCGCGCGGTGCTGCCGACGATGCGCAAGCAGCAGGACGGCTGCATCATCAACGTCGCCTCCTGGGCCGGCCGTCACGTCTCGAAAATGCCGGGCCCGGCCTACACCACGACCAAGCACGCAGTGCTGGCGCTGACCCATTCCTTCAACATGGACGAATGCGTCAACGGCCTGCGCGCCTGCTGCCTGTCGCCCGGAGAGGTCGCAACGCCGATCCTAAAGCAGCGGCCGGTGGTGCCGAGCGAAGCCGAGCAGGCCAAGATGCTGCAGCCGGAGGATTGCGGCCGCACCATCGCCTTCGTCGCCAGCATGCCGCCGCGGGTCTGCATGAACGAGATCCTGATCAGCCCGACGCACAACCGCGGATTCATCCAGACGCCGGCGAACAGGGATTAGGCCCAACTTTTAACGGGTCGTCCCTGCCTAGTGCGCAATTGCGCACGGGAGCAGGGACCCATAACCACAGGGTCGGATTGTTGGGCACGCTGTGGCTCCAGCGATGCCTGATAATGGCCATTCGTGGTTATGGGTCCCGGCTCGCGCCTCGCTTGGCCGGGACGACGGCGTGGACGGTCTACGTCACTCGATGATCTCGTTCAGCTCCTTGCCGGAATGCTCGGGCACCCACAGGAAGACACCGACCGCCATCGCGATCATCAGCACCGGGATGCAGAGGAACGCCAGCGCGAACGAGCCGGTGTGCTGCTGGAGCGCGATGGACACGAACGGGAACAGCACGAAGCCGACGAAGTAAGCGATCGCCCACACCACGCCGTTGGCGGCGCCGCGGATGCGGGTCGGGAAGATTTCCGCGGTCAGGGTCGTGCTCGGTCCCCAGAAGCCGAGGAAGCCGAGGCACCAGAGAAGCCCGAACGTCCAGAGCAGGACGCGGTCCTCGGAATAGACCCACAGCGTCATGAAGATCGCGCCCTCGATCAAGGTGATGATGAAGGCGCGCCGGCGGCCGATCTTGTCGATCAGCCAGCCGACCAGGCACAGTCCGAGGAAGCCGCAAAGGCCGTAGAACACGTAGAACAGGCTGTATTCCGTCGTCGACCAATGCTTCTCGGTCGATAGGTACAGCGGCATCCAGGCGCCGACCGTGCCGTAGATGCAGGTGCTGGCGCAGGCAACGAACAGCGCAACCAGCGTTGCGGGCAGCACGTCGGGCAGGAACACCTGGCGGATGCCGACCGACTTGGCCTTGCCGAACCAGGCGCCATCGTCGGCGCTGACCGTGCCGCCGCGCGCCAGCGTCTCCGAGATGCGCCGCTTGCGGTCCTGCGCGCGCACCCAATAGGGCGATTCCGGGCAGGTGGAGCGGATATAGATCGCCAGCAGCGCGATCACGCCGGGCACCATGACTGCGACACGCCAGCCGAAATTGGCGGCGACCAGCCCGGTGATCGCGCCGGCCAGCGTGGCACCGAGGCACCAGGCCGAGCGCGTGATGGTGATCACCCGCCCGCGCAGCCGCGCCGGCCAGGTTTCGGCCACCAGCATCGAGCCGAGCGACCATTCGCCGTTGAGCGCGAAGAACAGGAACGAGCGCGCGATGACAAAGACCGCGAAGGTCGGCGACAGCGCCGCGACCGGCATCAACAGCGAGAACAGCGCGATGTTGACGGCGAGCAGCGTGCGCCGGCCAAACCGGTCCGCCAGCCATGGCCAGAAATAGAGGCCGGCGATGCCGACGAACAGCGCGATCTGCATGCCGGAGCGATATTCCGGCAGGCTCAGCGAAAATTCCTTGATCACCATCGGCGAGACCAGCGCGAAGATCACGCCGTCCATGCCGTCAAAGCCCCAGCCGAGCGCGTTGGCGGTGGCGATGTGCCAATGCGTTTTCGTCACCTCCGTGCCGCCGGCGACCGCGCGGTAATTGGCAAATTGCAGGTGCTTCTGCTCGAGCGGTCCGATGTCGCTGCTGGCCTCGTTCGCCGCAGGCGCGGCGTGGCCATCAGCCGTGATGCTGCTCATGATCGTCCTCCCCACACCCGCCTGGCTAGCGAAGCTACGCTGCAATCTCAGGCTGAACCAATCAGGCAATGGCGGCAAGCAAATTGCTCGCGGCGGCGCACCCGTCAATTCCGCTGAATGGAACGGTCGACAAGCTGCGCGACGCGCCGCGGGTACGCAGCGCGCCGCAGCCGGTTTCAGGAATCACAAAGAATTATTTCCGGAAACCGTCCCGAAAACCTGCCGTAGCTCGGGCAACGACGACGCAGACACCGAACAACACGCGCCGTTGTTGCCCCTTCATCGCCGGCGATGCCTCGCCGGTCGGATACCTCATCGGGAGACGAACCATGTCGAAGCGTATTGCCTATCTCGCTGCCGCTGCCTTCAGCGCGCTCGCGATCACCGCCACTGTCGTGGCGCCGGTCCGCGCCGAGGAAAAGACCGTGATGGTCGGCGGCGCCGCGATGTTCCCGTCCAAGAACATCGTCCAGAACGCCGTCAATTCGAAGGACCACACCACCCTCGTCGCCGCGGTGAAGGCCGCGGGCCTGGTCAGCACGCTGGAAAGCAAGGGCCCGTTCACAGTGTTCGCGCCGACCAATGCCGCGTTCGGCAAGCTGCCGGCCGGAACCGTCGACAGCCTCGTCAAGCCGGAGAACAAGGCGACGCTGACCAAGATCCTCACCTACCATGTGGTGCCCGGCAAGCTCGAGGCCTCCGACCTCACCGACGGCAAGAAGCTGAAGACCGCGGAGGGCGAGGAACTCACCGTGAAGAAGCAGGACGGCAAGGTCTGGATCGTCGATGCCAAGGGCGGCACCTCGATGGTGACGATTTCCAACGTCAACCAGTCGAACGGCGTCATCCATGTGGTCGACACCGTGCTGATGCCGGCGACGTAACACCCGGCGGCCTGATTTAGTCCCTGAACGCCCCACGAAACAGCGAGCCGGAGCCTCGCCCCGGCTCGCATTTTTGTGACCAGATGGGGCGGCCTATATCAAACTGAGTAGGCGCGACCCTGTAACGGAACCCCGGTTCCCGGCGTATAAGCCGGTAACGACCACGAGCAGAGATATGCCATGACGAGCCTTGCCGTCAGCGACCACCCGGCAGAGACCGCAACGCCGGCGAAGGTGATCCAGCCGGTCTGGGTGCGGATGGTGCACTGGATCAACGCCTTCGCGATGATCCTGATGATCATGTCCGGCTGGCAGATCTACAACGCCTCGCCGCTGTTCGGCTTCACCTTCTCGCGGAGCATCACGCTCGGCGGCTGGCTTGGCGGCGCGCTGCTCTGGCACTTCGCCGCGATGTGGCTCTTGATGGTCAACGGCCTGATCTATCTGGCGCTCGGTTTCGCCACCGGCCGCTTCCGCAAGAAGCTGCTGCCGATCACCCCCGGCGGCGTGATCTCCGATACCAAGGCGGCGCTGACCTTCAAGCTGTCGCATGACGATCTCAGCAAGTACAATTCGGTGCAGAAGCTGCTCTATACCGGCATCATCATCGTCGGCGTCGTCATCGTGCTGTCCGGCCTGTCGATGTGGAAGCCGGTGCAATTGCATTGGCTGGTGACGCTGTTCGGCGGCTACGACTTCGCCCGTTATGTTCATTTCACCTGCATGGCGCTGATCGTCGCCTTCCTGGTGATCCACGTCGCGCTCGCACTGCTGGTGCCGAAGAGCCTGCGCGCCATGATCATCGGTCGTTAGGGAGAGTGTCATGGGTCGCTTGCGCAAACTCCTGATCCCCGGTGTCGACAAGAAGCTGCTGGTGCGCGACGCAGTGAAGACGATGCCGGAGCTGACGCGCCGCCGTTTCATCACGGCGGGGACCAGCCTCGGCGCGCTGACGCTGCTGACCGGCTGCGACGTGGTCGATTCGTCGTCGGCGGAGGAACTGCTGAAGAGGGTCTCGAAGTTCAACGACGCGGTGCAGGCCTGGATGTTCAATCCGGATGCGCTGGCGCCGACGTATCCCGAGAGCATGATCACCAAGCCGTTCCCGTTCAATGCCTATTACGATCTCGACGATGCGCCCGAGGTCGCGGGCGCGGACTGGAAGCTCGAGGTGCGTGGCCTGGTTGAAAACAAGAAGTCGTGGACGCTGAACGAATTGTACAAGCTGCCGCAGGTCAAGCAGGTGACGCGCCATATCTGCGTCGAGGGCTGGAGCGCGATCGGCAGCTGGACCGGCACGCCGCTGCGCGATTTCCTCAAGATCATCGGCGCCGACACGCGCGCCAAATATGTCTGGTTCCAGTGCGCCGACAAGGACGGCTACAATTCACCTTTGGACATGCGCACGGCGCTGCATCCGCAGACCCAGATGACCTTCAAATTCGGCGACGAGATCCTGCCGCGCGCCTATGGCTTTCCGATGAAGATCCGGGTGCCCACAAAACTCGGCTTCAAGAACCCGAAATACGTGCTGTCGATGGAAGTCACCAACGACTACAAGGGCGGCTACTGGGAAGACCAGGGCTACAATTCGTTCAGCGGGAGCTAGCCGTCGTCCCGGCGGAGGCCGGGACCCATACTCCGCGGCCGAAGGAATAGGCATGCGGGGAGACGCTTCCTTCCATCACAACCACTTGTGGTTATGGGTCCCGGCTTTCGCCGGGACGACGGAGGATTACGGCCCCACCTTCCGCTGAAACGCCGACAGCAGCGCGCCGAGCGCGAGCATCGCGGCCGAGACGTTCAGTGCAAATGACAGGCTGCCGACGGCATCCGTGATGGCGCCGACCACGATCGGCCCGAGCGTCTGCCCGATGCCGAAGGCGATGGTCATCGCCGCAATCGCGGTCGGCCAGGCCTGCGGCGGGTAGTTGAAGCGTACGAAGGCGGTGGTCGACCCCACCACCGCGAAGAAGGCGACGCCGAACACCAGCGCGGAAATCGCAAGCAGCAGCGGCGAATGCCCGAAGATCGGTAGAGCCGCGCCGAGCGCGTTGACGCCGAGGATGATGGTGGTGGCGATCCCGCCGCGGTCGAGCGCCAGCACCCGCCGCCAGAACCAGGGCGTCACGAACGCGCTGACGCCGATCAGGCTCCAGAACGCGCTCTGTGCGACCGCGCCGCCGCCGCCGTCGCGGACATAGGCGATCATGAAGGTCATGTAGGCGATGTAGCCGGCGCCGAACAGGAAATAGGCGGCGAGGTAGATCAGGACCGGCATGATCGCGAATTTGGTCCGCACGATGCCGGCGGCGGCTGCATTGCCGTGGAATGGCGCAAGCAGCAGCGGCACGGTCATGATCGCCGAGAGCAGGGTCATTGCCCACCACACGATCCACCAGGAGCCCGCGCCAAAGCCCTGCAACACGAAGGGCGCGATCAGGCCGGAGGCCAGGATGCCGACGCCCGGCCCGGCATAGAACAGGCTGAGCAGGAAGTTCGCGCGCTCCGGCCGCGATTGCGCGATCGTCGCCGCGAGCGCGCCGCCGCCGACGAAGCCGATTGCGGCGGCGAAGCCGACCAGCAGGCGGGCAAAGCTCAGCACGGCGAAATTGCCGGAGATGGCGCAGAGCGCCAGCGACAGCGCGCAGGCCAGCGTCGACCAGCGCACCGATGTGGCAAGCCCGAAGCGCTGGATCAGGCGCGAGGCGAACAGTGCGCCGACCAGATAGCCGGCGGCATTGATCGTGTTCATGAAGCCGGCGGCCGAATAGGACCAGGCCAGCGAGTCGCGCATGTCGGGCAGCACCAGCGAATAGGCAAAGCGGCCGATGCCGAGACCGACCGTCGGTGCGAGCGACAGAATCAGAATCAGCCGCGCGGGATGCGGATAGGACGGGGCGGGGGCTCTCACAATTCACTCCGGCAATGCGGCCATTGTGGCAGGCCGCAGCGGCGCTGCCCAGCGCCGCTGGCCGCAACACAGTCTTGCGTATCAGGCAATCAGGCGATCAGGACCAGCGCGACGCCGATTACGGTGAGCAGGGTTCCGGCGACGATCCGCGCGGTGATCTCGACATGCTTGAGCAGCATCGCGCTCAGCGCCACGGTGACCAGCGGGTAGATCGCAGCGAGCGGCGCCACCAGCGTGATCGGGCCGTTGCGGACTGCGGCGAACAGGCTGAGCGCACTGAGCCCGTTGCTGATGCCGGTCAATGCGAACCAGAACCGGCCCTCGCGCGGTGCCTGCACCGTGAAGCTGCCCTTGCGGATCCGCTGCACGGTCAGCACCACCAGCGAGGACATGATGTAGCCGATCAGGCAGGCCCAGAGCGGGCTCGGCCAGATCGCAAGCCCGAGCTTTGCAATCGGGGGCACGATGCCGCGCACCAGCGCGCTGGCGAGCGGCAGCAGCAGCGCCCAGCTGCGCCAATGGCCGAGGTCGCGCGGCCGGGTCACGGTGATCACAGCCGCCCCCGCCACCGCGACCACGAGGCCGAGGAGCTGCTGCGGCTCGAGCGGCTCGTGCAGCAGCACCACGGCGGCGGTGACCGCAAACAGCGGCGCCAGATTGCCCAATGTCGAGGTGATGACCGGCCCGAGCGCCCGGTTCGACGCGAAGGTCAGGAGCGTCAGCGAGGCCGGGAAGAACAGGCCGATCGCCATGAAGATCGGCAGGCCGCGCCACACCACCGGTTCGCCATGCAGGATCAGCGGCGACAGCAAGAGGAACAGCAAAGTGAAGGACGGCACGCTGATCGCGGCGCCCGACAGCGGCTCGACGGTGCGCAAGCCAAGCTGCGCGAGCACGACGCCTGCGCCCAAGAAAATGGCCGAGGCGAAGGCGTAGACGATGGCTGCGGTCATGAGGTCCGTCTTGTTGGCTTCTTGGGGCGCGGTTGGCTCTGTGCGGCCATTTTGGCCCTGTCCGAGGCGCCTTGCCAATCCGCCCGGGGCGTTTTAGCACTCCGCCCGGATTTCCCCGCTCGTCATGCCCGGGCTTGACCCGGGCATCCATCTTCAAGGCTTCTTCGAAGCGGGATGGATTGCCGGGTCATTTGTGCGAGGACGCGCTTCGCGCTCTTGCCCGGCAATGACAACAAACAGTTAGCTCGAGGTAACGACCATGGCGACCCATAAACTGCTGCTTCTCCCCGGCGACGGCATCGGCCCCGAAGTGATGGCCGAGGTGCAACGCGTGATCGACTGGTTGAATGCGCAGGGCATCGCCAGGTTCGAGACCGAGCAGGGGCTGGTCGGCGGCTCCGCCTATGACGCCCACAAGGTGTCGATCTCCGAGGGCGACATGGCCAAGGCCGCCGCGGCCGACGCTGTGATCTTCGGCGCGGTCGGCGGTCCGAAGTGGGACAGCGTGCCCTACGAAGTCCGCCCCGAGGCCGGCCTGCTGCGGCTGCGCAAGGATCTCGGCCTGTTCGCCAACCTGCGTCCGGCGGTGTGCTACCCAGCGCTGGCGGATGCCTCGAGCCTCAAGCGCGAGGCGGTCGAGGGTCTCGACATCATGATCGTCCGCGAGCTCACCGGCGGCGTCTATTTCGGCGAGCCGAAGACCATCACCGATCTCGGCAACGGCCAGAAGCGCGCGGTCGACACCCAGGTCTACGACACCTACGAGATCGAGCGCATCGGCCGCGTCGCCTTCGATCTGGCGCGCAAGCGCCGCAACAAGGTGACGTCGATGGAGAAGCGCAACGTCATGAAGTCGGGCGTGCTCTGGAACGAGGTCATGACCCAGGTGCATGCGCGTGAATACAAGGACGTCACGCTGGAGCATCAGCTCGCCGATTCCGGCGGCATGAACCTGGTGAAGGCGCCGAAGCAGTTCGACGTCATCGTCACCGACAATCTGTTCGGCGACATGCTGTCTGACATCGCGGCGATGCTGACCGGTTCGCTCGGCATGCTGCCGTCGGCCTCGCTCGGCGAGGTCGATTCCAAGACCAAGAAGCGCCGCTCGCTGTTCGAGCCGGTGCACGGCTCGGCGCCCGATATCGCGGGCAAGGGCCTCGCCAACCCGATCGCGATGATCTCGTCGTTCGGGATGGCGCTGCGCTATTCCTTCGACATGGGCGATCTCGCCGACAAGGTCGATGCCGCGATCGCGGCCGTGCTCGCCAGCGGCCTGCGCACCGCCGACATCAAGTCGGAAGGCACCACGTCGGTCAGCACGACGCAGATGGGCGAAGCGATCCTGAAGGAATTGCAGAAGCTGCATGCGTGACGGCTCTGCCGTCATTCCGGGGCGCGTCAAAGACGCGAACCCGGAATCTCGAGATTCCCCGATGCGCAATCGCGCATCTGGGGTCTGGTCCTTCGGACCATCCCGGAATGACGGACAAACAAAAAATGCCCGGCCGGAGCCGGGCATTTTCGTATCCGCTGCTTGCCGAAATTCTCAGTACAGCGGGAAATTCCGCGGATAGCCGCCGAGGTCGGCCGGCGGGCTGAGCGGCTGGCGATCGATCGGACGGTTGTTGTTCTCGCGCGCGAACGACGGATAGCCGATCTCCGGCGGATAGGCGTAGTCGTTGAACTTGCGGTCGCCCGGCAGCACTTCGGTGCCGGCGTCCAGCCACGAGCGCGTGGTGACGTAGACGCGGGTGCGCGGACCCTGCTGATAGACGCGGTTCGGACCCTGCTGGCCGTAATAGCGGCGGCCGTCGCGGTCATACTGCTCTTGCTGCTGGCGCTTGCTCGGGCTCTGCGCGCTGGCTGCGGTCACACTGAGCGCGGTTGCGGTGACGGCAGCCGCGGCAAGCAACACCACGAGCTTGTTCGCGGCAGGGAATTTCAAGGTCATCGCATCCTCGTCATTACGGCCCCGTCGGGGGGCTGGCGCGTCCGCCAAAATCACTCGGAACATATTGTAGCCTTGGTGGGAAGCCCGTCACTAGGTCAATTGCGCCACACCGGCCCAGATAATGCAGCCGGTAGAGCAAAAGTTTCATGTAAACCAGTGTCTTGCCACGGTCTTGCCATCAAAGGGCGCCGCGCAGAAGCGGGTTCTTGCTGCCCATCACCCAGTCGGCCGACAGGGCCGGCGGGCCGGAGGTAACGCAGTCGGTGCGGCGCAGCTCGGCATGCGCGAACAGCGCAGCGAGCCGCAGGTCATTGCCGGCGGCCAGCAGGGTCAGGCGGTTCAGCATGCAGACGATCGCGGCGCGCTGGGCCGGCAGGCTGGCGCCCTGGCAGGTCCAGCCGGAGATGCGCAAATCGGGCGCGTCGGCCTGCTTGAGGAAGCCAAGGCAACTGCGGCTGCCGTCCTGCCGCGCCGGGCGCAGCAAGGTGACGCTGCCGAACTTGCTGTCGACGATGCCGGCGGCCTCGAGCTCGCGGACGCCGCCCGGGTCGAGCCGCCCGGCGATCTCGGTGACCGCGGGTCCCATGGACTCGCCGCCGGGACGGTAGATTTCCAGCTCGGCTGCCGGCGCGCCACTGGCGTCGGCCCAGCGGAAGACGTCTTTGCGACCGCCCTCGGGGTGCCGGAAGATTTCATAAGCCTCTGTTTTATCTCGCGGATCTTGCCGGCTGATGGCAAAAGCCGGCGTCGAGCGACCGGCCAGGCTCCAGCCCGCGACGGCGGGGGCAGCCATCGCCGTTGCGTCCGGCAGTTGCTTCCATAGATAGTTGCCGAGGACGGCGAACAGCGCGAGCACGGCGACATAGGCGAACAGCCGGGAGAGCGTGGCGTAAACCTCGTCGACGAAACTCGTCAGTGCGGATGGAGTTCTCGTATGATGGGGTACGGCCGGACCGGCCTGAAAGAAACGCATCAAAACGCTCAAAAGCTACGCAACGTTGTCTTGACGGGGTTTCTCGCATAGAAGCGCTGCCTCTTCCCTTTCCGCTGCCAGCGGGGGAACGGGCATTTTTCGTCGGAGAGTGAACGATGGGTTACAAAGTCGCGGTGGTCGGAGCGACCGGCAATGTCGGGCGCGAAATGCTCAACATTCTCGACGAGCGCAAATTCCCCGCCGACGAGGTCGTCGTGCTGGCCTCGCGCCGCAGCGTCGGCGTCGAGGTCTCCTATGGCGACCGCACGCTGAAGGTGAAGGCGCTCGAGCATTATGATTTCTCCGACGTCGACATCTGCCTGATGTCGGCCGGCGGCTCGGTCTCCAAGGAATGGTCGCCCAGGATCGGCGCCGCCGGCGCGGTCGTGATCGACAATTCCTCGGCCTGGCGCATGGACCCGGACGTGCCGCTGATCGTGCCGGAGGTGAACGCGGATGCCGCCGCCGGCTTCACCAAGAAGAACATCATCGCCAACCCGAACTGCTCGACCGCGCAGCTCGTGGTCGCGCTGAAGCCGCTGCACGACAAGGCGACGATCACCCGCGTCGTGGTCGCGACCTATCAATCGGTGTCGGGCGCCGGCAAGGATGCGATGGACGAACTGTTCACGCAGACCAAGGCCGTCTACACCAATGACGAGCTGATCAATAAGAAGTTTCCGAAGCGCATCGCCTTCAACATCATTCCCCAGATCGACGTCTTCATGGAAGACGGCTTCACCAAGGAAGAGTGGAAGATGATGGCGGAGACCAAGAAGATCCTTGATCCCAAGATCAAGCTGACCGCGACCTGCGTGCGCGTGCCAGTCTTCGTCAGCCACTCCGAGGCCGTCAATGTCGAGTTCGCCAACCCGATCACGGCCGACGAGGCGCGCAACATCCTGCGCAATGCGCCGGGGTGCCTCGTGATCGACAAGCACGAGCCGGGCGGCTACGTCACGCCCTATGAGGCCGCCGGCGAGGACGCGACCTATATCAGCCGCATCCGCGAGGACGCGACGGTGGAGAACGGCCTGTCGTTCTGGTGCGTCTCGGACAATCTGCGCAAGGGTGCCGCGCTGAACGCGATCCAGATCGCCGAAGTCCTGATCAACCGCAAGCTGATCACCGCCAAGAAGAAGGCGGCGTAACAGCGAAACGCGGGATACGGGTCAGGAAGCGCGAGGCATGGCGGAACAACAGGGGACCTATCGGCCCAATCCGACGCTGAAGCGCGTCGAACGTCGTTTCGAAAACCTGCTCTTCAACAGCCGCTGGCTGATGGCGCCGTTCTATTTCGGCCTTGTCATCAGCCTCGCGGCGTTGCTGCTCAAGTTTTGCATGGAGCTGTGGCACTTCATCCTGCATGTGCCGGATGCCAAGGAATCCGACATCATCCTTGGCGTGCTCTCGCTGATCGACATCTCGCTCACCGGCAATCTGATCCTGATCGTGGTGTTTTCCGGCTACGAGAATTTCGTCTCGAAGATCGATCCGGAAGGGCACCCGGATTGGCCGGACTGGATGACCAAGGTCGATTTCGGCGGCCTGAAGCAGAAATTACTTGCGTCGATTGTCGCGATCTCAGCCATTCAGGTGCTGAAGGCGTTCATGAACCTCGATACCGCCTTCGATCCCAGCAAGCTCGCCTGGCTGGTCGGTGTGCACCTGGTGTTCGTGGTGTCGTCCTTCATGCTCGCGATCTCCGACCGCTGGGGCAGCGGCCATCACGGAGGCGAATAGATTTCTGTTGGCCTGATTTCGGCGCGTCAGCGAACGCTGACGAATTCCTTCGCGACACGGTCGAGCACGAACAGCGAGCCTTCGGCGACGCCGAAATAGGCGCCGTGCAGTTGCATGTCACCGCTCTCCACGCGTTCGCGCACGAACGGGAAGGTCATCAGGTTCTCCAGCGAACGGAACACCGCGGCCTTCTCGATGCGGGTGACGAAGTCCTGCATGGTCTCATGCTCGCGCTGCTCGACGACCTCGCCCGGCTTGATGAACATCTGCATCCATTTGCCGATGAAGTCGCCAGGCGTCAGCGGCTTGATCTTGTCGACGAAGGCGCGGATGCCGCCGCACTGGGCATGGCCCAGCACCACGAGATTCTTCACCTTCAGTACAGTCACGGCATATTCCAGCGCGGCCGAGACGCCGTGGGCGTTGCTGTCGGGCTGGTAGACCGGAACCAGGTTGGCGATGTTGCGGACCACGAACAATTCGCCCGGGCCGGCGTCGAAGATCACTTCCGGCGAGACGCGGGAGTCGCAACAGCCGATCACCATGGTCTCGGGGAATTGGCCCCGCTCCGAGAGGTCCCGGTAGCGGGACTGCTCGGTCGGCAGCCGCTGCGTGGCAAAGGCGTGGTAGCCGTCGATCAATTGCTTCGGAAAGGACTGCATGCCACTGCCTAACCACAAGCGCATGTCCGGAACAAGACTTTCGGCGTCGGGGCTGAAATGATAGCGCCGGGGCTTGAAAAGCTGCGGCCGATCAGTGCCTAAACAATGGACTTTCGCTAGAGCATGATCCGGAAAAGTGCGAAGCGGTTTTCCGAAAAGATCATGCTTAAACAACAATCTGCCAGAGGCCTTGAGGAGATCACCATGACCCGTCCGCGCCGCAGCCTGTTGTTCATGCCGGGATCGAATGCACGGGCGCTGGAAAAGGCCCGGACGCTGCCGGCGGACGGCATCATCCTCGATCTCGAGGATTCGGTGGCCCCCGACGCCAAGGCGGTGGCCCGTGATCAGATTGCCAAGGCGGTCGCCGCCAAGGGCTTCGGCAAGCGCGAGGTCCTGATCCGGATCAACGCCCTCGACACGCCCTGGTGGGTCGACGACATCGGCATGGCCGGCAAGGCACAGCCGGACGGCATCCTGGTTCCCAAGATCTCCACCGTCGACGATCTCAACGCGGTTGCCGACCGCCTCAGCGACATCAATGCGCCCGCCTCGATTCGGGTCTGGGCCATGATCGAGACCGCGCGCGCGGTGCTCGATGCCGACAAGCTCGCCGCCGCGTCAAAGGATTCCGAAACCCGGCTCGCCGGCTTCGTGTTCGGGCCCAACGACATTGCGCGCGAGACCCGGATCCGGATGAAGCCGGGCCGCGCGGCGATGATCCCGATGATCACGCATTGCATCCTGGCGACCCGCGCGCACGGGCTCGAAATCCTCGACGGGCCCTATAGCGACATCAGCAATGTCGACGGCTTTGCCGAGGAATGCGCCCAGGGCCGCGATCTCGGCTTCGACGGCAAGACGCTGATCCACCCGAGCCACATCGATGCCTGCAACGCGATCTTTACGCCGCCGGAGGCGGAGGTCACTGAGGCGCGCAAGATCATCGCCGCCTTCGAACAGCCGGAGAACGCCTCGCGCGGTGCGATCCAGCTCGACGGCCGCATGGTGGAGCGGCTGCACGCCGAGATGGCCAAGCGCACGATCGCGATCGCAGACGCGATCGCCGCGATGGGGCATTAGCGCGATCGGCCCCTTACCCTCTCCCCTTGTGGGAGAGGGTGCGCTCGCGAAGCGAGCGCGGGTGAGGGGTTCTCTCCGCGGAGACAGACCCCTCATCCGTCGCGGACTGCGTCCGCGCCACCTTCTCCCACAAGGGGAGAAGGGAAGTGCTCACGCTCCAAACTTCTCCGTCGCCCACGCATAAAGACTGCCCGGGATCGGCGCGTGCTTGCCGCGTCCCTTTGGCGAGATGTGCAGGCCGACGATGGCGGGGTCGTTCAGGTACTTCGAAAAATCCGACGGCTCGAAGAACAGCTTTGGCTCGGCATGCACCGCGTAGAACGAACGCTTCGGCAGCGCGTGCTGCAATTCGCCTTCGCGGCGCGCCAGCGCGGTGAGCGCCGCCGGGCCGAAGATCGCGACGCGGATGTCGGCGAGGCGATTGGATTTGCCGCGCAGCCGGCGCATCGCAAAGGTCACGCGGTGACGCAGCGCCAGCCAGTCCGGCGTCAGCTCGTCCTGCTGCATCAGCGCTTCGAAGGCGCGCACGATTGGATCATTTTGCGGCAGATACAGCACCGAGTTGCCGAGCTGGCGCGGCCGTTCCCAGGCAAAATAAGGTTTTGCCGGATCGATCTCGACGCCCTTCAGCAGCAGCACATCGGCATCAAGCCAGAGGCCGGCGCGCTGCCGCATCAGCCGCATACGGAAGAAGTCGCTGAACTGCAGGATGGTCCAGTCGCGCCACGAACCGTCCGGCTCGGCCGGACGCAGCCTCTCCGAGAACGAATGCGGCAGCACGGCCTCGGCCTCGGCATTGCCGACGCCGTCGGGCAGGCCGGGAATCGGATCGAAGCTGTAGACCGTGACCTTGTGCCCGGCCGCCACCTGCGAGCGCAGGCAGGTCTGGCGCAGCGCGTCCATCGAGCCGTGCCAGAAGGTGACGATGTCAGGCAGCATGCGCGTCAGCTATCAGCAAGTCTGCGGCGAGGCAATTCGGCAAGCAAAAGCCCCGGCGCCCGAGGGCACCGGGGCTCGATGATACGCTGCCGCTCAGGCCCAGGCGCGCTCCTTGAGCTTGGCCTCAAAGGTGTCGATCGACGTCTTCTTCTCCATCGTCAGGCCGATGTCGTCGAGGCCGTTGATCAGGCAATGCTTGCGGAACGGGTCGATCTCGAACTTGACCTTGCCGCCGTCCGGACCGCGGATCTCCTGGTTGGGAAGATCGATGGTCAGTGTCGCATTGGCGCCGCGCTCGGCGTCGTCGAACAGCTTGTCGAGGTCCTCCTGCGACACGCGGATCGGCAGGATGCCGTTCTTGAAGCAGTTGTTGTAGAAGATGTCGCCGAACGAGGTCGAGATCACGCAGCGGATGCCGAAGTCGAGCAGCGCCCAGGGCGCGTGCTCGCGGCTCGAGCCGCAGCCGAAATTGTCGCCGGCGACCAGCACCTTCGCGTTGCGATAGGCGGATTGGTTGAGGACGAAATCCGGGTTTTCGCTGCCGTCATCCTTGTAGCGCTGCTCGGAGAAAAGCCCCTTGCCAAGGCCGGTGCGCTTGATGGTCTTGAGGTACTGCTTCGGAATGATCATGTCGGTGTCGACATTGATGATCTTCAGCGGCGCCGCGACGCCTTCCAGCGTAGTGAACTTGTCCATCGTTGCACTTCCCGGTCAAAATGAGGGATAGGGGCGGTTATTTATCGCGAATGCGACAGCGGTAAAAGGGCCATTTCTGCAGGGCTAGCCCGCATCGGCCTCAATCGCCTCCATATCGGCGTCGGAGAGGCCGAAATGGTGGCCGATTTCATGGATCAGCACGTGACGGACGATGTGACCGAGGGTCTCGTCGTGCTCGGCCCAGTAGTCCAGGATCGGCCGGCGGTACAGCCAGACCAGGTTGGGCAGTCGGGCGACGTCGCCATGGCTCTGCTGCGGCAGGCCGATGCCGTGGAACAGGCCGAGCAGGTCGAACTCGCTTTCGGCCTGCATCTCGTCGAGCACCTCGTCGGTCGGGAAGTCGTCGACGCGGATGATCAGACCCTCGCAGAGGGCCCGGAAGGTCTCCGGCAGGCGCTCGAAAATCTCGTGCGCCATGGCCTCCATCTCGGCGAGCGAGGGGGCTTTGGCTGTGGTCCACATGACACTCCTTTAGCGCGAGTGCCTCAGGCGGCGCCAGCGCAGTTGACCTTGGCGGTGCAATGGGAGACCGTGCGGCCCAACAATGGGGCTCAAGGATGGGGCTTGGGTGGGCGTGATGAAACGGATCGTGGCGGCAGTGCTGTTGGCTGGTGCAGTCGGGCTCTCGCTTCCGGCGGGACAGGCGCAGGCACAGAGCGCGGCGGCTGAAGCGCGCATCGGTCGGGCGGACCCGGTTGTGCGCGAGCGGGTCGTCGAGCGCCGCCGGCTGAAGCGCGTGCCGATCTACCGATCCCGGCCCGATCATTGGGAACCGGATGTCATCCCGCGCTACAATCCCGGTCCGAACGCCGTGCGCGACTGCACCGCGACCTATGTCCAGGAGCACCGGCCGAGCGGCACCGTGATCACCCCGCGCATGAACTGCTTCTGGCGGCCCGGCTAGAGCGGGATGAGTATTGGTTGAATCGGATCGCCGCGGTTGCGGTTCACCTCACCCCGTCGGGGAGAGGTCGGATTGCGGAGCAATCCGGGTGAGGGCTCTCGCTCTCTCGATAGACCGTACCCCTCACCCGATTTGCTACGCAAATCGACCTCTCCCAAGGGAGAGGTGAACTTTCGACGCCGCTCCAGGTCAACCTAATCTCATCATGCTCTAGCTGCGCGTCCGCCGGCGTGCCGCACGGATCATTGCGGCAGCCGCGATCAATCCCATCGTTCCATAGACCGCGACCGCCATCAGCATTTGCGTGAGGTGGCTCGCCGTTCCCATGCCGCCGCCCGGTCCTTGCGAGGCGAGCGCGAGATCGGCGAGCATGATGGAACCGCTGAGCGTCGCGAACGCGGTACGCAGCAACCGCGCGCGTGTGCCTGTTTGTGTCACGGCAACCTCCTGCAACAGAGTGCACGCGAGATACGATAATAGTCCATGCCGGGTTTTGCATGCGAGCGCGAAAAATCGCGCGCTGCGTCGGAACCTGAGCGCGCCAGCAGCATTCACAATCGTGGAGCAGTCATTCACATCCCATTCACGTCATCCGCACTCTGCTTGCGATCTGCGTCGCGGCAACGGCGGTCGATTCGCGCGCGAACGCGAGGCGTCGTTGCAAGACGTGACATCAAGGGATCAAGGAGAAGACTTATGAAGGTGATGAAGGTTCTGGGGCTTGCGGCCGTCGGTGCGATGCTGGTCTTGGCGGCGCCGGCCGAGCGCGCAAATGCGATGTCGCTGGCGACGCCAGGTACGGCCGCAAAGGTTCAGGACAACGCGAACCGGACAACCACGCAAGTGGGCTGGCATCGCGGTTGGGGTCGCGGACATCACCGTGGCTGGGGGCATCGTCGCCACTGGCACCGCTGATCGC
The DNA here is from genome assembly GCF_000426785.1 of Bradyrhizobium sp. th-b2. Taxonomy (NCBI): domain Bacteria; kingdom Pseudomonadati; phylum Pseudomonadota; class Alphaproteobacteria; order Hyphomicrobiales; family Nitrobacteraceae; genus Bradyrhizobium; species Bradyrhizobium sp. th-b2. The sequence goes on from NZ_AUGA01000018.1 coordinate 87,357, forward strand.
GCGGCGTATCAGCGCAGTTGAGACACAGGCCGTGAGCAGCGGGCCTGTTGTCGTTTGCAGCCATCAAACCGGCAGACTCGCGCACGCGAGATGATATCAATCGCAATCTGCAGGAGTTGATCATGATGAGATGGATCGGTGTTGCCGCGGTCGCTTGTGCCTTTGCATTGACGGCGCCGGCATCGGCAACCGCGGCGACGTCAGCCAAGCCGCAGGCTGGCACGCAACAGCGGCACGCGGGCAAGGCAACTGACTTCAGCGCACAGCGCCATCATCACCATTACCACCGCCACCATTACCGCCACGGCTACGGGCCGTACTACCGGTCCTTTTCCACCTATCAGCCCTACGGCTCCTACTATTACGCGCGGCCGTATTATTATCGGCCATATCCGTATGCCGCGCCGGCGCCGTTCACCTTCGGCTTCGGGTTCGGCCCGTTCTGGTGAACCGCGGTTCGCGCGCGACTGCGCAGAGCCAACAGAAGGGGCGGCTCCGATCGCCGGGCGCCGTCCTTCGCAGTGAGAAGCTGCCTGATCCGGTCAGGCCGCGCGGATCTTGTCCAGGAACGCGTTGACGTTGCCGCGCAACGTTGCCGATTGCTGACTGAGATCGTCGGCGGCCGTCAGCACCTGCGTGGCTGCCGATCCGGTCTCGGTGGCGGCTTCGTTGACGCTGCCGACATTCGCCGACACCTCGCTGGTGCCGCGCGAAACTTCCTGGATGTTCTTCGAGATGTCGCGGGTAGCGGCGCTCTGCTGCTCGACAGCGGCGGAGATCGCCGCCGCGATTTCGCTCATCCGCCCGATGGTGCCGCCGATCGCCCGGATCGCGGCGACGGCTTGACCGGTCTCCTGCTGGATTGCCGCGATCTGCGAGGAGATGTCCTCCGTCGCCTTGGCGGTCTGGGTGGCAAGCGCCTTCACTTCATTGGCGACCACCGCGAAGCCTTTGCCGGACTCGCCGGCGCGGGCGGCTTCGATCGTTGCGTTCAGCGCCAGCAGATTGGTCTGCGAGGCGATGTTCTGGATCAGCGAGATCACCTCGCCGATCCGCTGCGCCGCCGCGGCCAGGCTTTCGATGGTCGCGTTAGTCCGATCGGTTTCGTCCACCGCCGCTCTTGCGGTCTCGGCCGCCTGCGTCACCTGGCGGGTGATCTCGCTGATCGAGGCGTGCAGTTCCTCGGTTGCGACCGCGACGGTCTGGACATTCGCCGAGGCTTCGTTGGATGCGGTGGCGACGAACGTCGCCTGCCGGCTGGTTTCCTCCGCGGTCGCCGACATGCTTCCGGCGGTCGCGTGCATCTCGGTCGAGGCCGCGGTCAGGGCGTTCAGCGCTTCCGAGACCTGATTGTCGAAGGTCGCGATGTGGCCCTCGACGGCGCGCTGCCGGGCCTCCTTGCGCAGCTGCTCCTCGCGCTGTTCGGCTTCGAGGCGGCGCGCCGTGATCGCATTCTCCTTGAACACGCGCAGCGACTTGGCGAGGCCGCCGACCTCGTCGCTCCGGTCATCGCCGACCACCGCGATGTCGAGATCGCCGTCGGCGAGCTTCGTCATCTCCTCCGTCATGCGCGACAGCGGCCGCGCGATCTGGCTGAATGCGATCCAGGCGAGGATATTGAAGGCACAGAGCAGCCCGGCGGCGGCGCCGAACAGCAGCACGAGGCGGGTCTGGTCGGCGGTAGCGATGCCCTGGTCACGCGCGGCCTGCATGCCCTTCACATTGGCGGCGATCAGGCTGGCGACCGCCTCCATCGCGGTCTGGCGATGCTTGGCCGCGACATTGCGCGAGTAGGCGAAGGCGTCCTCCAGCTTGCCCGCGGTGACCAGCTCGAACACCTTCGCGCTGGCCTCGCGGCGGTCCTTGACCGCGCGGCGCAGCGTGTCGATCAGCTGCTGCTGTCCGGCGTCCGATGTGACGGACGCCAGGCGGTCGACCGCGGCAAGCGTCGCATCGGTTGCCTTGTTGTAGGCTTCGATGTTGGAGGCGATCGCCTTGGTATCGGCGGCGCTGAGGATGACATTCTTCTCGCTGACGGCCGCGCTGTTGAAGTTGCTCTCGGCTTCGAGGCTGTACTGTACGCGGCGGGCGTTGCCATCCACCAGGTCGGACGCGGTCGCCGACAAATGGCTCAGCGCCAGCGAGGCCTGGACGACGATGCCGATCGCGACCAGGGCGATAATGGCCGCGGGCACCGCGATCTTGGCAATGATGGGCAAATTCTGAAACTTGATGGTCATTTCCGGTCCCACGATAATGCTGCTGTTTCCATCGGCTCACCCGGCCGATGAGGCACGTGTGAGGACGCGATGCCACGGCTTGGCCTGCTGGCCGCGCCGTGGAAACCGAAGTCGTCCTGAATTTTCTGATTGATTGTCCGTTAACCCTAGACACCAACCCTTAGCAAAGGGTTCACGCCGGTAGCGGGCAACGGCATCAGGGCGCAAAGCCCTTGGCGAGCAGCACGACGCCTTGCGCATCCGCTTTGCGGTCCCGGGTGATCTCGACATATTCAGGCGATTCCGACCAGGCGCGGAATGCGGCTTCGTCAGGGAACGACATCAGCACCAGCTTGTCGCGATCCCAGGTGCCTTCGAGCACCGCGGGCTGTTCGTCGGCCGACAGCAGCCGTCCGTTGAACTTCCTGAACACGTCGAAGAAGCGCGCCTGATACCAATCATAGGCGGCACGATCGGTCATCTTGAGCTGCACGATCACATAGACGGTCACTGGCGTTGCTCCGGACTTTTCGTCGCACAGATTTGCGCGTTCATGGCGCATTCACTCAGGGATTTCTAGCGTTGCGGCGGGAGCGACCGCAATGAACGCAATGCAACCGGCTGCCATGCAGCGTGGGTGTGATTGCTGTTGTCAGGGAGGTTCTGAAGATGAGGGAAGGGTATTTGCGGCGTGGCTTGGTGCGCCGTCTCGGTGCCGCGGCGGCAGCGGTCCTCGCGCTGTCGATTGGCGCGCAGCAACGCGCCGAAGCGCTGTCGCTGGCGAGCCCGGGCACCGTGCCCGCGGCGAAGTCTGCGGCCGATGCAATGACGACAGAGGTCCGGCATGGCGGTGGCGGCGGCCACGGTGGCGGCGGTCACGGCGGCGGAGGTTTTCATGGCGGCGGCTTCCGTGGCGGTGGATTCCATGGTGGCCGATTTCACGGCGGTGGCTTTCGCGGCTTCCATGGTGGCGGCTTCCGCGCTGCGCCGGCGTTCCATGGCGGCTTCCATCGCTATGGTGGCATCCATCGCCACTACGGTGGCTACCACCGTTTCTATGGCGGCGGGTACCGCTACGGCTACCGCCGGCACTTCCATCACCGGCGCTACTTCTATGGATCGTCCTACTACTATCCGGCCTACTATCATCACCGCCGTTGCCGGGTGGTCTGGACCTATTACGGGCCGCGCCGGATCTGCCGGCCGTATTGGCATCACCGTCACCATTGGCGGCCGTATGGTTATTGGTGAAGGCTGAAATGACAGCGGGCGCCAAACGGCGCCCGTTTTGTCAGGTCACTCTCGCGCGAAGGCACCTAGAGCGTTTTCGAGCGAAGTGGACGCCGGTTCGCGTGAAGAAAACACGTCAAAACAAGAATCTAGAGCTTCGGTTCTGATCCAATCAGAACCGAAAATGCTCTAGTCCCAGTTCTTCAGCCTCCAGGGCTTGATCTTCCACGGCGTCAGGTTTTCGATCCGCCATTGCGTCCAGCGCTCCGGCGGCCAGTGGCTGAGGCGCGAGGTCTCCTTCACCTCGGGAGTCGGATCGATGATGCGTGGCGCGGCGCGGCGGCGCTTCTGCCGCGTCGCCTCGCGGATCATGTCGACGAATTCGCGCTTGTCGTCAGCCACGTTCGGCTCCCCGCGAAGCTTGTCCTCGCAAGGAGCCAGTGTGCGTGCGCCCCGTTAACGAGCCGTTTCCACAACGGCTCGAGCTTGAGACGAAAACTTCGTTTACCGCCAGTCGCGGACGTCGACGAAGTGGCCGGCGATCGCGGCGGCGGCGGCCATCGCGGGCGACACCAGATGGGTGCGGCCCTTGAAGCCCTGGCGGCCCTCAAAGTTGCGGTTCGAGGTCGAGGCGCAGCGCTCTTCCGGCTTCAGCTTGTCCGGATTCATCGCAAGGCACATCGAGCAGCCCGGCTCGCGCCATTCGAAGCCGGCCGCAATGAAGATCTTGTCGAGGCCTTCGGCCTCCGCCTGCTCCTTCACGATGCCCGAGCCCGGCACGATCATCGCGTTGACGTGGGCATTGACGGTCTTGCCCTCGGCGATCTTCGCCGCAGCACGCAGGTCCTCGATTCGGCCGTTGGTGCAGGAGCCGATGAAGACGCGGTCGAGCTTGATGTCGGTGATCTTGGTGCCGGCGGTCAGGCCCATATATTTCAGCGCGCGATGCTTGGAGAGCCGCTTGGCCTCGTCCCCGATCTTGTCGGGATCGGGCACGAAGCCGGTCACCGAGATGACGTCCTCGGGCGAGGTGCCCCAGGTGACGATCGGCGGCAGCTTGGCGGCGTCGAGCCGGAGCTCGTGGTCGAAATGCGCGCCCTCGTCGGAGCGCAGCGTCTCCCAGTAGCGCATCGCGGCATCCCAGGCCGCGCCCTTCGGCGCCTTCGGACGGTCGCGCAGGAAGTCGAACGCCTTCTGGTCGGGCGCCACTAGGCCGGCGCGCGCGCCGCCTTCGATCGACATGTTGCAGACCGTCATGCGGCCTTCCATCGAGAGTGCACGGATCGCCTCGCCGGCATATTCCAGCACGTAGCCGGTGCCGCCGGCGGTGCCGATCTCGCCGATGATCGCCAGGATGATGTCCTTGCCGGTCACGCCGTCGGGCAATTTGCCGTCGACGACCGCGCGCATGTTCTTGGCCTTCTTCTGGATCAGCGTCTGGGTCGCCAGCACGTGCTCGACCTCGGAGGTGCCGATGCCGTGCGCGAGCGCGCCGAACGCGCCATGGGTCGAGGTGTGGCTGTCACCGCAGACGATGGTGGTGCCGGGCAGCGTAAAGCCCTGCTCCGGGCCGATGACGTGGACGATGCCCTGACGCTTGTCGAATTCGTCATAATACTCGATGCCGAATTCCTTGGCGTTCTCCGCCATCACCCGCATCTGCTCGATGCTTTCGGGATCGGGATTGGGCTTCGAGCGATCGGTAGTCGGGATGTTGTGGTCGACGACGGCGAGCGTCTTCTCCGGCGCGTGCACCTTGCGGCCCGCAGTGCGCAGGCCTTCGAATGCCTGCGGCGAGGTCACCTCGTGCACCAGATGGCGATCGATATAGAGCAGGCAGGTGCCGTCGTCGGCCTCGTGGACCAGATGGTCGTTCCAGATCTTGTCGTACAGCGTGGTCGGTTTGGACATGAGCTTGTGCTCCAGAGGAAATTCAGTGGTGAATGGCGTTAAGCGCGCCGCGGCGCGCGAGCAGGCGAAAGCGTCCAGGCAGCGTTACGCTGCGCGCGTAAGCTCTGACGTTGCCGACGTCGCAAAGCGCCCGAAGAAGCGGCCGGGCAGCCGCGAGCGATCGTCGATCACGACGCGCTGGCAGGGCTGGCTTGCTTGATCCGGAACCATTCTAAATTTCTAACACAGGGCTTGCGCCCGCGACAATCGATCGATGCGCGGGGCGCCTCTTCGTCATTGCCGGGCTTGCCGCCTTCGCTAAGGCTTCGTCGGCCGAGTGAGCTTGTGGCCCGGCGTAGCCTTGGCGGAGTCGGGACCCGGCAATCCATCCATCTTGAGCAACAAGTTCCTCTTCCTGATGGATGCGCGGGTCAAGCCCGCGCATGACGAGTTGAGGCTGATCCTCGATATAGGCACGCCGCAACAAAAAAGCGCGGGGCAGGCCCCGCGCTTTCGGTCACACAACCCTTTCGGGATGGTTTACTCGCCGACGGCAGTCGGGCGGTCCTGCTTCTCGACGATGCGGGCCGACTTGCCGCGCAGGTTGCGCAGGTAATAGAGCTTGGCGCGACGAACCTTGCCGCGGCGCACGACCTTGATCGAGTCGATCATCGGCGACATCACCGGGAAGACGCGCTCGACGCCCTCGCCGTAGGAGATCTTGCGCACGGTGAAGCTCTCGTTGAGGCCCTGGCCGGAACGGCCGATGCAAACGCCTTCATAGGCCTGCACACGGGTGCGTTCGCCTTCGACCACCTTCACATTGACGATGACGGTATCGCCGGGTCCGAATTCCGGGATGGTTTTGGTGGCGGCGAGCTTGTCGAACTGCTCTTTTTCGAGCTGCTGAATCAGGTTCATCGAAATCTCCATCGGCGGCGCGCCCAGCCTGTGCGGGCTGCGCAAACGTCCATCTATCCTGCGCGTGTGCGGATTAGGCCGTGCCTATAAGGCAAAGCGCAGGGTTTGTCACCCGTCTGTCGTGTTTTTTGTCCCTGGTGGAGCGGCTTTTTGGCCGGCCTTCCGGGCCCAGAGGTCCGGCCGGCGGTCCGCCGTCAGCGTCTCGGACTGGGCCAGCCGCCAGGCCGCCACCTTGGCGTGGTCGCCGGAAATCAGGATTTCGGGGATCTGACGGCCCTCGAACTCCTGCGGACGGGTGTATTGGGGGTATTCAAGTAGTCCTTCGGAGAAGCTCTCCTCGGTTCCCGAGGCCTGCTTGCCCATCACCCCCGGCAACAGGCGGACGCAGGCGTCGATCAGGGCCATCGCGGCGATTTCGCCGCCCGACAGCACGTAATCGCCGATCGAGACCTCCTCCAGCCCGCGGGCCTCGATCACCCGCTGGTCGATGCCCTCGAAGCGGCCGCAGACGACCAGAGGTCCCGGTCCGGCCGCGAGCTCCGCGACCCGCTCCTGGGTCAATGGCCGACCCCGCGGGCTCATCAGCAGGCGCGGGCGGTCAGGCGCAATGGAAGCGGCGTCGATTGCCGTCGCCAGCACGTCGGCCCGCAGCACCATGCCCGGACCGCCACCGGCCGGCGTGTCGTCGACGCTGCGGTGCTTGTCGGTCGCCGACGCGCGGATGTCGCGCGCCTCCAGCGCCCAGAGGCCGCCGGCCAGCGCCTTGCCGGCCAGGCTGACGCCGAGCGGCCCCGGAAACATGTCCGGGAACAGGGTCAGCACGGTGGCGCGCCAGAGTGTCGCTTGGGTTGTCATGGCCTCTGGTTACGGCACCACGGCCGTGAGGTCGAGGCTCTGCATGATGGCGGCGGCGTCGACCGCGCGGCGGAAGTCGGCGAGCCCAAAGGTCGCGACATTGATCTTGCGCAGATCCAGGAGGCTTTCGGCGGCGAGGCCGGCGAGCTGGCCCGGCGCGGTGCGGTCGTACATGAACTGCCCGACCACCTCCCAGTCGTTGGCCAGCATCTCGCGGAAGGAGAGTTCGAGCGGCACGTCGGCGCTGCCCATCAGCACCATCCGGCCGCCGCGCTTGAGCGCACGCAGAGAGGACAGCGTGGTCGAGGTACTCCTGGCGGCGCCGAGCAAATCGAGCGCGACAATCGGCGCTGCCGCCGGCGGCGCTGCGGATGATCGAAAGATCGCCTGCGGCATCGCCGGTGACGACAGCGGGAATGACGCGCGGACCAAAAGCATCGCGCAAATGCTCGAGCGCGGCCTGCTTGCGTCCGACCGCGACGACGCGGCCCGCGCCCATCGCGACCGCGAGCATCACGCCGCCCGAGCCGAAATAACCGGTCGCGCCGTTGACGATGATGGTCTGCCCGCCGCGCAGGCCGGAGCGCTGCAATCCGCCGAACGGCACGATCAGTTTTGCCAATCCGATCAGCTCGGTGGCCGGTCTGTCGTCGAGATTGGCAAGCGGCGTGACGCAGGCGGCCGGCCAGTGCGCGATCTCGGCGAACACGCCGTTGCGCCAGCGTGCCTGCAGCGCCAGCGCCTCCGGCGTCGTGACCGTCGCAGTGAGGCCGATCAGGATCTGCGGCGGATCGCGATCCGGCACGTCGCCGCGCAGATGCGGGCTCAGGAACACGCGGTCGCCGCTCGCAACGTGCGTGACGTTCTCGCCGGTGGCGACGACGCGCGCGATCGCGTTGGTACCCGGCACGAACGGCATCGGCGGCAGGCTGTAGGGCAGTGCGCCCGACAGAAGTTTGTTGGTGTAGGACAGCACCATGCCGGCCTCGATCCGCACCACGACGCCATCGGGCGCGGGGCTGGGCGTTGCGACATCCTCGAAGCGAAGATCATTGTGGGCGTGCAGCCGCCAGGCCTTGTGCGTGCTTGTCATGGTTTTGCTTTCCGTTGGCCGTCCTCATCGACGCAACGGTCTATGTATTGCGCAGCCGGGGCAGCGCCAGAGTGACGATGGAAGTTGGAGTGCTTGCCGTCAGGCACCGGCGCGGTGCGTGCCGGCTTTGTCGCCAAGATGCCGTGCCAGCGCGATGGCGAGCGGACAGACCGCCAGCGCCGTGATCGCGGTGGCCGCGGTCGCGAGCGTCGGGCCGAGTGCGTCACCAAGCAGGCCGTAGAGCACCGGTGCGACCGCGCCAGATCCGATCGTTCCCGTATAGAACAAAGCAAAAGCGCGTTCGGTCTGATGTGCCGGCGTGAGTTCGGGCACCGTGCCATAGAGCACGGATGAGGTGCCGTTGAGCATCACGCCGAGCAGCGGCAGCAGTATCATGGTCGGCGCCAGCGGCAGCACCAGCACCGCAGCGATCAACGCCGCCGTGCCGCCTTCGGTGATCAGCACGGTGCGCAGCGTGCCGACGCGTTCGCCGAGCCAGCCGCAGGTGAATTTTCCCGCCGCGCCGCCGATGAAGACCAGCGCCAGCGCGAGGCCGTTGGTCGGCAGCGCGGCGCCCTTGTCGCGCAACAGGAACGGCAGGAAGGTGAGAAACCCCATCCTGACCGCGGTGTCGAGGATTCCGATCGCGAGCAGCCAGGAGAAGCCGCCGCCGGCGCTTGCGTGGCGTGACGCTGCGGCCGCCTTGCGCTCGGCGCCCTTGCCGACCAAGGGCATCCAGAGCGCGATGCAGATCGCGACGAGCAGGCCGGCCAAGGCGAGCACGAGCAGCGTGTGCCGCCACGACATGATCACGAGCAGAACCGAGGTCAGTGCCGGGATCGCCGCCTTGCCGAGATCGCCGGAGAAATTGTAGATGCCGAGCGGCCCGCGTGCTGCCGAACCATAGGCGCGCGACACCGCGGCCGATGCGATCGGATGCTGCGTGCTCGAGCCCGCGCCGGAGAGTGCGAGCGCAAGACCAAGTCCGACGACGCCGCCGGAGAATCCGGCAAACACATAGCCCAGCGCCGACAGTGCCGTGCCCGCGATCAGGATGACCTTGCCGTCGATTCGCTCGGCAATCCGTCCGACCGGAATCTGCAAGCCAGCCATGGCGCCGGCATAGAGCCCTCGCAGCAGCGCCAGCAGCCCGTAGCTCAGCGCGAATTCGGCCTGCCAGACCGGCAGCAGCACGTAGATCAGGTCGGTGTAGCCGTCATGGAGGGCGTGGTTGAGCCCGGTCACCGTCAACGTGCGCGTCGCCCGGGCGTGGTCGGGACGGGATGCGTCGATTTCCGCGGATGCGCTCATTGTCGCGATCCGGAGCAAGAAAATCTAAAGGTAGGACGGGGGCGCATTGGAGCGAAGTCTCAAAAAATGAAGATATGTGAGCATCTTGCTACGCAAAATGCGCCCGATCGGCCGCTGTCACAAATCAGTAATAATGGGATCATGCGTTAGAAAATCTGGTATTGAGGGGTCATGTTCGTCCCGCGCCGCAGCCTGCCGCCGCTCAATGCGGTCCGCGCCTTCGAGGCCGCCGCGCGCCTCGGCAGCTTCAAGGAAGCGGCCGCCGAGCTCAGCGTGACCCACGGCGCGGTCAGTCAGCAGATCCGGCTGCTCGAGGAATGGCTGGGCGCGCCAGCGCTGTTCCGGCGCTCGGTCCGCCGCGTGGTGCTGACGCCGGCGGGTGCGGCCTTGCTGGCGGAATTCGCGCCCGCGCTCGACCGGATTTCCGCAGCCGTGCAGCAGCATCGCGAGCGACGCGGCGATGCGGCTGTCGCGGTGCTGCGCGTCAACGCGCTCGCGACCTTCAGCCTGCGCTGGCTGTTGCCGCGGATGAGCCGGTTTCGCGCCGAGCATCCTGATATCGAGGTGCGCCTCGCCACATCGAACGATCCGGTGGATGCGCTGCCCGAACCATTCGACGTCGTGATCCGCGGTGGCCCCGACACCTTCCACGGCTTTTCGTCGCGCTTCCTGGTGTCGGAGCGGCGGCTGCCGGTGTGCAGTCCGGCGCTATCAGCGCAATTGCCGCTGCATGAGATCGCAGATCTCTCCCGGCATACGCTGCTGCACGTCACGTCGATGCCGCGGCTGTGGCGCGACTGGCTCACCGAGGCCGGGCAATCCGCGCTGGAGCCGGCGGCCTCGCTGACCTTCGATCATTTCTATCTGACGATTCAGGCCGCGCTCGATGGTCTCGGCGTTGCGATGGGCCCAACGGCGCTGATTGCGGATGATCTCGCCGCCGGGCGTCTGGTGACGCCGTTTCCGGCGATCAGCGTGCCGGCGCGCAGCTACTTCGCGTATTTTCCGGCGGGCCGCAGCAACGATCCGCACAGCGCAGTGTTCTGCGACTGGCTCGAGCAGCAAGGCCGGATGACGGGCTGAAAATGTCTCTTGATCAAGCCGCCGACGGATCGTCGCCGTCGATTTCCTGCGGCGGCTCGATTACGACGCGGCCGCCGGCGAGATCGACCGTCGGCACCACGGCGTTGGTGAAAGGCAGCAGCATCGTCGCGCCCTGCGGCGGGGCGATCTCGATGATGTCGCCGGCGCCGAAATTATGGATCGCGATCACCTTGCCGAGCGGCTGCTCCGATGTCGTCACCGCGGCGAGGCCGATCAGGTCGGTGTGGTAATATTCACCGTCATCGGTTTCCGGCAGCCGGTCGCGCGGAATGTAGAGCTCGAGGCCGTTGAGCCGTTCGGCATCATCGCGGCTGGCGACGCCCTTCAGCGTCACCACCAGATGATCCTTGGCCTCGCGCGCATGCGTGACCTCGAACTGGCGCGTGCCGTCCTTGGTCATCAGCGGGCCGTAATCCTTCACGGCCAGCGGGTCTTCGGTGAAGGTCCATAGCCGGACGGCGCCGCGCACACCATGCGCAGCGCCGATACGGGCGACACAGACCGGTGCTGTCACCGCAGCAGCCGTTCAGCTTACGCCTTGGCGGCGGCTTCGGCCTGCGCCTTGCGCTCCTTGCGCGGCACGGCCTTTTCCGGGTTGTTGCGCGCGGTGCGCTTGACGACGCCGGCAGCGTCGAGGAAGCGGGTGACGCGATCCGACGGCTGCGCGCCCTTGGCGAGCCAGGCCTTCACCTTGTCCATGTCGAGCTTCAGCCGCGCCTCGTTGTCCTTCGGCAGCAGCGGGTTGAAGTGGCCGAGACGCTCGATGAAGCGGCCATCGCGCGGAAAGCGCGAGTCGGCGACGACGACGTGATAGACCGGACGCTTCTTGGTGCCTGCGCGAGCGAGGCGGATAACAACGGACATCTAGTTCTCCTTCAAAGGTCGATGTGTTCGATTGATTGGCATTCCGCGTCGCGCCGGCCGCATTTGAGCCGCCGCGACGAATTCCTCATTTCTTCTTGCCCGGGAAGCCGCCGAGGCCCGGCAGCGTCGGCTTGCCGGAAAGGCCGGTCAGGCCCGGCACATTCGGCAGGCCGCCGCGGAGGCCAACCGGCAAATCCTTCGGCAAATTGGGCAGGCCGCCGCCGGCGCCGCCCTGCATCTTGTCGGCGAGCGCCTTCATCTCCTCGGCCGAAGGCGGCTTCATGCCGCCGCCAAAGCCCATCGCCTGCGCGATGCCGGCGAGCGGGCCGCGCTTGCCGCTTCCCATGGCCTTCATCATGTCGGCCATGTTCCGGTGCATCTTCAGCAGCTTGTTGACCTGCTCGACGCTCTGGCCGGCGCCGGCCGCGATGCGCTTCTTGCGGCTGGCCTTCAGGATGTCCGGGTTCTTGCGCTCCTGCCGCGTCATCGAGTCGATGACGGCGACCTGGCGCTTGATGATCTTGTCGTCGATGCCGGCGGCCGCGATCTGGTTCTTCATCTTGGCGATGCCGGGCATCATGCCCATCAGGCCGCCGATGCCGCCCATGTTCGCCATCTGCTGCAGCTGTTCGCGCATGTCGTTGAGATCGAACTGACCCTTGCGCATCCGCTCGGCGGTGCGCGCGGCCTTCTCGGCGTCGATGTTGGCCGCAGCCTTCTCGACCAGCGAGACCACGTCGCCCATGCCGAGGATGCGGCCGGCGATGCGGTTCGGATGGAAATCTTCCAGCGCGTCAGTCTTTTCGCCCGTGCCGAGCAGCTTGATCGGCTTGCCGGTCACCGCACGCATCGACAGCGCAGCGCCGCCGCGGCCGTCGCCGTCGACTCTTGTCAGCACGATGCCGGTGAGGCCGACGCGCTCATCGAACGCTCGCGCAAGGTTGACCGCGTCCTGGCCGGTGAGGGAGTCCGCGACCAGCAGCACTTCATGCGGGTTGGCGGCGGCTTTGATCTCGGCCGCCTCCTTCATCATGTCTTCGTCGAGCGTGGTGCGGCCGGCGGTGTCGAGCAGCACGACGTCGTAGCCGCCGAGCTTGCCGGCCTCGAGCGCGCGCCTGGCGATCTGCGGCGGCATCTGGCCGGCGACGATCGGCAGCGTCGGAATATCGAGGTCGCGGCCAAGCACCGCGAGCTGTTCCATCGCCGCCGGGCGATAGACGTCGAGCGAGGCCATCAGCACCTTGCGCTTGTCGCGCTGGACCATGCGCCGCGCGAGCTTTGCGGTGGTGGTGGTTTTGCCGGAGCCCTGCAGACCGACCATCATGATCGGCACGGGCGGCACGGAGTTGATATCGATGGTCTGGCCGTCGGAACCGAGCGTGGCGACGAGCTCGTCATGGACGATCTTCACCACCATCTGGCCGGGCGTCACCGACTTGACGACGGTGGCGCCGATCGCCTGCTCGCGGACCCGGTCGATGAAGCTGCGGACGACCTCGAGCGCGACGTCGGCTTCGAGCAGCGCGCGGCGCACCTCGCGCATCGCGGCATCGACGTCCTTTTCGGTCAGCGCACCGCGCCCCGTCAGACGATCGAGAATGCCACCAAGCCGTTCCGACAGATTGTCGAACAATGCCGTTGTCCCTCGTTGCGCCCGTGAGCGCGCGTCATCCGTTTCTCGTCATACCCCGCGAAAGCGGGGTATCCAGTACGCCGCGGCCTCCCGGTTCAATCCGAGCTGCTCTGGAATACTGGATCACCCGCTTTCGCGGGTGATGACCACATAGTCCGCCTTGGCACCGTGCCAAGACGATGGTCCAAACACTTTCGCGCCCGAGGGCGCATCGCGCTGTCGGGCGTTGGCCTCTGGCCTCGAGGGCCAGTCGGCGGGTCGAAAAGACGGATCTTTCCGAGAAAGTGGCGGCGTTAAACGCTGCCGGGGGCGCAAAGTCAAGGAAAGTTTCGCCGCGATCGGCGCGGCATGTCCAGTAAGGCGCTGAAATTGCGTCATTTTGTCGGGTTGGTTCCGAATTCGTCGGTGCCACCCATATAAACCGCGCCCGCCTCCTATTTGGGAACCCGCTTGCCCATCATCACCCGCCGCCGCCTTTTCGCAACCTTGACCGGAGCCGCTGCCGCGATCGGCGTGCCCTCGATCTGGATGTCCACCATGAAAACCTATGACGGCCCCGTCTCCGATCATTTCGACGGCCTGCACTTCTTCGATCCGGATGGCTCGCCGCCGAAATCGCTCGGTGAGGTGCTGCGCTGGCAGTTCGGGGGCAGGCGGCAGCGCGCGGTCTGGCCGGAATGGGCGCCGAGCCCCTATGCCGATACGCCGCCGCCGCGCGTCGATGGCGGTGGGGTGCGGTTATGTTTCGTCGGCCATGCCAGCTGGCTGATCCAGACCGGCGGTCTCAACATCCTGGTCGATCCGGTGTGGTCGATGCGCGCCTCGCCGTTCAGCTTCGCAGGTCCCATGCGGCACAACGATCCCGGCATCGCCTTCGAGAAGTTGCCCAGGATCGATATCGTGCTGGTGTCGCACGGCCATTACGATCATCTCGATGTCGCGACGCTGTCGAAGCTCACGGCGACGTTTGCGCCGCGGGTGATCACGCCGCTCGGCAACGACGTCACGATGCGCGCATCGGATGCCGCGATCAAAGCCGAAGCGTTCGACTGGCATCAGCGCGTCGAGCTCGGCAGCGGCCTTGCCGCGACGCTGGTGCCGACGCGGCACTGGTCGGCGCGCGGCCTGCTCGATCGCAACAAGGCGCTGTGGGCGAGCTTCGTGCTGGAGACGCCGGCCGGCAAACTCTACATCGTCTGCGATTCCGGCTATGGCGACGGGCGGCATTTCCGCCGTGTCGCCGACGCGCACGGTCCGCTGCGGCTCGCGATCCTGCCGATCGGCGCCTATGAGCCGCGCTGGTTCATGCGCGACCAGCACATGAATCCGGAGGATGCGGTGAAGGCGCTCGCCGATTGCGGCGCCGCCCAGGCGCTGGCGCATCACCACGGCACGTTCCAGTTGACCGACGAGGCGATCGACGCACCGGCGACCGCCCTCCGCGAAGCGCTCGACGCGGCAAAAGTGCCGCGCGAGAAGTTTATGACGTTGAAGCCCGGGCAGGTGTTCGAGATTTAACGTCGTCCCGGCGAAGGCCGGGACCCATAACCACAGGGTTGCGTTGTTCGGATTCGCTGTGGCTACAACTCCTCAAGGCAATTGCCGTCGGTGGTAATGGGTCCCGGCCTTCGCCGGGACGACGATGACGACTTACTTCCCCTTGATCGCCCAGGACACGCTGACGCTCACCGACAGGGTTTCCTCGCCTTGCGCGACCGGAGCGCTGGAGGCTGCCATCGGCGCGGCCATCTTGCGGTACATCGGCACGGGCGCGTTGCCCTCCTCGGAAATGCTGATCGGTTCGCCGAGCGTGACGCCGGCGGCCTTGGCGTAGATTTCCGCCTTGCGGCGGGCGTCGGCGATCGCTTTCTCGCGCGCCTCGTCGAGTACCTTCGAGGCCTGCGACACCACGAAGTTGATGCCGCCGATCTCGTTGACGCCGGCGCCGACCAGCACGTCGACCAGGCTGGCGACCTTGGCGACGTCGCGCACCTTGATGGTGACGCGGTTGGTGGCGCGATAGCCGCTGACGGTGGGGGGCCCCGACACGCGGTCGGGCGTATGTTTCGGCTGCAGCGACAGCCGCGAGGTCTGGTAGTCCTTCTCGTCGAGGCCCGCGCCCTTCAGCGCGCCAAGCACCTTCGCCATCGCCGTGTTGTTGGCGTCGGCAGCCTCGCGCGCGGTCTTCGCATCGGTCGTCACGCCGCCATCGATCACGGCCTGGTCCGGCGCCACCGAGACGGTGGCTTCGCCGGTGACGGAAATCGCCGGCGGCGGCACCTGTGCCAATGCCGGGGCGGCAATCAGCGAAAGGGCAAGGGAGGCAAGCGGCAGGGTCAGCTTCATGGGTCTCACTTCAGGGGTACGTAGACGTTGATCACCAGCTTGTCCTCCGCGGTCTTCAGCGGATCGGTGATGTATTCCTCGATAAAGGTGTCCTTGGCTTCGAGCTTCTTGTCGTCGAGGTGATTGGTGATCGCCTCATAGGTGTTGTCCATGTTGTCGTAGGACCCGCGATGGACGAATTTCAGCGCCTTGCCGTCGGGCGAATTGCCCATGCTCATGTTCTTGCCGAGGTTCTTGACGTCTTGATCGACCGGGATTTCAGCGATGAAGGTGAAGCCGGTGTCGTCGGTCGAGGTGTAGACGATCATCGGATTGCCCGATGCCTTGATGCCGCCCTTGTCGAGCAGCGCGGTGAGCTGCTTGAACGCCTCGATCAGCGCGTCGAACGCCGAATCCCAGTTGGCGGTGCCCTTCAGCATCACGACCTTCTTCGGTTCCAGCGTGAACGGCTCGCCGAAGGGGTCGGCGGTCTGGACCGGGGCGGCCGGCGGCGGCGCCGGGGTCTGCGATGCGGCCGGGCTGTCGGCCGGCGACTTGGTTTCGGCCGGAGGCGGGACAGGCGTGGCCGAGGGCGCCGGGGCAGGCGTGGGGCTCGGGCTGGCCGCGGGGGCGGGCGAGGCTGCCGGCGACTGGGCGGGCGCCGGGCTTGCCAGTGCGATCGCGGCCAAGGGCAGCAGCGCGACCAGGGCCGCGCGGAGCGTGCTGATACGGTTCATTCGGTATTCTCCATCCCCATCCTCAAACGGCCGCTCGATCTGTCCCGGCGCGCGCGGTCCGCGAGGTGCGATATTCCTAACACGCAAGTTCTGCATTCGTCCCATGACAGATGTGTCACGGAGCCATTCCGACTGGCCAATCAGCCACCACTCGCCATATAACCGGGCAGAATTTGGGAAAATCGATGAGCGCGCTCGCCAATCACGCATTTGCCAAGATGAACGGCATCGGCAACGAGATCGTCGTCGTCGACCTGCGCGATTCCAAGGCACAGGTTTCGGCGGCGGAGGCGCGCGCCGTGGCCTCGCCGGCCGGCATTCCCTATGACCAGCTGATGGTGCTGCAGCCGCCGCGGCTCGATGGCACCGAAGCGTTCATCTCGATCTACAACAATGACGGTTCGGAAGCCGGCGCCTGCGGCAATGGCATGCGCTGCGTGGTGCGCCGCCTGTTCGAGAAGACCGGCCAGACCGCGGCGACGTTCCAGACCCGCGCCGGCCTGCTCAATTGCTGGCAGGGGCCGGCGCCCGATCTCTACACCGTCGACATGGGCGCGCCGAAGTTCGGCTGGCAGGACATTCCGCTGGCGGAGGAATTCCGCGACACCCGCTACATCGAGCTGCAGGTCGGGCCGATCGACAAGCCGGTGCTGCATTCGCCCTCGGCGGTCTCGATGGGCAATCCGCATGCGATCTTCTGGGTCGACGACGTCAATGCCTATGATCTCGAGCGGTTTGGGCCGTTGCTGGAGAACCATCCGATCTTCCCGGAACGCGCCAACATCACACTTGCCCATATCGTCGATCGCGACCACATCACGATCCGCACCTGGGAACGCGGCGCCGGCCTGACCCGGGCCTGCGGCTCGGCGGCCTGCGCGACCGCGGTCGCGGCGGCTCGGCTGAAGCGCGCCAACCGCATCGTCGAGATCACGCTGCCCGGTGGCAAGCTCGGCATCGAGTGGCGCGAGCGCGACGACCACGTGCTGATGACCGGCACCGCCGATTTCGAATATGAGGGCCGCTTCGATCCGGCGCTGTTCGCCAGCGTCGCCTGACGCGGCAAGGGATCGATCATGGGCGTCGATGTCGTCACCTTTGGCTGCCGCCTCAACGCATTCGAATCCGAGGTGATTCGCCGCGAGGCGGAGCAGGCGGGGCTCACTGAGACCATCGTCATCAACAGCTGCGCCGTCACCAACGAGGCGGTGGCGCAGGCGCGCCAATCGATCCGCAAGTTGAAGCGCGAGCGGCCTGAGGCGCGCATCGTCGTCACCGGTTGTGCGGCGCAGACGCAAAGCCAGATGTTCGCCGACATGGCCGAGGTCGATCGCGTCGTCGGCAATGACGAGAAGATGCACGGCGCTGCCTGGCAGGCGACCCGCGCTGCGTTCGATCTCGGCGGAAGCGAGAAAGTCGCGGTCGCCGACATCATGGCGGTGACAGAGATGGCGCCGCATCTGCTCGATGGATTCGAGCGCGGCCTGCCGCGGGTGTTCGTTCAGGTGCAGAACGGCTGCGATCATCGCTGCACCTTCTGCATCATCCCCTATGGCCGCGGCAATTCGCGCTCGGTGCCGATGGGCGCAGTGGTCGACCAGGTCCGTGCGCTCGTCGAGCGCGGCCATGCCGAGATCGTACTGACCGGCGTCGATCTCACGAGCTATGGCGCCGATCTGCCCGGCGCGCCGAAGCTCGGCCAGTTGACCCGGCAGATCCTGCGCCATGTGCCCGAGCTGAAGCGGCTGCGCATCTCGTCGATCGATTCGATCGAGGCCGACCGCGACCTGCTCGATGTCATCGCCGATGACGCGCGGCTGATGCCGCATCTGCATTTGTCGCTGCAATCGGGCGACGACATGATCCTCAAGCGGATGAAACGCCGGCATTCGCGCCAGGACGCGATCGATTTCTGCGCGCAGCTGCGTCGGCTGCGGCCGGATATCGCGCTCGGCGCCGACATCATCGCGGGCTTCCCGACCGAGTCTGAAGAGATGTTTGCGCGCTCGCTCGATCTGGTCGAGCAATGCGATCTCACCTTCCTGCACGTGTTTCCCTATTCGAAGCGTCCCGGAACGCCGGCCGCGCGGATGCCGCAGGTTGCAGGCGGGGCGATCAAGGAGCGTGCGAAACGGCTGCGCGCGGCCGGCGAAGCCGCGCTGCAGCGGCGGCTCGCCGCGGAGATCGGCGCGACGCGCGAGGTGCTGATCGAAAGCAGCAGGCAGGGCCGCACCGAGCACTTCCTGCCGGTCGCGATCAATGATGATGTGCCGGGCACGGTGCGGCGGCTGGCCGTGACCGGCCATGACGGCGCGCGTCTCATCGGGGCGTGCGGCGACGCTATCTAACGTGTTGCATTCATAAAATCGCCAGGTCCGCCTTGCCTTCGAAGGAGGGCGTGGAGCCGACATGAATGCATGCCGGCTTTGGGCCAGCAGCGGAAGTGATGGCAGCTCCGAAACGGCTTCTTCAAAAGGAAGAATTGGTCAGGAGATCAAGGCTCTGCGAGGACGTGAACGGTTTGGCGGCTTCTATTGCTAAAGAAGAATTTAATGGCACGGGCGCGGGTGTGTCTTATCTGTTCGATCGGGAGCCACACAACTTTGCGCAGGACGATCCCGCGATGAAGCTTACAACAATCGGACTGGCAATGGCCCTCACCCTCCCAAGTAAATTCGCCCTTGCGGAAGGCACATTGAACTACAGTCTTCCCGTCGTTCGCCCTGTCGTTCGAGGTGTCGCGGTCCTGGGCCATGGGCGATCACGCCCTAGAATATCTTCTCCAGGAATTCGCTCGCGCCTCATGCGTGATCCACGGGGGGTAACGCTAGCACCGTCGACTATCGGCCGCAGCGGTTAAAACACAGACTCCTTTCGTTAAGGGTCAATAGCGCCGTTCGGAAGATAGGTTAGCTGTTTGGAGAAAATGCAATGCGTTTTGTCTTAGGATTGTGCCTTGTGATCGCGTTGTGTGCTTCCGCGAACGCCGCCCAAAGGGGGCATCACAAGCCGCGACAAGTCATCACTCGTCCTAGCCAAACTGTCACCCCGAGCTACCAAACTCCGGCTGGTGTGCGAATCTATCGCGACGACTCCGTCCCGGGAGGTCTGCGGACCGATCACGACGATCCTCCTGCCTACAATGATCCATCCAAGTTCGGCGGCGGCTAATCTACGGCGCTCAATCAGCGCAGGACCGCTACGGGTCAAAGTCCGACATCGGCGTGCGCCACCAAGTTTGCCCGCTCTCGGCCACAACCGGCCTCCGGCTGCGGCCGGATATCGCTCTCGGCGCCGCCATCATCGTGGGCTTCCCGACCGAGACCGAGGAGATGTTCGCGCGCTCGCTCGATCTGGTCGCGGAATGCGATCTCACCTTCCTGCACGTGTTTCCCTATTCGAAACGCCCGGGCACGCCGGCCGCACGGATGCCGCAGATCCAAGGCGGCGCGATCAGGGAGCGTGCCAAGCAGCTGGGCGCGGCCGGCAAAGCCGCGCTGCGGCGACGCAATCTAGAGTGTTTCATTCATTAAAATCGCCAGGTCCGCCTTGCCTTCGAAGGAGGACGTGGAGCCGATGTGAATGCATGCTGGCTTTGGACCAATAGCGGAAGTGCGAGCTTTGGTCGTGCTCCAGTCGCTAAATTATGCTTTCCGGACGGGCCCACCCGGATTGGTGCGCCCGTCACCGCATATTTCATTTGCCAGCATGCGACTGCATGGCCTTCTCGATCTGCTCCTTGACGGCTTCCAGGTTGAAACTCGCGCCCTTCTGCATGGGTGGAAACTCGATCGCAGTTTGGGCGAGCTTGCCGACCTCCTGCTGCACGAACTGGAACCGCCAGAACTCGAAAACAAACCAGTTATAGAATGCCAACGACCCCTGCGCGCCGTTGGGCAAGTTCGTGCGTTCGAACGGATCAAGCCGAATGTTGGTGAGGATCGGCCAATCAACCTTTACCGTGCCGCCTAACCAGCCGCTCGGCTGATCCGTGAAGCGATACTTGAAGTCGTCGATGCGCACCGCGCTCAGTGTGCCCTCAGTGAAATAGAAGACCGAGTGGCGGGCAGACGGGCCCTTTCCGGTAATCAGGTCCATCTGGTTGTACCCATCGAGGTAGACCTTATAGGTCTTGTCGCCGAGCTGCTTTCCCTTCCTCAACTCGTCGGCAATATTCGGATTGCCGGCGGCGGCGACGAAGGTCGGGAACCAGTCGAGTCCGGAGATAATGCCGTTTTCGACCTTTCCCGCCGGCACCTTGCCCGGCCAGCGAATCATGCAGGGCACGCGGAAACCGCCCTCCAGCGCCGTTCCCTTGCCGCCCGCGAACGGCGTCTGGCCGCCATCCGGCCAAGTGAAGTTCTCCGCGCCGTTGTCGGTTGTAAACGCGACGATCGTGTTGTTGTCGAAGCCCTCGTCCTTGAGCTTCTTCATCACGGCGCCGACGATGTCGTCGAGCTGGGCGAACCCGCCCTCGGAAATCGACCAGCCGTTCTCCGAGTTGCGCATGTTCTCGTATTTTTCCGAAAGATGGGTGACGACGTGCATGCGCGTCGGGTTGAGCCAGACGAAGAACGGCTTGTTGTCCTGCTTCGCCTTATCGATGAAAGCGAAGGTGGTTTGCAGAATCTCGTCATCGACCGTTTCCATCCGCTTCGGATAAAGCGGCCCGGCGTCTTCGATCCGCTGCTTGCCGATCTTGCCCCACCGCGTTTGCACCGACGGATCGTCGACATTGGTCGCCCATGAATGAACCATGTTGCGGGGACCGACTGTAGCCAAGAGCGCTTGGGGGTAGTTGCGGTGGGCCGGATCTTCCATCGCGTCGAGGTGATACAGGTAGCCAAAGAACTCATCGAAGCCGTGCACGGTCGGCAGGAATTCGTTGAGGTCGCCAAGGTGGTTCTTGCCGAACTGTCCGGTAGCGTAGCCCATGGATTTCAGCGCGGTCGCAATGGTCGGCGCTTGCGCCGGCATGCCTATGGGGGAGCCGGCCTGGCCGACCGTGGTAAGCCCGGTGCGGATCGGCAATTCGCCGGTAATGAAGTTGGCGCGCCCTGCGGTGCAGCTCGCCTCGGCGTAGTAGTCGGTGAAGCGCATGCCTTCCGCGGCGAGCTTGTCGAGGTTTGGTGTCCGGCTGGCCATGATGCCCTGGTGATAGGCGCCGATGTTGAACCAGCCAATGTCGTCACCCATGATAAAGACGATGTTTGGCCGCTGGCCGGCCGCCGCGGGTGTAGGCGCCGTAGTTGGTTGCTGCGCTTGTGTAGGGCTGGTC
The DNA here is from genome assembly GCF_000426785.1 of Bradyrhizobium sp. th-b2. Classification (NCBI taxonomy): domain Bacteria; kingdom Pseudomonadati; phylum Pseudomonadota; class Alphaproteobacteria; order Hyphomicrobiales; family Nitrobacteraceae; genus Bradyrhizobium; species Bradyrhizobium sp. th-b2. The sequence goes on from NZ_AUGA01000018.1 coordinate 108,817, forward strand.
AATCCGACGGCCGAGAGCGCCGAAGCCGCGACGAGAGAACTACCACTCAACAAGAGATCGCGGCGTTTCAATCCTGCGCCGCTTGGTCCCGTGCTCATCTCAGGCTTTTCCGGAATCCTATCGTTACTCATGACGTGATCCTTTTCCTGGCGAGGCCACCTGAGGCCAACATGTTTGCAAGCTGTCGATCGGCTCGGCATTGCGGCGCGGCCGGGCGATCGCGGCGGCATAGCCGGGAGCACAAGGATGCCAGCCGCCTTAAGCACGCGCAAAAAAAAGCGAAGCGGCCCACCTCCGTGTTGATCTAGATCAAAGGAATGTCCGAGACGGGTCAAAAGCCGTCGATGACGGCCGGGCTCGGCGATTTCTGCTTCGCATTCAGAAGGCGACGTTGGTGACAAGCAAGCCCAGTCTCGCCGGGGAGAGCACGAAGTAAGCCGTAACCCATCGCGCAGGGAAAGCCGGGTTGTTTCCGGTTACACCTGTGGTCCTACCCCCGAGCTTTCTACCCATTGCTCGGGGCCCATGGGTGCGATCGGCACCCGGCTTTCCCTGCGCCCTCTGATCGAGAGAGGGCGGAATGAAGAGCAAACCTCGGACAATTCAGGTCGCGAGAATGCGAAGCTGCGTCTTCACCCACACCGTCATCGCCCGGCTCGACCGGGCGATCCAGTACGCCGCGGCCTCTCGGCTCAAGCATCGGCGTCTCTGGAGTACTGGATCGCCCGCATGCGCGTGTGATGACACCGAATATGCTGTATGAAAGGTCGAATCGAAATCGGTCCCGCGCATTGCGCGCGAGATGATCAACGGCTGCGTTCGCCGGGCTTCGGCGGCTGCGACGCGCGCACCTGCCAGAACCGCAGCATGCGGTCGGCGTTGGCATGCGTTATTCGCGTGAACTGGCTCTTCGCGTTGGCGAGCTCGACCGGCCCCATCGATCCGGTCGAATAGCGGCATTCCATCACCGCGGCCGTCGTCTCCCAGCTCAACCCCGCAGCCCGGCAGGGCACCAGCAGACCTTCGCTGCGGAGGCTTTGCATCAGGGGACGGATCACCTCGATGCTTGCCTGCGCAAGCTCCGCCAGGGCAGCGATGGTTTCCTCATACATTCGTTGCCTGGCGAAGCCGAGCAGGGCGGCCTCGTTGAGCTCGCCGGAATCTTTCAGCCTTGCGATGTGACGCCTGGCTGCGGTGAAGTCCCGAGCCCGCGACATCTCACGCTCGACGCCGGCGGCGACCGCGGCGACGGCGTGGCGGATCTCCTCGAACAGATGCGAGGGCGCGCGTTGCAGCAAGCGGCTGCGCACCTCTTCCGTTGCATCGTGCAGGAGCTGAACACGAAGCTCCGGGGGCAGATCCGCGCGGATACCGGTCTGGACCGCAAGCACCGGGTCGTGCTCGGCCTGCGCGAGGATGATTGCGAACCCGTCCGCCGACACCTTGGCGCCGGGATTGCTCACTAGGCGGTGACTGACGCTCGCGAAGCGACGGGCCAACAGCGCGTCGGTGACGACTTCCTTCAGCCACCAGCGGCCGGCGACGGCGAGCAGATGCAGCTCGCTCTTGGTCTTCGCGATCTCGACCAGATCTTCCGTGTTGAGACGCGACGATTCCTGCAGGATCGGCCGGGCGATCCTGATCTCGTCATTGCTCGCGAGACGGCGAATGATCGCGGGCGGTGCCTGGGTGACCGGTGCGAGCTGTTCGCTGATGTCGGTGAGCGCCATCCGGGCGCTGATGTCGGCAAGCGCCCGCAACTCGATGGTCTTCACGAGGCGCTCGAGCACATTGTCGAACAGCTCGACCTGTTCGCTGTTGAAGCTGCCGGCGGAGGCGAGGAAAAGGCCGGTGACGCGCTTTGCCGTTGCTATGCATTTTTCGGCGGAGCCGCCGCGTATCGCGGCCTCGACTTCGTCGACAATCCCTTGCCCAGCATTCAGCATTGCTCGTCCTGAGCCGTGGTGGCGCGCTTTTTCTAAGCCGCCTGCAGGACTACCGGATGGGCCTGAATGTTCCGTAAAGGATACTTGTCCGTAAAATCACGGAGGTCACTGCCCGTTCCAGCCGCAGCTCTTGAGCCGCTCGTGCATGTGGTCCGGCGCGGGCGCGACGACATGCACCGGCTCCTTGTTGCGCGAGATCGGGATGCCGATTTCGCGGGAGTGCAGGTGCAGGATCGGCTCGCCGAAGCGCGGATCGTTGCCGTAGATGTTGTCGCCGACGATCGGCCAGCCCATCGCCGCTGAATGCACCCGCAGTTGATGGGTGCGGCCGGTGACCGGCTCCATCGCCAGCCAGGCGAGGCCCTCGCCGCGTCCCAGCACCTTCCAGTTGGTGATCGCCTTCTGCCCGTCCGGATCCGGCTTCTGCCACCAGCCGCGCTCGGCGTTGAGCCGGCCGAGCGGCATGTCGATGGTGCCTTCGTCCTCGGTGGGCCCGCCCTCGACCACGGTCCAGTAGGTCTTCGCGATCTTGCCGTGCTTGAACAACAGCCCGAGCGAGGCGGTCGCCTTGCGATGGCGTCCCAGCACGAGGCAGCCGGAGGTGTCCTTGTCCAGCCGATGTGCCAGCACCGGCGGCCGCGGCAGGCCGAACCGCAGCGCGTCGAACGATGCCTCCAGATTGGGCCCGCCCTTGGGGCCGCGATGCACCGGCAGGCCCGCCGGCTTGTCGATCACCAGCATCAGTCCGTCGCGGTGGAGCACGCGGCCCAGGATTTCTTCCGCGGTCAATTGGGGAACATCAATCAATTCGTCGAGACTTTCGTTTATGGGCCGAAACGGCTAACACGTCCCCTGGTGCGGCGGATTTGACATTCGCTTCTTGTTGCCACGCACCGGCGAGCGAATGTCAAATCCGAAAAGCCGCACCAGAATCAAGATTCTCTAGTGTCCCTTCGGCTCTAACATTCGCAACAGAGCTAGCCGCAACGGGATGCGAATGTTAGAGCCCGGACACTAGACATGAACGATACCACTGCGGGAACTCCAAAACAGAGCTGGTGGCAGCGCCTGAAGGGCGGCCTGAAGCGCACCTCCGGTGCGCTGGGGACGGCGGTCGCCGATCTCGTCACCAAGCGCAAGCTCGACCGTGCCATGCTCGATGACATCGAGGATGTGCTGCTGCGCGCCGATCTCGGCACCGAGGTCTCGGTGCGGATCGCGGAGGCGGTCGGCAAGGGCCGCTACGACAAGGCGATCTCGGCCGATGAGGTCAAGTCGGTGGTCGCGACCGAGGTCGAGAAGGTGCTGGCACCGGTGGCCAAGCCGCTCGAGATCGATGCCGCCAGGAAGCCGTTCGTCATCCTCGTCATCGGCGTCAACGGCTCCGGCAAGACCACGACGATCGGCAAGCTGGCCGCGAAATTTTCTGCCGAGGGCCGCAAGGTCATGCTCGCGGCCGGCGACACGTTCCGCGCCGCGGCGATCGAGCAGCTCAAGGTCTGGGGCGAACGCACCAAGTCGCCGGTCATCGCCGGCGCCCAGGGCTCGGATTCGGCAAGCCTCGCCTTCAGCGCGCTGACCGCGGCGAAAGAGCAGCAGCGCGACGTGCTGCTGATCGACACCGCCGGCCGGCTGCAGAACAAGTCCGAGCTGATGAACGAGCTCGAAAAGGTCGTGCGCGTCATCAAGAAGGTCGATGCGTCGGCGCCGCACGCCGTGCTGCTCGTGCTCGACGCCACGGTGGGACAAAATGCGCTGTCGCAGGTCGAGGCGTTTCATCGTACGGCAGGTGTCACCGGCCTCGTGATGACCAAGCTCGACGGCACCGCGCGCGGCGGCATCCTCGTCGCGCTGTCGGAGAAGCACAAGCTGCCGGTGCATTTCATCGGCGTCGGCGAAGGCGTCGAGGATCTCGCCCCCTTCACGGCGAAGGATTTTGCCAAGGCAATTGCTGGAATCGACGCATAATGGACAAGACTCAGCCGCATCCGCTGTTCAAGCTCGCGACCGAACTCGGGCCGCTGCTCGTTTTCTTTGTCGCGAACGCCAAGTACCATCTGTTCGTCGCAACCGGCGCGTTCATGGTGGCGATCGTCGCGGCGATGATCGCATCCTACGTAGTGACCAAGCACGTGCCGATCATGGCGCTTGTGACCGGCGCGATCGTGCTGGTGTTCGGCACCCTGACACTGGTGCTGCACGACGAGACCTTCATCAAGGTCAAGCCGACCATTATCTACGGCCTGTTTGCGGCCGTGCTCGGCGGAGGACTGCTGTTTGGCCGTTCGTTCATCGCCGTGATGTTCGACCAGATGTTCAATCTGATGCCGCAGGGCTGGCGCATCCTCACCATGCGCTGGGCGTTGTTCTTCGCCGGCATGGCAATCCTCAACGAGATCGTCTGGCGCACGCAGACCACCGATTTCTGGGTGAACTTCAAGGTGTTCGGCGTCACCCCGTTGACCATGATCTTCGCTATCGCGCAGATGCCGCTGACCAAGCGCTATCATCTGGAGCCGGTCTCGCTGGAGACCAGCGAGGCGGACGCGGGCGATCTGCGGAAGTAACTCCGAACGCAGCGCGGGCGATTGTGCCGCGCTGCGTCCGAGACCTTAGAGATCAGCTCTTCAGAAATCAGCTCTTCTGCTTAGCGATGATCTTGTCCTTGATCTTGTCGTAGGTCGCCTGCGGCAGGATGTTCTTCTGCACCAGTTCATCCTTGCCCTTGTAGGGGCGGCCCTTGATGATCGCAGCGGAGTAGGCCTTGCCGACGCCGGGCAGCGCGTCGAGCTGGTCGGTGCTGGCGCTGTTGATGTCGAGCAAATCGTCCTTCGCCATCCCCGTCGTTTTCAATTCAGGGGCGGCCGCCTTCGGCGCGGGAGCCATCCTGGTCTCGGACTTTGCGGCGGGCGCGGCCGGCTGCGGGGTTTGAGCGAACGACGGCGCGGCCGTCATCATGCCGAGCGTGAGCGCGGTGGCGAGCAGTGAAGCGAGCGTGGTCTTGCGCATATGTCCCCTCCAGAGGAACGTTGATGTCAACGCCAGTGAGTTGGGGCTGCGTTCATGGCGTTGCCATGGCCGCGAAATGAACCGCAGATAAACGTGTCGAATTATTTTGTCGCAGCTTTTCGCGCGTAATCGGTTCGCGCATCCGCGCAAATGACGGCGCGATTATTTGCTCGCGCGCAGCGCCTTCTCAATCTCGGCCTTGAGCACGGTGTTGACGTTGTCCGGCGTCACCGGGCCGACCAGCTTGTAGACGATCGTGCCCTCGCGCCCGACCACGAAGGTTTCGGGCACGCCATAGACGCCCCATTCGATCGAGGCGCGGCCGTTGCCGTCGACGCCGACGATGCCGAACGGATTGCCGTAGCGTCCGAGGAAGCGGCGCGCATTCTCCGGCGAGTCCTTGTAGTTGATGCCGATGATCTGGAAGCGCTTGTCCTTGCCGAGCTCGGTCAGCAGCGGCGCTTCATCATGGCAGGGCACGCACCAGGACGCCCAGACGTTGACGATGCTGACCTTGCCCTTGAAAGCGGTGGGATCGAGACCCGGCACCGGCGCGCCGTCCCGCACCAGGCCGTCGAGCGCGGGCAGGGCGGTCTGCGGCGCGGGCCGTCCGATCAGTGCCGACGGGATCTTCGAGGGATCCCCGCCATAGAGCCGCAGCAGGAACAGTCCGGCGAGCCCCAGGAAAAAGATGAGCGGCAGCACCACCAGCAGGCGGCGGGTTTGCGGCGGGCCGTTTGTCGCCTGCTCGCTCATCTTATGTCCGCCGCGCTGCGGCCGGAGCGGCGCGTTACGCCGCTGGCCTCGATCTCCCTGAGGCGGGCCTGCTGCCGGCGATAATCGGCGCTGATCCAGATGATCAACAGCAGCACGACCGCCGCGACCAGCGCATAGGACGTCACGATGAAGGAGGCGTAGGGACCAAGCGACATCGTGTCATGCCGCCTGTTGGTTAGCTTGCATCATCTGCAGGCTGCGCACGCGCCGGCGCAGGATCTCGTTGCGCATCGCCGCCAGATGCAAGGTGATGAAGAGCAACGAAAACGCTATTGCCATCACCAGCAGCGGCCACAGGAACGCCTTGTCGAGCGTCGGCCCGCCCGCACGAAACACCGAGGCCGGCTGGTGCAGCGTGTTCCACCAGTCGACCGAAAATTTGATGATCGGGATGTTGATCGCGCCGACCAGGGTCAGGACGGCTGCCGCCCGCGCCGCGCGCGACGGGTCCTCCACCGCGCGCCACAGCGCAATCAGGCCGAGATACATCAGGAACAGGATCAGCACCGAGGTCAGGCGCGCATCCCATTCCCAATAGGTGCCCCACATCGGCCGGCCCCATAGCGAGCCGGTGACGAGCGCAAGGAAGGTGAAGGCGGCGCCGATCGGAGCTGCGGCCTTCGCCGCGACGTCGGCAAGCGGATGCCGCCACACCAGCGTGCCGAGCGCGGCCACGCTCATGACGCCCCAGACGAACATCGACAGCCACGCATTCGGCACGTGGATGAACATGATCTTCACCGTGGCGCCCTGCTGGTAGTCGTCGGGCGCCATGGCCGACCCGTAGAGCCCGATCGCGAGCAGGATCGCGGTCACGCCCGCAAGCCATGGCAGGATCCGCGCGGTCAGCGCCAGGAACTTGGTCGGATTGGCGAAGTCGGTCAGCGTCATGGCACCCTGATAGTCGTCCGCTGTGTCGCAGGCAATTGGCCGAACTGCTCTCGTCGAGATTTGATCTTGCCCAATTTGATCTTGCCCATTTCAGTCCAGCCCGTGCCGCAGGCTCGCGGCGGCGGCGAACGGGCCGATCACGAGGCTGGCAAGTGACAGCGCGCAGAGGATCGAGAACGGTGTTCCAAAGGGCAGCGGCCCCGATATCGCCGCCTGGGAGGCCGCAACGCCGAAGATCAGCACCGGGATCGACAGCGGCAGCACCAGCACCGCGAGCAGCAGCCCGCCGCGATGCAGCGTTACCGCCAATGCCGCGCCGATCATGCCGGTGAAGGTCAGCGCTGGTGTTCCCGCCAGCAAGGTCGCCGCAACCGCAAGTGTCGCCGTGCCGTCGAGATTGAGCAGCAGGCCGAGCACCGGCGTCGCGATGATCAATGGCAGGCCGGCGGCGATCCAATGCGCCAGCGCCTTGGCGGCGCAGGCGAGTTCCAGCGGCGTCCGGCTCATCACGATGAGGTCGAGCGAGCCGTCCTCATGGTCGGCCGTGAACAGCCGGTCGAGCGTGAGCAAGCTCGCCAGCAGCGCGCCGAGCCAGAGAATGGCGGGACCGAGCCGCGACAGCAGCGCCAGATCCGGCCCGACCGCGAACGGCATCAGCACCGTGACGGTGAGGAAGAACAAGACCCCGATCAGCGCGCCGCCGCCCACGCGCAGCGCGATGCGGATGTCGCGGCGGATCAATGCAGCAAGCGCGCTCATGCCGCGCCTCCGCTGTGGTCGCCGCCTGAATCCACATCGTGCGGCGTGCTCGCTGTGCTCCCTCCCCCCTTGCGGGGGAGGGCTGGGGAGAGGGGTGGCCCCGGGCGCGATCGTCGATGGGAAACTCGCTCGTGCAATCTCGGTCCAGCGTCGTTTAGGGATAGGCGGAAAGAGCACGTCGTGTGGCACCCCTCTCCCTGACCCTCCCCCGCAAGGGGGGAGGGGACTGTGAGACCGGTGCTGGGCGAAAAGAGGAAGAGCGCCCTCATATCGCGCCTCCCATCCGCAGGTCGCGCGCGGCGATGCCGAGCGGCAGATGGGTTGCCGCGACGATCAGGCCGCCGCTGGCGAGGTGATCACGCATCAGCCCGACGAACAGCTCCTGTCCGGCCGCATCGAGCGCCGATGTCGGCTCGTCCAGCAGCCAGACCGGCCGCCGCACCGAGAGCAGGCGCGCGATCGAGAGGCGGCGGCGCTGGCCGGCGGAGAGGTAGGCCGCCGGCAGATGCGCGGCGTGGTCGAGCGCCACGGCGGCAAGGCAGCGGCCGGCGTCCTCCGTCTCGCCACCGAGGAAATCCCGCCAGAAGGAAAGATTTTCCGCAACGCTGAGCGCCGGCTTCAGGGCGTCGCGGTGGCCAAGATAATGGGCCTGTTCGGGCAGGCTGAGCTCGGCGTCGCCGCCTTCAAGCGCGATCGAACCCTCGGCGGGAACCAGCAGCCCGGCGATCACGCGCAGAAGCGAGGTCTTGCCCGCGCCGTTGGGGCCCGTGATGGCGAGCGCCTCGCCGGCTGTGGCCGACAGATCGAGGCCGGAAAACACCTCGCGTCCGCCGCGCACGCATTTCAGATTTCGTCCGGAGAGCTGCATGGTTCGTCTTGTCACAGCCCTCTGAAATCTTTCGCTACCGCGTGAGAATTTTTGGGTCGCGCAACGCTGTCGCACGCTTGTCGGTGTGGCGGTGCTTCTAGAAAGGTTCTATAAGCCCGGAACTTGATGCAGCACACACAATCGGCGGCCGCAAGCCATCCAGGCCATCCCTCGGCCAGTGTCGTTCGCCGGTGTTTAGTTACCCTTGCCGGGTATAACTGAAAATTGGGATTCCTCGCATGACCTCGCTCGACAGCTTCAAATGCCGCAAGACCATGAAGGTCGGCGGCAAGTCCTACGTCTATTACAGCCTGCCCCAGGCAGAGAAGAACGGACTGAAGGGAATTTCGAAGCTGCCCTATTCGATGAAGGTTCTGCTCGAGAACCTGCTGCGCAACGAGGATGGCCGCACCGTCAAGAAGGAAGATATTGTTGCGGTGTCGAAGTGGCTGAAGAAGCGCCAGCTCGAGCACGAAATCGCCTTCCGCCCGGCGCGCGTGCTGATGCAGGATTTCACCGGCGTCCCGGCCGTGGTCGATCTCGCGGCGATGCGCAACGCGATGCAGAACCTCGGCGGCGATGCCGAGAAGATCAACCCGCTGGTGCCGGTCGATCTCGTCATCGATCACTCGGTGATCGTCAACTTCTTCGGTGACAACAAGGCGTTCGCGAAGAACGTCACCGAGGAATACAAGCAGAACCAGGAGCGCTACGAGTTCCTGAAGTGGGGCCAAAAGGCGTTCTCGAACTTCTCGGTGGTGCCGCCCGGCACCGGCATCTGCCACCAGGTCAATCTCGAATATCTCGCGCAGACGGTCTGGACCAAGAAGGAGAAGATGACGGTCGGCAAGAAGACCGGCACCTTCGAGGTCGCCTATCCTGACTCGCTGGTCGGCACCGACTCGCACACCACGATGGTCAACGGCCTCGCCGTGCTCGGCTGGGGCGTCGGCGGCATCGAGGCGGAGGCCTGCATGCTCGGCCAGCCGTTGTCGATGCTGCTGCCTGAGGTGGTCGGCTTCAAGCTCAAGGGCCAGCTCAAGGAAGGCGTCACCGCGACCGACCTCGTGCTGACCGTCACCCAGATGCTGCGCAAGCTCGGCGTGGTCGGCAAGTTCGTCGAGTTCTTCGGTCCCGGCCTCGATTTCCTGTCGGTCGCGGACAAGGCAACCATCGGCAACATGGCACCCGAATACGGCGCGACCTGCGGCTTCTTCCCGGTCGATGCCGCGACCATCGATTACCTGAAGACCTCGGGCCGCAAAGCCGATCGCGTCAAGCTGGTGCAGGCCTATGCCAAGGCGCAGGGTCTGTTCCGCACCGCCAAGTCGGCCGATCCGGTGTTCACCACCACGCTGACGCTCGACCTCGGCGACGTCGTGCCGTCGATGGCCGGACCGAAGCGTCCCGAAGGCCGCATCGCGCTGCCCGCGGTGTCGACCGGTTTCGCCACCGCGCTGGTCGGCGAGTACAAGAAGCCCGAGGGTGAGACGAAGCGCTTCGCCGTCGAGGGCCGTGACTTCGATCTCGGCCATGGCGACGTCGTGATCGCGGCGATCACCTCCTGCACCAACACCTCGAATCCGAGCGTGCTGATCGGCGCCGGCCTCTTGGCGCGCAAGGCGGCCGCCAAGGGCCTGAAGGCCAAGCCGTGGGTGAAGACCTCGCTCGCGCCGGGCAGCCAGGTGGTGGCGGAATATCTCGCCAATTCCGGCCTGCAGACCGATCTCGACAAGGTCGGCTTCAACCTGGTCGGCTTCGGCTGCACGACCTGCATCGGCAACTCCGGCCCGCTGCCGGAAGACATCTCGAAGTCGATCAACGAAAACGGCATCGTTGCCGCCGCCGTGCTGTCGGGCAACCGCAACTTCGAAGGCCGCGTCTCGCCGGACGTGCAGGCGAACTATCTCGCCTCGCCGCCGCTGGTGGTTGCGCATGCACTTGCCGGCACCGTGACGAAGGATCTCGCGGTCGAGCCGCTCGGCATCGGCAAGGACGGCAAGCCGGTGTTCCTGAAGGACATCTGGCCGACCACCAAGGAGATCAACACCTTCATGAAGAAGTACGTCACCGCGACCATCTTCAAGAAGAAGTACGCCGACGTGTTCAAGGGCGATACCAACTGGCGCAAGATCAAGACCACGGAAAGCGAGACCTATCGCTGGAACATGAGCTCGACCTATGTGCAGAACCCGCCCTATTTCGAAGGCATGAAGAAGCAGCCGGACCCGGTCAACGACGTGGCCGACGCCCGGATCCTGGCGATGTTCGGCGACAAGATCACCACCGACCACATCTCCCCGGCCGGTTCGATCAAGCTGACCTCGCCCGCCGGCAAGTTCCTCAGCGAGCACCAGGTGCGTCCCGCCGACTTCAACCAGTACGGCACGCGGCGCGGTAACCACGAAGTGATGATGCGCGGCACCTTCGCCAACATCCGCATCAAGAACTTCATGCTGAAGGGCGCCGACGGCAATATTCCGGAAGGCGGTCTGACCAAGCACTGGCCCGACGGCGAAGAGATGTCGATCTACGACGCGGCGATGAAGTACCAGCAGGAGGAAGTGCCGCTGGTGGTGTTCGCCGGCGCCGAATACGGCAACGGCTCGTCGCGCGACTGGGCTGCGAAGGGCACGCGCCTGCTCGGCGTGCGCGCGGTGATCTGCCAGAGCTTCGAGCGCATCCATCGCTCCAACCTGGTTGGCATGGGCGTGCTTCCGCTCACCTTCCAGGACGGCACGTCGTGGTCCTCGCTCGGCCTGAAGGGCGACGAGAAGGTCACGATCCGCGGGCTGCAGGGCGACCTCAAGCCGCGCCAGACCCTGACCGCCGAGGTCGTCTCCGCCGACGGCGGCAAGCGGGACGTCCCGCTGCTCTGCCGTATCGATACGCTGGACGAGCTCGATTACTATCGCAACGGCGGCATCCTGCACTATGTGCTGCGCAAACTCGCGGCCTAACGCGGATTTGTGATCGGTGCCTCACCGCTTAGTGAGTGGCGACTAAAAAGAAGGCGGCCTATGACAAGGCCGCTTTCTCGCGTTTTGGGGCACGCAAGTTCAGGGACAGACTTCATGCTCCGTACAATTACGGATGGAAATCATCACGACTGGTTCGCAGTATGACAGCGATGATGGCCTATAATTCGATCTCGCGATGGTCCAGCGCTCTTGGTATTTGCGCGATCGTTGCAGTCATCCGCCCCGCTCACGCCGATCCGCGTGCTGTCGTCGAACTCTTCACCTCGCAGGGGTGCTCGTCCTGTCCGCCCGCGGACAAGATCATCGGTGATCTCGCCAAGGACCCCAACGTCATCGCGCTGAGCATGCCGATCGACTATTGGGACTATCTCGGCTGGAAGGACACGCTGGCCGATTCCCGTTTCAGCGCGCGCCAGAAAGCCTATTCGCACATGCGCGGCGATCGCGACGTCTACACGCCGCAGGCCGTGATCAATGGCTCCGCGCATGTGATCGGCAGCGATCGGGCGAGCATCGAGAGCGCCATCAAGGACACCGAGAAGAGCGGCAGCGTGATGTCGGTGCCGGTGACGCTGACGCTGACCGGCAAGCAGATCAACGTTTCGGTGGCCGCGTCGAAGTCGCCCGCAGTGTCGCGCGGCGAAGTCTGGATCTGCTCGATCTCGAAGTCGGTGGCGATCTCGATCGCGCGCGGCGAGAACCGCGGCCAGGAGATCACGTATCACAATGTGGTGCGCAATCTCCTGAAGGTCGGTGACTGGAACGGTTCGTCCGGGAGCTGGACCGTGCCGCTGGAGAACATTACGCGCGATGGCGTCGATGCCGCGGCGGTGTATGTCCAGGACGGCAATCGCGACAAGCCGGGCCCGATGCTCGGCGCCGCCTTCACCTCGCTTCGCTAGCGTCTTGCGGCGCCAGCTTCCGTCGGTCGCCTGATTTGGCGACACGCAGCTTGTCGTGCAGCCCACGCGGGAGGCGGCCGACATGCATCCAGAGATATACTGAACCGAACGCGGTGAGCCTCTGCGCACGTCGCGATCGCGCGTGCCTCGAGCAGGCTCCCAAAAACAAAAAGGACCAACTTTCGTTGGCCCAGTGTTGGGATTAACTCCCCTGCGAACAGGCCCGATCCCGACGGCCCCGGGGGGCTGGGGGCTGAGGAATCCGGAACCGAAAGGACCGGGCCAACGCAGGATTCTCTTTTCGCAGGGCAGCGGGGCGGGCGATGGGCGGAAGTGGGGCAGCAATATGATTCCGCTAACGTTCCCGTGACTCTCTGGTTTTCCGGATAATCCGCCGCGCCAGACCGTGGTTAAGACCTGGTTGCATCGCGAACGGCCCCTTGCAGGCCCCCTCGCTTAGCGCAATCATGTCAGCGTTGTGACGATCCCGAAAAGGGGGGACCGGCTTTCGGACCATGATCGTCACGGGGATGACAGGAGGCGCTCGATGAGTCTGATCTCGGAGGACACTGATCCGAGCGGGAGCCGCGCCGCGGCGCGCCCCGCCGCCGCGATCCCGCAGCCCAACCGCGTGACCTTCAATCGACCAGAGCTCAACCGCATTCTCAATCTCTACGGCCGCATGGTCGCCGACGGCGAGTGGCGCGACTATGCGATCGACTTCCTGAAGGACCGTGCCGTGTTCTCGGTGTTTCGGCGCGCGTCCGAAATGCCGATCTACCGGATCGAGAAGGATCCCCGGCTTGCGCGCAAGCAGGGCATGTACAGCGTGATTTCGGCGACGGGCCTGATCCTGCGCCGCGGCCACGAACTCGAACGCGTGCTGTTGGTGATCGACCGCAAGCTGTCGCTGGTCTAGCGAGGACAAGCTCGCCGCTTCATCCGGGCTACAGGTTCGTTGCGCTAATCCGCCGGCACGGTCGCGCCGCCTTCGCCGAGCGCGCGCTGCATCATCACGGTATCGAGCCAGCGGCCGAATTTCAGGCCGACACCCGGGTGGGTCCCGATCATCTCAAAACCGCAGCGGCGGTGCAGCCCGATCGAGCCGGCATTGGCCGTATCCCCGATCACCGCGATCATCTGCCGGAAGCCGCGCGCGTCGCATTCGGCGATCAGGCGCTCCATCAGCTTGAGGCCGACGCCGCGGCGATGGAGCGCGGGATCCAGATAAACCGAGTTCTCGACCGTGAAGCGATAGGCCGGCCGCGGCCGGTAGGGGCCGGCGTAGGCATAGCCGGCGACGCGGCCGTCGAGCTCTGCTGTGAAATAGGGGAAGCCGCCATCCATCAGCGCCCTCCAGCGGCGGGTCATCTCGGCGAGGTCGGGCGGGATCAGCTCGAAGGTCGCGGTGCCAAAGCGAACCGCCTGCTCATAGATCGCGGTGATCGAGGGCAGGTCCGCCTCGGCGGTCAGCCTGATTTCCGGATTGGACACCGCAGGATTGGACATCACGGAATTAGGCATGGCGCGACAGTATTTTTGCTCCGCGCAAAAGAAAAGCCCCGGCCGCTAGGGCCGGGGCTTGGGTCGATCCCTTCGCTCGAGGCGCTTAGTCGCGCTGGCCGAGCAGCTGCAGCAGCAGCGTGAACAGGTTGATGAAGTTCAGGTAGAGCGACAGCGCACCCGTGATTGCCGCACGCTCTGCCATCACGCCACCTTGCGAGGCGTAGCCGTAGATGTAGTCGTTCTTCAGCCGCTGGGTGTCCCAAGCGGTGAGACCGGCGAACACCAGCACGCCGACCACCGAGACGATGAACTGCAGCGCCGAGCTCGCCAGGAACAGGTTGACCAGGCTCGCGATGATGATGCCGATCAGACCCATGAACAGGAACGAGCCCATGCCGCTCATGTCACGCTTGGTGGTGTAGCCGTAGAGGCTCAGCGCACCGAACGTCGCCGCGGTGATGAAGAACACGCGCACGATCGAGGTGTGCGTGTACACCAGGAAGATCGACGACAGCGACAGGCCCATCAGTGCCGAGAACACCCAGAACAGGAGCTGGGCGGTCGCGGGCTGCAGGCGGTTGATGCCGGCCGAGATGACGAACACCATCGCTAGAGGGGCGAGGATGAACAGCCACTTCAGCGGGCTCACGAACATCGCGTAGCCGAACTGCGTCAGATAGGCGTTGCCGAACTTGGCGACGGCGGCGGACTGGTCGCTGGTCACCGCACCCATGTAGACGCCGAGCGCGGCCAGGCCGGTGATGGCCAGGCCGATGCTCATGTAGTTGTAGATGCGCAGCATGTAGGCGCGCAGACCGGCGTCGACGGCCGCAGCGTCAATGCGCCCGGCGGCCCGGCCGAAAGGAGAAGCGTAATTGCGGTCTAGGTCCGACATGGTCGAATTCCCGTGGTTGGTCCCGGTGGAGCGCAAGGGATTTGCGGCGCCGGTCGTAAATCTATCTCAGATGGCTCGGTTTGCGGAATATTAATTCCGTGTCATTCAACCGACCATCCGGCTCGATTGGTATGTGGGAAATTAACACATCCGACGCAAGCTTCCACGCGCGGCCGAATGTCGCTCTGCGCGAACAGTATAGGGAAAAACGGCCTCGGTGCCGCTACAAATTGTCACAAATTCCGCAGCACGGAGGCCGGCGTCTGGTTCAGCGCGAGCAGCGTTCCTGCCAGCCCCAACCCAACCGTGACGATCAGCGCGGCGACCACGACCAGCGCGGCGCTGCCGGCCTGCCAGATGAAACTCAGCGTCATCAGTCGCGTCACGATCAGCCAGGCCGCGATCGAACCGGCGATCACGCCGAATAAGGCGGTTGCAAAACCGATCATCAGATACTCCAGCGCGTAGGCGCCGAGCAGCCGGACCCGCGTGGCGCCGAGCGTCTTGAGGATCACGGCATCGTAGACGCGGTGGCGGTGACCTGCGGCGAGCGCGCCGCCCAGCACCAGGATCGCCGAGATCAGCGTCACGGCGCTGGCGCCGCGGATCGCCAGCACCAGATTGCTGACCACGCTGCCGACCGTCTCCAGCGCCTCGCGGACCCGCACGCTGGTCACCATCGGGAACGCGTCGGCGACCTGCTTGATGATGCGCGCGTCGTCTCCGGAATCCGCGTGTGGTTCTGTCAAGGTCGCGACATGGCTGTGCGGCGCGCCCTTGAAGGCGTTCGGCGAGAACACCAGCACGAAGTTGATGCCAAGCCCCTGCCAGTCGATGTTGCGCAGATTGGCGATCTTCGCCGCTACGTCGCGGCCGAGCACGTTGACCACGATCTCGTCGCCGATCTTCAGGTCCAGGCCGTCGGCGATCTTCTTCTCCATCGAGACCAGCGGCGGTCCGCTGTAGTCCGGCCCCCACCATTCGCCCTCGACGATCTTCGAGCCCTTGGGGATCTCGCCGGTGTAGGTCAGGCCGCGGTCGCTCTGCAGCACCCATTCCGAATCGACTGACGGCTTGAGCTGGTCACCCTTGACGCCGCGGGCGGCGACGATGCGCCCGCGCAGCATCGGCACGTCCTCGACGGTCGAGCCAGGCGCGATCTGCGCCAGGAAGCCGGCAAAGCGATCGGCCTCGGTGGAGGGGATGTCGATGAAGAAGAACGACGGCGCCCGGTCCGGCAGCGCGGCCAAAAATTGCCGGCGCAGATTTCCGTCGATCTGGGTGATGGTGACGAGCACCGCGAGCCCGAGCCCGAGCGACAGCACGACCGACGGCGTCAGCGCGCCCGGCCGGTGGATGTTGGCGATTGCAAGCCGCAGCATGGTGATGCGGCTGCGCGGCAGCCGGCGCGCCACCGCCATCAGGATTTCGGCGATCCCGCGCAAAAGCAGGAACACCGCGATCGAGGCGACGACGAAGACGGTCGCGACCCGCTTGTCATAGGCAAGTCCGATCGCAACCCCGACCAGGAGCGCGATCACCACGGCCATCAGCGCGAGATAGCTCCAGCGCGGGCGGTGCCACTCGCTGGTGATGGTCTCGCGGAACAGCGCCGCTACCGGCACGTCATGCACCCGGCCGAGCGGCCACAGCCCGAACGCCAGTGCGGTGAGCTGGCCGTAGAGGAAGGAGAGCGCAAGCTCGTCGGGATGCAGCGCGGGCACCACCGGCAGCGGCAGCAGCTTGCCAAACAGGCCGACGATGACGAAGGGCAGCGCGGCGCCGAGCACGAGCCCGATCACCGAACCGATCCCGGCCAGCACCACCACCTGCGTGCAGTAGATCGTGAAGACGTCGCGGCCGGTGGCGCCGAGCGCCTTGAACGAGGCGATGACGTCGCGGCGCCGGTCGATATGGCTCTTCACGGCATTGGCGACGCCGACACCGCCGACCAGCAGCGCCGCAAGGCCGACCAGGGTCAGGAACTGGGTAAAGCGGTTGATGGTGCGCTCAAGCTGCGGCGAAGCGTTGTTGCGGCTGCGGACCTCCCAGCCGGCCTCCGGTGCCGCCGCCCGTGCGCCGTCGATCAGCGCGGTGGTGGCGCGATCGTCGTTGGCGCCGTCGGGCAGCTTCACCCGGTAAATCCAGCGCACCAGGCTGCCCGGTTGCAGCAGGTCGGTGGCGCGCAGGCTCGCTTCGCTGATCAGAAAGCGCGGGCCGAGGCCGACGCCGCCGGCGAGCTTGTCGGGCTCGGCCGCGACCACGCTGCGGATCTGGTAGGTCGCGCTGCCGATGGTGACGCGGTCGCCCAGCTTGAGGTCGAGCCGCGCCAGCAGTGTCGAGTCGGCCGCCGCGCCAAAAACGCCGTCGCGCTCGGCGAGCAGGTCGGCGACCGGCATGTTCGGCTCCAGCGTCAGCTCGCCGAGCATCGGATATCTGCCGTCGACCGCCTTGAGCTCGACCAGCGCCAGCTTGCCGTCGCCGCTGCGCGCCATCGCGCGGAGCGTGGCTGCGACCGAAACCTCGCCGCGCGTGCGCAGGTAGGCGACCTCGTCGGGTTTGGCCTCGCGCGAGATCAGCGAGAACGCGACATCGCCGCCGAGCAGCGTGCGCCCCTCGCGCGACAGGCCGTCGCCGAGGCTCGCGGCGACCGAGCCGACGCCGGCAATCGCCATCACGCCGAGCGCGATGCAGGCGATGAAGACGTAGAAGCCGCGCAGGCCGCCGCGCAATTCGCGCAGCGCATATCGGAAGGCAAGCGACGACGCGCGACCCTGGATCGCGACTTCGGACGCAATGCTCATCTCGTCGATTGTCCGTCGATGCGGCCGGAGCGCAGCCGCACGACGCGGTCGCAGCGCTGGGCGAGCGCGAGGTCGTGCGTCACCAGCACCAGCGTCATGCCGCGCTCGGCGTGCTTGGTGAAGAGCAAATCGACGATCTGCTTTCCCGTCGTCTCGTCGAGATTTCCGGTCGGCTCGTCAGCGACGAGGATCGCCGGATCGGGCGCCAGCGCGCGCGCGATGGCAACGCGCTGCTGCTCGCCGCCGGACAATTGCGTCGGATAGTGATGCAGGCGTTCGCCGAGCCCGACCGATTGCAGCTCCTGCGCGGCGCGTGCGGCGGCATCGGGATTGCCGGCGAGCTCGAGCGGCACGGCGACGTTCTCCAGCGCGGTCATGGTCGGGATCAGATGGAACGACTGGAAGACGATGCCGACCTGTCGGCCGCGGAAGCGCGCGAGCGCATCTTCATCGAGGGCATTGAACGAGGTGCCGTTGACGACCACTTCACCACTGTCAGGACGTTCAAGCCCCGCCATCACCATCAGCAAGGTCGACTTGCCCGAGCCCGACGGGCCGATCAGGCCGATGGCCTCACCCGCTGCCACACGAAGGCTGATATCTTTGAGGATATGAACCCGTGCCGCGCCGGTGCCGAGCGAGAGATTGACGTTCCTGACGGCAATGGTGTCCGGCTCGACGTCGGTCAGTGAAGAGGATTCGATGAGACTGTCCATGGTTCGGTCATATGGCACTTCCGCGGCTGCGGTCGAGGGCCGGTTGAGAATCTTCGTGCACATACTCGTGTTGCTTATGGGCTTGATGACGGCGGCAAGCGCGCAGACGGCCGGACCGGAGAAGGGCCCCGCGTCAGGTTCGGCAAAACCGGTCAAAATGGTGGTCCTGGGCGATTCCCTGAGCGCCGGTTACGGCCTTCCGGGCCCGGCGGCGTTCCCGGTCCGGCTGCAAAAGGCCTTGGAAGCCAAGGGGATAAAGGTCGAGATGACCAATGCCGGGGTGTCCGGCGACACCGCCTCAGGCGGCCGCGAGCGGCTCGACTGGTCGGTGCCTGACGGAACCGATGCGGTGATCGTCGAGCTCGGCGCCAACGATGCGCTGCGCGGCATCGATCCCGCGGTCACGCGTGCCGCGCTCTCCGACATCATCACAAAGTTGCAGGCGCGCAAGATCGCCGTGCTCTTGTGCGGCATGCTGGCGCCGCCGAACTATGGCAGCGACTATGCGGCGAAGTTCAACGCGATCTATCCGGAGCTCTCGAAATCCCTTGGCGTGCCGCTCTATCCATTCTTCCTCGATGGGGTTGCTGCCGATGCCAAGCTCAACCAGGCCGACGGCATGCATCCGACGGCAGCGGGCGTGGACATCGTCGTGAACAACATGCTGCCCACGGTGGAGGCATTTCTCGGTGCATTATCAGGGCAACGCAGTTGAATCGCAGGCAGCGAGCCGTGTGGTGTCCGTAGGTTTACGAGCTGTTAACCGGTCATGCTTCGCAGAGTCACATATCTCGGGTACAAATAGGCATCGGTGATTCGTCACCGGGGTCTGTTACAGGGTGCGGGCTCCCAAAACTCGCGCCAAGCATCGAGGATTATTGCGATGCCGCGTCTGTTCACTGGACTGGAAATTCCGGCCGAAATCGGCCAAACCCTCTCCGGCTTGCGTGGCGGCCTTCCCGGCGCGCGCTGGATCGATCCCGAAAATTATCACGTCACTCTGCGCTTCATCGGCGACATCGATGGCATGTGGGCCAACGAGATCGCAACGATGCTGTTCCGGGTGAACCGCAAGCCGTTCGAGGTCAAACTGCAAGGCCTGTCGAGCTTCGGCGGACGCAAGCCGCGCGCGGTGGTTGCCGCCGTCGAGCCGAGCCGTCCGCTGATCGAACTGCAGGCCGAGCTCGAGCGGATGATGCAGCGGATGGGGCTCGATCCCGAGGGCAGGAAATTCACGCCACATGTCACGCTTGCGCGTTTGCATGACGCGTCGAGCCAGGACGTCGCGGATTATCTGTCCGTGCGCGGCTACTTCCCGAGCCGCAGCTTTCTGGCGGACCGCTTCGTGCTGTTCTCGTCGCGGGCGTCGACAGGCGGCGGCCCCTACGTGGTCGAGGATTCCTACGCGCTCTGCGCGTAAGGCATCGCAGACCGCGGCTTGAGGTGTCAGGCAGGCGGCCCGTGCGGTCGGCCGTGGTATGCAAGGGCTTGCCCCTGCATACCCGTTGCTTGCATGGCCATCGGCACAATTCACGACTTGCAATTTTCCGCGCACTAGGGCCGTAAGGTGGGCCCATGCTGTCCACCTCGCCGAGTTCCTTTCTCGAACACTACAACGCCCTGGTCGCCTCCGGCGCGATCGAGGCCGATCCTGCGCAGGCGCGCGCCGCCGAAGCGTTCGGCGCACTGGACGAGCGGCTCGCGAGCTACAAGCCGCAGCGCAAACAGGGCCTGTTCGGACGGCTGTTCGGCGGCGACAAGGACGACAAGCCGCCACGCGGCCTCTACGTCCATGGCGAGGTCGGCCGCGGCAAGACCATGCTGATGGATCTGTTCTTCCAGCAGAGCCCGGTCGAGCACAAGCGCCGCGCGCACTTCCACGAATTCATGGCCGAGGCACATGAGCGCATTTACGGCTATCGTCAGCAGATCGCGCGTGGCGAGATCTCGGACGGCGACGTGATCGCGCTCACCGCACAGGCGATCTTCGACGAGGCCTGGCTGCTCTGCTTCGACGAATTCCACGTCACCGACATTGCGGACGCGATGATCCTCGGGCGGCTGTTCGCAAAGCTGTTCGATCTCGGCACAGTCGTGGTGGCGACGTCGAACGTCGCGCCAGACGACCTCTACAAGGGCGGGCTCAATCGCGCGCTGTTCCTGCCGTTCATCGCGCAGATATCAGACCACATGGATGTGCTGCGGCTCGATGCGCGCACCGACTTCCGGCTCGAGAAGCTCGTCGGCGTGAAGATGTGGCTGGTGCCCGCGGATGACGCGGCTCGCGAGGCGCTCAATGCGGCGTGGCGCAAGATGACCGGCAACGCGCCGTGCAAGGCGCGCCTTATCGAGATCAAGAAGCGTCTGCTGACTGTGCCGTGCTCGTCGCATGGCGTCGCGCGCTTTGCCTTCGCCGATATCTGCGAGAAGCCGCTTGCCGCGTCCGATTACCTCAGGCTCGCGCACGACTACCACACGATCCTGATCGACCACATTCCGGTGATGGACTACGCCGAGCGCAATGCCGCCAAGCGCTTCATCTCGCTGATCGACACGCTCTATGACAATGCCGTGAAGTTGATGGCCTCGGCCGAGGCCGATCCGGTGTCGCTGTACCTTGCGGAAGACGGCATCGAGGCGATGGAATTCAAGCGCACCTCCTCGCGCCTGATCGAAATGAGCTCGGAATCCTATTTGGCGCTGCCGCACGGCCGGAAGGACTCCTCCGCAAGCGGCTCGTCGACCGGCCTGGTCGAGACCTGACACTCCGCCTCGAAATTCAGCCTCGAAATTCGATCTTGCGCGGGGTGCGGTTCGGAGCAACTTTCCGTGTCTCCGGGACGGATGTTGCTGGCATGCCTGATCGAATTCCAGGCAGGGCCCGCAATCGGGCAGGCCGCGACTTGAATGGATCATTCGAAAGGGATAACCACCCTTGCAACCGACTTCCCTCCCTCCTGCACCAGTTCAAAGGACTGATTTCCCATGGCACGCGACAAGATTGCTCTGATTGGCTCCGGACAGATCGGCGGAACGCTGGCGCACCTCGTTGGCCTCAAGGAACTCGGAGACGTCGTGCTGTTCGATATTGCCGAGGGCGTGCCGCAGGGCAAGGCGCTCGACATCGCACAGTCGTCGCCGGTCGACGGTTTCGACTCCAATCTGGTCGGCGCCAACTCCTATGACGCGCTCGACGGCGCCAAGGTCTGCATCGTTACCGCGGGCGTGCCGCGCAAGCCGGGCATGAGCCGCGACGATCTCCTGTCGATCAACCTCAAGGTCATGGAGCAGGTCGGCGCCGGCATCAAGAAGTACGCCCCCGACGCCTTCGTCATCTGCATCACCAACCCGCTGGATGCGATGGTGTGGGCGCTGCAGAAGGCCTCGGGCCTGCCGCACAAGAAGGTGGTCGGCATGGCCGGCGTGCTCGACTCCGCGCGTTTCCGCTACTTCCTTGCCGACGAATTCAACGTCTCGGTCGAAGACGTCACCGCCTTCGTGCTGGGCGGCCACGGCGACACCATGGTGCCGCTCACCCGCTACTCGACCGTTGCCGGCATCCCGCTGCCCGACCTCGTCAAGATGGGCTGGACCTCGCAGGCGCGGATCGACGAGATCGTTGATCGCACCCGCAATGGCGGCGCCGAGATCGTCAATTTGCTCAAGACCGGCTCCGCCTTCTATGCGCCGGCGGCGTCGGCGATCCAGATGGCCGAGAGCTACCTGAAGGACAAGAAGCGCGTGCTGCCTTGCGCTGCCTATCTCAACGGCGAGTACGGCGTGAAGGACATGTATGTCGGCGTACCCACGGTGATCGGCTCCAAGGGTGTCGAGCGCATCGTCGAGATCGAGCTGGCCGGCAAGGACCGCGAGGCCTTCGACAAGTCGGTTGCCTCGGTGCAGGGCCTGGTCGACGCCTGCAAGAAGATCGCGCCCGATCTGCTCGGCAAGTAATCTGAGTTGGCAATGGCCCGATAGGCGATTTCGATCGCCTATCGGGTGCAAGGTGATGAAATTCCGGCGAATTTTCTAGTTGCACGAGCCTTGGTATATGGTATGCCAGATCAAGGCTGACGTGAAGTTCGCCGCACGAGGGTTGGGAGCGACGATCCATGAATATCCACGAATACCAGGCCAAGGCTCTGCTGCATGAATTCGGCGTGCCGATCTCCCGCGGCGTGCCGGTGCTGAAGGCTGAAGAAGCCGACGCGGCGGCCAAGCAGCTTCCCGGCCCGATCTGGGTGGTGAAGAGCCAGATCCATGCCGGCGGCCGCGGCAAGGGCAAGTTCAAGGAAGCATCCGCCGGCGACAAGGGCGGTGTCCGGATCGCCAAGTCGGTCGCCGAGGTCGACGCGTTCGCCAAGCAGATGCTCGGCGCGACGCTGGTCACGGTGCAGACCGGCCCGCACGGCAAGCAGGTCAACCGCCTCTACATCGAGGAAGGCTCCGAGATCGACAAGGAGTTCTATCTCTCGATCCTGGTCAATCGCGAGACCTCCGAAATCTCCTTCGTGGTGTCGACCGAAGGCGGCGTCAACATCGAAGAGGTCGCGCATTCGACCCCGGAAAAGATCGTCTCGTTCTCGGTCGATCCCGCTACCGGTATCATGCCGCACCACGGTCGCACCGTCGCCGAGGCGCTGAAGCTGAAGGGCGATCTTGCCAAGCAGGCCGAGAAGCTGACCGGTCAGCTCTACACAGCCTTCGCCGCCAAGGACATGGCGATGCTCGAGATCAACCCGCTCGTCGTCACCAAGCAGGGCCAGCTCCGCGTGCTCGACGCCAAGGTATCGTTCGACAGCAACGCGCTCTATCGTCACCCGGACGTGGTCGCGCTGCGCGACGAGACCGAGGAGGACGCCAAGGAAATCGAGGCGTCGAAATTCGACCTCAACTATGTCGCGCTCGACGGCACGATCGGCTGCATGGTCAACGGCGCCGGCCTCGCCATGGCGACCATGGACATCATCAAGCTCTACGGCATGGAGCCGGCGAACTTCCTTGACGTCGGCGGCGGCGCCAGTGTCGAGAAAGTTGCGGCCGCGTTCAAGATCATCACCGCCGATCCGAACGTGAAGGGCATTCTGGTCAACATCTTCGGCGGCATCATGAAGTGCGACGTGATTGCCGAAGGCGTGGTCGCCGCGGTGAAGCAGGTCGGCCTCAAGGTGCCGCTGGTGGTGCGCCTTGAAGGCACCAATGTCGAGCAGGGCAAGAAGATCATCCGCGAGAGCGGCCTCAACGTCCTGCCCGCCGACAATCTCGATGACGCTGCACAGAAAATCGTGAAAGCCGTCAAGGGAGGCTAACGATGGCCGGTCATCTCGACGCCCCGACACCGCTGGAAGAACACCGCAAGCTCGCGGTTTTCGCGGGCGAGTGGAATGGCGAAGAGATGGTCTATCCGTCGCGCTGGACCGCGGGCGGTCCGGCGAGCTCGCATGTCGTCGCGCGCATCGCGCTCAACGGTTTCTACCTGATCCAGGACAGCGTGCAGACCCGCGACGGCAAGGAGAGCTTCGCCACCCACGGCGTCTTCACCTACGACCGCGACGATCGGGCCTACAAATTGTTCTGGCACGATTCGCTCGGCTACTACCCGCCGTCGCCGGCGTCCGGCGGCTGGGCGGGCAAGTCGCTGATCCTGGTGCGCGGTTCGTTGCGCGGCAACGCCCGTCATGTCTACGAGGTCGTCGACGACAACACCTACAACATGAAAATCCAATTCTCGCCTGACGCGGAAGGGTGGGCCGACGTGCTCACCGGCGTCTACCGGCGTGTTCACTGAAACCCTTCACCGCTCGTCTCGCGAAAGCATCCCATGTCCATTCTGATCGACAAGAACACCAAGGTCATCTGCCAGGGCTTCACCGGCAAGAACGGTACATTCCATTCGGAAGCGGCGATCGCTTACGGCACCAGGATGGTCGGCGGCGTGGCGCCGGGCAAAGGCGGCTCGACCCATCTCAACCTGCCGGTGTTCGACACCGTCGCGGAAGCGCGCGCGAAGACCGGCGCCGACGCCAGCGTGGTCTATGTGCCGCCGCCGGGCGCGGCGGACGCGATCTGCGAGGCGATCGACGCGGAGATCCCGCTGATCGTCTGCATCACCGAGGGCATTCCGGTGCTCGACATGGTGCGTGTGAAGCGCTCGCTGTCGGGCTCCAAGTCGCGGCTGATCGGGCCGAACTGCCCCGGCGTGATGACCGCCGGCGAGTGCAAGATCGGCATCATGCCGGCCAACATCTTCAAGCCCGGCTCGGTCGGCATCGTCTCCCGCTCCGGCACCCTGACCTATGAGGCGGTGTTCCAGACCACCCAGGAGGGCCTCGGCCAGACCACTGCGGTCGGCATCGGCGGCGATCCGGTCAAGGGCACCGAGTTCATCGATGTGCTGGAGATGTTCCTGGCCGACGAGAACACCAAGTCGATTGTCATGATCGGCGAGATCGGCGGCTCCGCCGAGGAAGACGCCGCCCAGTTCCTCAAGGACGAGGCCAAGCGCGGCCGCAAGAAGCCGATGGTTGGCTTCATCGCCGGAGTCACCGCACCTCCCGGCCGCCGCATGGGCCATGCCGGTGCGATCATCTCCGGCGGCAAGGGCGACGCCGGCTCCAAGACCGCGGCGATGGAAGCGGCCGGCATCAGGGTGTCGCCGTCGCCGGCGCGGCTCGGGCACACGCTCGCAGAGATGCTGAAGTAGCCGCCTTCGGGCGAGGTTCCCTTCGGGGTATGGCGCGGTTTCCGGCGGGTTCCCGTTCGGGAGCCGCGCTTTTTTTTTGCGCGCATTACCGCCGATCGGGCGGATCAATAAAATATGAAAATAAATTCATTTCTTGGTTCTTTTAGGCAGGAATATCTGTCCTAGATGGGGTAAAGGGTAACGACCCAGCCGGCGCTCTTCTCAGACCGGCACTTGCGCCGTCTTCCACGCGCGAACCGAAAAAAATCACCAGGACTGCCCCATGTCTCGCCAAGACGCGAACGCCGCTTTTGCTCTCTCATCCTTCCTGCAGGGTACCAACGCCGCCTACATCGACGACCTCTACGCCCGCTACGAGCAGGACCCGTCGTCGGTCGACACCGAATGGCAGGATTTCTTCAAGAGCCTGAAGGACGCCCCGGCTGACGTCCAGAAGAACGCCGACGGCGCCTCCTGGGGCCGCGACAACTGGCCGGTGACGCCGCGCGATGAGCTGACCTCGGCGCTCGACGGCAACTGGGCCCAGGTCGAGAAGGCGGTCGGCACCAAGCTCGCCGCCAAGGCGCAGGCCAAGGGCGCCGCGCTCTCCGACACCGACGTGCATCAAGCCACCCGCGATTCGGTTCGCGCCCTGATGCTGATCCGCGCCTACCGCATGCGCGGCCATTTCCACGCCAAGCTTGACCCGCTGGGCATCGAGGCGCCGCGCGACCGCGAGGAGCTCGACCCGCGCTCCTACGGCTTCACCGAGGCGGACTTCGATCGCAAGATCTTCCTCGACCACGTGCTCGGCCTCGAATACGGCACGCTGCGCGAGATCGTGCAGATCTGCGAGCGCACCTATTGCCAGACGCTCGGCGTCGAGTTCATGCACATCTCCAACGCCGCGCAGAAGGCGTGGATCCAGGAGCGCATCGAGGGGCCGGACAAGGAGATCAGCTTCACGCCGGAGGGACGCCGGGCGATCCTCAACAAGCTGATCGAGGCGGACGGCTTCGAGAAGTTCTGCGACACCAAGTTCACCGGCACCAAGCGTTTTGGTCTCGACGGCGGCGAATCGCTGATCCCGGCGCTCGAACAGATCATCAAGCGCGGCGGCAATCTCGGCGTGAAGGAGATCGTGGTCGGCATGCCGCATCGCGGCCGTCTCAACGTGCTGACCCAGGTGATGGGCAAGCCGCACCGCGCGCTGTTTCATGAATTCAAGGGCGGTTCGGCCAATCCGGACTCGGTCGAAGGCTCCGGCGACGTCAAGTATCACCTCGGCGCCTCCTCGGACCGCGAGTTCGACGGCAACAACATCCATCTGTCGCTGACCGCCAATCCGTCGCATCTTGAGATCGTCGATCCCGTCGTGATGGGCAAGGTGCGCGCCAAGCAGGATCAGCACGGCGATCCGCCTGACATGCGCATCTCGGTGCTGCCGCTCCTGATGCACGGCGACGCGGCATTCGCAGGCCAGGGCGTGGTGGCGGAATGCTTCAGCCTGTCCGACCTTAAGGGCTACCGCACCGGCGGCTCGCTGCACTTCATCGTCAACAACCAGATCGGCTTCACCACCTATCCGCGCTACTCGCGTTCGTCGCCCTATCCGTCCGACGTGGCGAAGATGATCGATGCGCCGATCTTCCACGTGAACGGCGACGATCCGGAGGCCGTGGTGTTCGCGGCCAAGGTCGCGATCGAGTTCCGGCAGAAATTCCACAAGCCGGTCGTCATCGACATGTTCTGCTACCGTCGCCACGGCCACAACGAGGGCGACGAGCCGGCGTTCACTCAGCCGGTGATGTACAAGCGGATCGCCTCGCACCCATCGACGCTGGAGATCTACGCCAAGCGGCTGGTCGCCGACGGCGTGCTGACCGAGGGCGAGGTCGAGAAGGCCAAGGCCGACTGGCGCGCACGGCTCGATGCCGAGCTCGAAGCCGGCGCTGGCTACAAGCCGAACAAGGCCGACTGGCTCGACGGCAAATGGGCCGGGTTCAAGTCAGCCGATCAGGAAGAAGACGCGCGCCGTGGCGTCACCGGTGTCGATGTCGCCGTGCTCAAGGACATCGGCCGCAAGATCACCAAGGTGCCGGACGGCTTCCGCGCCCACCGCACTATCCAGCGCTTCCTCGACAATCGCGCCAAGGCGATCGACACCGGCGTCGGCATCGACTGGGCGACCGGCGAGGCGCTGGCGTTCTGCACGCTGCTGCAGGAAGGCCATCATGTGCGCCTGTCCGGCCAGGATTCCGAACGCGGCACCTTCTCGCAGCGCCATTCGGTCCTGATCGACCAGGAGGACGAGAGCCGCTACACGCCGTTCAACCATCTCGGCGGCGAGGATACCGGCCACTACGAGGTCATCAACTCGCTGCTGTCGGAAGAAGCGGTGCTCGGCTTCGAGTACGGCTACTCGCTCGCCGAGCCGAATGCACTGACGCTCTGGGAAGCGCAGTTCGGCGATTTCGCCAATGGTGCGCAGGTGGTGTTTGACCAGTTCATCTCCTCGGGCGAACGCAAATGGCTGCGCATGTCGGGCCTCGTCTGCCTGCTGCCGCACGGCTACGAAGGGCAGGGACCGGAGCACTCCTCCGCGCGCCTCGAGCGTTACCTGCAGATGTGCGCCGAGGACAACATGCAGGTGGTCTATCCGACCACGCCGGCGAACTACTTCCACGCGCTGCGGCGCCAGCTGCATCGCGAAATCCGCAAGCCGCTGATCCTGATGACGCCGAAATCGCTGCTGCGTCACAAGCGCGCCGTGTCGCGGCTCGACGAGCTCGGCAAGAACGCCACATTCCACCGCATCCTGTACGATGACGCGCAGATGCTGCCGGACGAGAAGATCAAGCTGGTGCCCGACGACAAGATCCGTCGCGTCGTGCTGTGCTCCGGCAAGGTCTATTACGATCTGTACGAGGAGCGCGAGAAGCGCGGCACCGACGACATCTATCTGATGCGCATCGAGCAGCTGTATCCGGTTCCGCTGAAGGCGCTGGTGCAGGAGCTCGGCCGCTTCAAGAATGCCGAGGTGGTCTGGTGCCAGGAAGAGCCGCGCAACATGGGCTCCTGGCACTTCATCGAGCCTTACCTGGAATGGGTGCTGAACCAGATCCACGCAGCCAACAGGCGGCCGCGCTATGCCGGCCGTCCGGCGTCGGCGGCGACCGCGACCGGCCTGATGTCGAAACATCTGGCGCAGCTCAAGGCGCTGCTCGACGACGCACTGAACTAACGATCTTCACGAACACCATGCCCCGCGAAAGCGGGGCATCCGGTATCCCGTCATCCAGCACAAGCGCTGTCGTCACGGAGTACCGGATCGTTCGCTTTGGCGGCGGTGGCGAGACAAGTTTTATGACCGCAAGGTTATCGGGGAAAAGACCATGACTGAAATTCGCGTTCCAACGCTCGGGGAATCCGTGACTGAGGCCACGATCGGCCGCTGGTTCAAGAAGGCCGGTGAGGCCGTCGCGGTGGACGAACCGTTGGTGGAGCTGGAAACCGACAAGGTCACCATCGAGGTGCCCGCGCCGGTCGCCGGCACGCTCGGCGAGATCATCGCCAAGGATGGCGAGACCGTCGCCGTCGGCGCATTGCTCGGCCAGATCAATGACGGCGCTGCCCCGGCCAAGCCTGCTGCTGCCGCTGCGCCCGCCAAGGCCGCCGCCCCGGCTGCGGCGGCCGCTGCCGCCGCTCCCGCACCGGCTGCGCCCAAGGTGCCGCCGGCGGATGCGCCGCTCGCGCCTTCGGTGCGCAAGCTGTCCGCCGAAAGCGGCGTCGACGCCACCACGGTCCCCGGTTCGGGCAAGGACGGCCGCGTCACCAAGGGCGACATGCTGGCCGCGATCGAGAAAGCCGCCTCGGCGCCGACCCCGGTCAACCAGCCGGCCGCCGCCGTGCAGGTGCGTGCCCCGTCGCCGGCTGACGACGCCGCGCGCGAGGAGCGGGTGAAGATGACCCGGCTGCGCCAGACCATCGCGCGCCGCCTGAAGGACGTGCAGAACACCGCCGCGATGCTGACGACCTTCAACGAGGTCGACATGACCGAGGTGATGAAGCTGCGAGCGCTCTACAAGGACACGTTCGAGAAGAAGCATGGCTCGAAGCTCGGCTTCATGGGCTTCTTCACCAAGGCCGTCGTGCAGGGGCTGAAGGAAATTCCCGCCGTCAACGCCGAGATCGACGGCTCTGACCTGATCTACAAGAACTACTATCACATCGGCGTTGCGGTCGGCACCGACC
Organism: Bradyrhizobium sp. th-b2; assembly: GCF_000426785.1. Lineage (NCBI taxonomy): Bacteria > Pseudomonadati > Pseudomonadota > Alphaproteobacteria > Hyphomicrobiales > Nitrobacteraceae > Bradyrhizobium > Bradyrhizobium sp. th-b2. Next base: position 137,807 of record NZ_AUGA01000018.1, read on the forward strand.
GCGGCTTGGTGGTGCCGGTGGTGCGCGATTGCGACCACAAATCGATCGCCGAGATCGAGAAGGGAATCGCCGATTTCGGCCGCCGCGCCCGCGACGGCCAGCTCAAGATCGACGAGATGCAGGGCGGCACCTTCACCATCACCAATGGCGGCATCTACGGCTCGCTGATGTCGACGCCGATCCTCAACGCGCCGCAGTCCGGCATCCTCGGCATGCACAAGATCCAGGAGCGGCCGATGGTGGTCGGCGGCAAGATCGAGGTGCGGCCGATGATGTATCTGGCGCTGTCCTACGATCACCGCGTGATCGACGGCAAGGAAGCGGTCACCTTCCTGGTGCGCGTCAAGGAGAGCCTGGAGGATCCGGCACGGCTTGTGCTGGACCTGTAAGGTCATTCGCGCGCGGCGTCCGGCTACCTCGGGCGTCGCGTTCTGTTGGGTGCTTACGTTTGGGGATCAATGTGACGGATAAGGTCGTTGTCATCACCGGCGGTAGCCGCGGCATCGGCCGCGCTACCGCGCTTGCTGCTGCCGCGCGCGGCTATCGCATCGTGGTCGGCTATGCGTCCAATCAGGCGGCGGCCAATGAGGTCGTCGCCGCGATCGAGGCCAAGAACGGCAAGGCGATCGCGGTGAAATGCGATGTCGGCAGCGAGCAGGACATCCTGGCGCTGTTCAAGGCCGCAGACAGCTTCGGAACGCTCGGCGCGCTCGTGAACAATGCCGGCATCGTCGGCAAGAGTGGCGTGCGTGTCGACGAGATGTCGGCCGAGCGCATCCAGCAAATGATGGCGGTCAACGTCACCGGCAGCATTCTGTGCGCGCGCGAGGCGGTGAAGCGGATGTCGACCAAGCACGGCGGCGAGGGTGGCGTCATCGTCAATCTCTCCTCGGTCGCGGCGAGGCTCGGGGCGCCCAACACCTATGTCGACTATGCGGCCTCCAAGGGGGCGATCGATTCCTTCACGGTCGGCCTCGGCTACGAAGTCGCGGCTGAAGGCATCCGCGTCGCCGGAATCCGGCCCGGGCTGATCGATACCGACATCCACGCCGCCGGCGGCGAGCCAGATCGCGCGCATCGGCTTGCCCATATGGTGCCGATGAAGCGCGTCGGTGCTGCGGATGAAATCGCCAACGCCATCGTCTGGCTGATCTCGGACGAGGCCTCCTACGTCACCAGCGCGATCCTCGACGTGTCGGGCGGTCGCTAGAGCACGATCAATAGCGGGGAGCTGTCCTTCGGCCGGATAGCGCCCGCCCAACTGTCACAGAGTTTGGCTACAGGACCTCAATCATGGCTTCTTACGATCTCGTCGTCATCGGCACTGGCCCCGGCGGTTACGTCTGCGCGATCCGCGCGGCGCAGCTCGGCATGAAGGTTGCCGTCGTCGAGAAGAATGCGACGCTGGGCGGCACCTGCCTCAATGTCGGCTGCATGCCGTCGAAGGCGCTGCTGCACGCCTCCGAGATGTTCGAGGAAGCCGCGCACTCCTTCGCCAAGATGGGCGTCAGCGTCCCGGTGCCGAAGCTCGATCTGCCCGCGATGATGAACTTCAAGCAGCAGGGCATCGACGGCAACGTCAAGGGCGTCGAATTTCTGATGAAGAAGAACAAGATCGACGTGCTCAAGGGCACCGGCAAGATCCTCGGCGCCGGCAAGGTCGAGGTCTCCGGCGACGGCAAGTCCGAGACCGTCGAGACCAAGAACATCGTGATCGCCACCGGCTCCGATATCGCACGGCTGAAGGGCATCGAGATCGACGAGAAGCGCGTCGTGTCCTCGACCGGCGCGCTGTCGCTGGAGAAGGTGCCTTCCAGCTTGCTGATCGTCGGCGCCGGTGTGATCGGGCTCGAGCTCGGCTCGGTCTGGCATCGCCTCGGTGCCAAGGTCACCGTCGTGGAATTCCTCGACCGCATCCTGCCCGGCATGGACGGCGAAGTGGCCAAGCAATTCCAGCGCATGCTGGAAAAGCAGGGTTTTGTCTTCAAGCTTGGCGCCAAGGTCACCTCGGTCGACACCTCGGGCAAGACGCTGCAGGCCAAGATCGAGCCGGCCGCCGGCGGCACCGCGGAAATCATCGAAGTCGACGTCGTGCTCGTCTGTATCGGCCGCGTGCCCTACACCGAGGGCCTCGGGCTGAAGGAAGCCGGCGTTGCGCTCGACAATCGTGGCCGGGTCGATATCGACGCGCACTTCTCGACCAACGTGAAGGGCATCTACGCCATCGGCGACGTCGTGGCCGGGCCGATGCTTGCGCACAAGGCGGAAGACGAAGGCGTTGCCTGTGCCGAGATCATCGCGGGCCAGGCCGGCCACGTGAACTACGACGTCATTCCAGGTGTTGTGTATACCACGCCGGAAGTGTCGTCGGTCGGCAAGACCGAGGAAGACCTCAAGCAGGCCGGCGTCGCGTATACAGTCGGCAAATTCCCGTTCACCGCAAACGGCCGCTCCAAGGTCAACCAGACCACCGACGGCTTCGTGAAGGTTCTCGCAGATGCGAAGACGGATCGGGTGCTCGGCGTGCACATTGTCGGCCGGGAAGCCGGCGAAATGATCCATGAAGCCTGCGTTCTGATGGAATTCGGCGGATCGGCGGAAGATCTGGCCCGCACCTGCCACGCGCATCCGACCCGCTCCGAGGCGATCAAGGAAGCCGCGCTTGCGGTCGGCAAGCGCGCCATCCATATGTGATCGAACATCCGGCATGCCAGCCGGCTAGAGATCATAGCGATGCTGCGCCGCCTGCTTCAGCCGTTCTGGGTCCTGCTTGCGATCATCTTCCTGATCGAGGCCTGGCTATGGGACCACGTCGAACCGATCGTGGCGCGGGTGGTCGCGTGGATTCCGCTGCGCGCGCTGAAGCAATGGCTTGCCGACCGGGTCGATTCGCTGTCGCCGGCGATGACGCTGATCGTCTTCGTCGTGCCGGTCATCCCGCTGTTTCCGCTGAAGCTGGTCGGGCTCTGGCTGTTGGCGAACCAATACTGGCTCAGCGCAGTCTCGCTGATCCTGTTCGCGAAGATCGTCGGCGTCGGCGTGACGGCGTTCCTGTTCGACGTGACGCGGCCGAAGCTGCTGGAGATGCCCTGGTTCGAGGCACTCTATAATTTCGTGATGGGGCTGCGGGCCAAGGCCACCGCGCTGGTCGAACCGGTCAAGCGGCGCATCCTCGAGATGATCCGCGGCGACGGCGACGGCTGGTCGGCGCGCACGCTGCGCCTGATCGCACGCTTCCGCAAAAGCGTGCACGAGACCAGCAAGGTTCTTTGATCAAGGCTTTCCGTTCCGTCATCCTGAGGAGCGCGCATTGCGCGCGTCTCGAAGGATGCACGGCCAGGCCGGTGGCCGTCGATCCTTCGAGACGCCGCTTCGCGGCTCCTCAGGATGACGGTCAAAAAGGGGAGCCTTGCGCCTCAATGCAGATGCAGCAAATGAGGCTGGAACAGGCCGAGCAGCGTCATCACGATGCCGGCCAGCGTCACCAGACCCGACACCCAGGCCAGCGCGATGATGCCCGTGATGATCGTCGCTGACGCCAGCACGATAGCGATCTGGAAGGCGGCGGAGGCCAGCTCGAAATGATGATACTTCGCGGTGGCCTCGTCGCGCTCATGCTCGGCGTGCTTGGCGCGTTCGGCGAGCTGCTCTGAACCCTCGCCGGTCTCCGGCTCCGAACGATAGCGCGCCGCGGTCTTCTGCCAGTCGTCGATCTGCTTCTGCAACGCAGCCTTCGTCGCCTCGTCGGTGGTGGTCGCGAGGTTCAGCTTGCCCTGTTCGGCCGCGATCTGCACGGTGGTGCGACGGATGCTCTTGGCCTGGAAGAAGGCCCAGAGGTTGGACGCCTCGACGTTCTTGCTGATCGATTCGGTCTGGGCGCCCTTGCCGAGCGTCTCCGACAGCGCCAGGCAGAGCGCGATCACGGCGATCAGGAGTGCGATCTTCTTGTTCTCACCCGACGCATGCTCGGCATGCTCCGCGTGCTCCATACTTTCATGTGCGCTCATGATTCCCCTCCGGATGAGACCGCGCCACGATTGCCGAATGCAGCGCACAAGGCAAGGGGCGGGCGGTTTGTGGCAGCCGTATGAAATATGAACGGCGCAAGATGAACGGCGCATTGATAGGGAGCGAAGCCCGCGCTGTGTTCTGAACTCAGATCCGGGCGTTCAGCCGCGCGGGTGCGCGGAGCGATAGACTTCAAGCAGGCGCTCGCTGTCGATGCCGGTGTAGATCTGCGTGGTCGACAGCGATGCGTGGCCGAGCAATTCCTGGATCGCGCGCAAATCGCCGCCGCGGCTGAGCAGATGGGTGGCGAAGGAATGCCGCAACGCATGCGGCGTCGCGCTGTCGGGCAGGCCGAGCGCGCCGCGCAGCCGCTCCATGGTGAGCTGGATGATGCGCGGGCTTAAGGGGCCGCCGCGGGCGCCTACGAACATCGGCCCGGTCGGGCTGAGCTGGTGCGGGCAGATCGCTGCGTAGTCCGCGATCAATTGCAGCACGTTCTGCAGCACCGGCACCATGCGGGTTTTGTTGCCCTTGCCGGTCACGACAAGCACGTCGCCTTCGCCCGGCTTCGGCACGTCGCGGCGCTTCAGGCCGAGCGCCTCGGAGATGCGCAGGCCCGAACCGTAGAGCAGCGCCATGACAGCGGCGTCACGCACCAGAATCCAGGTCTCGCGGGCTTCATCAGCGCGCTCGTCGGCGTCGGCAAGGCGCTTCGCTGCCTCGATATGGATCGGCTTGGGCAGGCTCTTCGCCACTTTGGGCGCGCGGATCGCCGACAGCGCGCCGACCTTGCCCTTGCCTTCGCGTTCCAGGAAACGTCCGAACGAGCGCAGCCCCGCCAGCGCCCGCATCAGCGATCGCCCGCCGATCTCGTCTGCGCGGCGCATCGCCATGAAGGCGCGCACATCGCTCGCCTCGAGCGCGGAAAATGCCCTGAGCGTGACGCGCGCGCCCCAGTGCCCGGCCAGGAAGGTCAGGCATTGGCGCACATCGCGGGCGTAGGCCTCGAGCGTCTTCGGCGACAGCCGCCGCTCCGCGCGCAGATGCGACAGCCAGCGCGTCATCTCCTGCGTGACTGATGCGTCGGCGCAGTCGAGCTCGAGCGGCTGGGTGGGTTGGTCGGTCCGGGCCATGTCTTGAGCGGCCATGTCTTGAACGGCCATGTCCTGAGGGCTATTGGCGCTGCGATTCTCCTGATTATATCGCACTGCCTTCGTTTACCGTTCGCTAAAGCGGCGCAGCGGTGTTAGAGCGTTTTCGAGCGAAGTGGGCACCGGTTCGCGTGAAGAAAACGCGTCAAAACAAGAAGCTAGAGCTTCGGTTCTGATTTAATCAGAACCCAAAATGCTCTAGCCCGATCGGGTTTCAAAGATCTGATTCAATGGACCACGCCACGCGCCCCGGCCCAGCCTCTGCATCGACGACGGGCGTCGTCGACGTGCTGGTGCCTGTCGCGCTGAACCAGACCTATTCCTACCGCGTGCCGCGCGGCATGGAGCTTGCGCCCGGCGATGTGATCTGCGTTCCGCTCGGGCCGCGCGAGGTCGTCGCGGTGGTGTGGGCCGAGAACGCCAAACCCGATCCGCGGCTGCACAACCGGCTCAAGGACGTCAGCGAGAAGCTCGATGTTCCCCCGCTGAAGGCGGAGCTGCGCCAGCTCGTCGACTGGGTCTCCAATTACACACTGTCGGCGCGCGGCATGGTGCTGCGGATGACGCTGCGGATGGGCGAAAATCTCGGGCCCGAGCGGATGCGTCTCGGGGTGCGCCTGGTCGGTGAGCCGCCGCGGCGCCTGACACCGGCGCGCCGGCGGGTGATCGAGGTGCTGTCGGACCGGTTGCTGCACGGCAAGTCGGAGGCGGCGCGGGAGGCCGGCGTCAGTTCCGGCGTGATCGACGGGCTGGTCGACGAAGGCACGCTGACGGTCGAGGCCATGCCACCGCCGGCGGCGCCACCCGTTCCGGATCCCTCTTATGCGCAGCCGGATTTTTCGCGCGAGCAGCGCAGCGCGGTCGACGTGCTGCGGACGCTGGCTGCCAGCGGCAGCTTTCACGTCGCATTGCTCGACGGCGTCACCGGTTCCGGCAAGACCGAGGTCTATTTCGAGGCGATCGCCGAGAATATCCGCCGCGGCAAGCAGACGCTGATCCTGATGCCGGAAATCGCGCTGACCGGCCAGTTCCTCGACCGCTTTGCGCAGCGCTTCGGCGTGCGGCCGCTGGAATGGCATTCGGAGCTCACGCCGCGCACGCGGGCGCGAAACTGGGCTGCGATCTCCGAGGGCAAGGCGCCGGTCGTGGTCGGCGCCCGCTCGGCGCTGTACCTGCCCTATGCCGATCTCGGCCTGATCATCGTCGATGAGGAGCACGACCAGGCCTACAAGCAGGACGAGGGCGCGCATTATCACGCGCGCGACATGGCGGTGGTCCGCGCCCATATCGCCAAGATCCCGATCGTGCTGGCGTCGGCGACGCCCTCGGTCGAGAGCGAGGTCAATGCGCGCAAGGGGCGCTACCAGCGCGTGGCGCTGCCGTCGCGGTTCGGCGGCCAGCACATGCCGCATATCGAGGCGATCGACATGCGCCGCGCACCGCCGCCGCGCGGGCGTTTCATCTCGCCGGTGCTGGCCGAGCAGATTCGCCATGCGATCGAGCGCCGCGAACAGGCGCTATTGTTCCTCAACCGCCGCGGTTACGCGCCGCTGACGCTGTGCCGCGCCTGCGGTCACCGCTTCGCCTGCACGATCTGCGATGCATGGCTGGTCGATCATCGTTTCCGCCAGCGGCTGGTCTGCCATCACTGCGGCTTCTCGATGCCGCGCCCGAACATCTGCCCGCATTGCGCGGCCGAGGAATCGCTGGTCGCGGTCGGTCCCGGCGTCGAGCGCCTGCAGGAAGAGGCCGCAAGTATCTTCCCGGAGGCCCGCACCATGGTGCTGTCGAGCGATCTCATCACCTCGATCGAAACCATGCGGAGCGAGCTGAACGAGATCGCCGAGGGCCGCGTCGACATCATCATCGGAACACAGCTGGTGGCGAAGGGGCACAATTTCCCGCGGCTCAATCTGGTCGGCGTCATCGACGCCGATCTCGGCTTGAGCAATGGCGATCCGCGCGCCGCCGAGCGGACGTTCCAGCTGTTAAACCAGGTGGTCGGCCGTGCCGGCCGCGACCAGGGCCGTGGCGTCGGCTATCTGCAGACGCACCAGCCCGAGCATCCCGTCATCAAGGCCTTGATCGCCAATGACCGCGAGGCGTTCTACGCCAGCGAGATCGAGATTCGCGAGCGCACCGGCTATCCGCCGTTTGGCCGGCTGGCGAGCCTGATCGTCTCCGCCGGCGACCGTCCGACGGCGGAAGGCTTTGCGCGCAAGCTCGCCGCGGTCGCGCCGCTCGATGAGCGGATCCAGGTGCTCGGCCCCGCCGAGGCGCCGCTCGCGGTCATCAAGGGCCGCTATCGCTTCCGCCTGCTGGTGAAGTCGCTGCGCAATGTCGACCTGTCGCAATATCTGCGCGAATGGCTTGAGGCGGGCCCGAAGACCAAGGGCAATCTGAAGCTCGAGGTCGACGTCGATCCGCAGAGTTTCCTGTAAATTTGCCTGCAAAGAAAAAGCCTGCCGTCATTCGCGACGGCAGGCCCTTTGACGCACGAAGCAGGCCTCGCGGCGGGTACGCAACGCTTACTGAACGCGCTTAGGAGACGACCTCGGCGGTGACGCGGCCGACGCCGGCACCGGTCAGGCCAATGGCGCGCGCTGCGCCGGTCGAGAGGTCGAGCACGCGGCCGCGGATGAACGGGCCACGATCGTTGATGGTGACGACGACGCTGCGGCCGCCATGGGTGACGCGGAGCTTGGTGCCGAATGGCAGCGAGCGGTGGGCCGCGGTCATGGCGTTCTGGTTGAAGCGCTGGCCGGAAGCGGTGCGGCTGCCGGATTCATTGCCGTAGAAGGAAGCCATCCCCGAGAACGAGTGGCCGCCGGACGGCTGGATCGATGCATTGGCGTCGCGCCAGGACGAGCCTTCGGCGCGGGCGTGGTGATGATGGTGGTGGCGATGATGGTGGTGCCTGGACTTCGCGGACGCCTCCGTCACGGTGCCCCCGACCAGAAGAGTTGCGGCTACAAAAGCGAGCGCCGTACGCGAGCGGGTACCATTGCCCGCCGCCTTCTTGATATTCAGCATTGATAAGACCCTCAGACAGTATTGCCGCTAACACGGCAAGTGGAACCCCCGTCCCTTCGTTGACCAATGCCGTTTGGTTTCGCAATGAGGCACGAATTGGGCAGTAAATCCCGTTTGTCTCGTGTTGAAATATCTTGTTACCGCTTCGGGGTATTCGAGCGAGGTTCCGTAATCTTGCCTGTTAACCAATTTTTAACGATAACTATACTCATGAATACTGATTAGAGGAGCGCTGGTAAGTTTTCGGTAAGTAATCGCCAAATGAAGCGGACGCCCGTTTTGGGTTCCCTGCGCGAGGAACCATGGGCCCATGCAGATTTTCGATGGAACAAATCTGCGGTGACCTGAATCGGTGTCGGCGGGACGGATTTCCGCGCGCCGAATTTTCATGATTCGGCGGCTCGCTGCGGTCGCCAAAAAGCGCATGCGACAAGGCGGCTTGCACGATGCCGTCATGTTGCACCTGCGCGATTGCTATGTTAGCAAAGCCGCGATTTTAACGATCCCGGCACGTCCTGTGCCGGTCGAAAATCGAAGTCCCGCTTGAATTCCAAGGGCTTGGATCGCTAGGCGCTGCTTTGGTGGCGACGGTTTTTCCCTTGCGAATTTGACAGCAAAAAAGAGCGAGCTCGTGGCTGCTGAAGATCCGTCCGTTTCGGGAGTGTCCGGTCGTTACGCAACGGCCCTGTTCGAGTTGGCGCGCGACGAGCAATCCGTCGATCAAGTCAGGGCCGACCTCGACAAATTCGAGGCCATGCTCAACGAGAGCGCCGATCTCAAGCGTCTCGTCCGCAGCCCGGTGTTTTCCGCGGACGCCCAGCTCAAGGCGCTGACCGCGGTCCTCGACAAGGCCGGTATCTCCGGCACGTCGGCCAAATTCCTCAAGGTGCTCACCGCCAATCGCCGGCTGTTCGCAATTGCCGATGTGATCCGCGCCTATCGCGCGCTGGTGGCGAAGTTCAAGGGCGAGGCGACTGCGGAAGTCACCGTCGCCGAGCAGCTCAATGACAAGAATCTCGACGCGCTGAAGGCCGCACTGAAATCAGTGACGGGTAAGGACGTCGCGCTTAACGTGAAGGTCGATCCCTCCATTATCGGTGGCCTCGTGGTCAAGCTTGGCAGCCGCATGGTGGATAGTTCGCTTCGCACCAAACTCAATTCGATCAAGAACGCGATGAAAGAGGCAGGCTGATGGACATCCGCGCCGCAGAAATTTCTGCGATCCTCAAGGACCAGATCAAGAATTTCGGCCAGGAAGCCGAAGTCACCGAAGTTGGCCAGGTGCTGTCGGTCGGTGACGGTATTGCCCGCGTCTACGGTCTCGACAACGTTCAGGCCGGTGAAATGGTCGAGTTCGAGAACGGCACGCGCGGCATGGCGCTCAACCTCGAAACCGACAACGTTGGTATCGTGATCTTCGGCGCCGACCGCGAAATCAAGGAAGGCCAGACCGTCAAGCGCACCCGCGCCATCGTGGACGCGCCGATCGGCAAGGGCCTGCTCGGCCGCGTCGTCGATGCGCTCGGCAACCCGATCGACGGCAAGGGCCCGATCCAGGCGACCGAACGCAAGCGCGTCGACGTCAAGGCGCCCGGCATCATTCCGCGCAAGTCGGTGAACGAGCCGATGGCCACCGGCCTGAAGGCGATCGATGCGCTGATTCCGATCGGCCGCGGCCAGCGCGAGTTGATCATCGGTGACCGTCAGACCGGCAAGACCGCGATCGCGCTCGACACCATTCTGAACCAGAAGCCGCTCAACGCCCAGCCGGACGAGAACCTCAAGCTGTATTGCGTCTACGTCGCGATCGGCCAGAAGCGCTCGACCGTCGCGCAGTTCGTCAAGGTGCTCGAAGAGCAGGGCGCGCTGGAATACTCGATCATCGTCGCGGCCACCGCGTCCGATCCGGCTCCGATGCAGTACATCGCGCCGTTCACCGCCTGCACGATGGGCGAATACTTCCGCGACAACGGCATGCACGCCGTGATCATCTATGACGACTTGTCCAAGCAGGCCGTCGCCTATCGCCAGATGTCGCTGCTGCTGCGCCGCCCGCCGGGCCGCGAAGCCTATCCGGGCGACGTGTTCTACCTGCATTCCCGCCTGCTCGAGCGTGCGGCGAAGCTCAACAAGGACCACGGTTCGGGCTCGCTGACCGCGCTGCCGGTCATCGAAACCCAGGCCAACGACGTGTCGGCCTACATTCCGACCAACGTGATTTCGATCACCGACGGCCAGATCTTCCTGGAAACCGACCTGTTCTTCCAGGGCATCCGTCCTGCCGTGAACGTCGGTCTGTCGGTGTCGCGCGTCGGTTCGTCGGCACAGACCAAGGCGACCAAGAAGGTAGCCGGCAAGATCAAGGGCGAACTCGCGCAGTACCGCGAGATGGCGGCGTTCGCGCAGTTCGGCTCGGACCTCGACGCCTCGACGCAGCGCCTGCTCAACCGTGGCTCGCGCCTGACCGAGCTCCTGAAGCAGCCGCAGTTCTCGCCGCTGAAGATGGAAGAGCAGGTCTGCGTGATCTGGGCCGGCACCAACGGCTATCTCGATCCGCTGCCGCTCAACAAGGTGAAGGCGTTCGAGGACGGCCTGCTGTCGCTGCTGCGCGGCAAGAATGCCGACATTCTGGATGCGATCCGCACGAGCCGCGATCTGTCCGACGACACTGCCGCCAAGCTCAAGACGGCCGTCGAAGGCTTCGCCAAGACGTTTGCATAACGAATGGGACGTCGCCCGGCTCGCCGCCGGGTGTGACGAACGGAGGCTTGCGGTCTGACCGTTGTGGTCGGATCGCCGGGGTGAACGAAGAATGGCGTCACTAAAAGACATGCGGGTCCGCATCGCCTCGACCAAGGCGACGCAGAAGATCACCAAGGCCATGCAGATGGTCGCAGCCTCGAAGCTGCGCCGCGCGCAGAACGCCGCCGAAGCGGCGCGGCCTTATGCCACCAAGATGGATGCGGTGATTTCCAACATCGCCGCCGCGGCCAATGGCTCGCCCGGCGCCCCGGCGCTGCTCGCGGGCACCGGCAAGAACGACGTGCACCTGCTGCTGGTCTGCACCGGCGAGCGCGGCCTGTCCGGCGCATTCAACTCCGCCATCGTGCGGCTGGCGCGCGAGCGGGCACAGTCGCTGCTCGCGCAGGGCAAGGAAGTCAAATTCTTCTGCGTCGGCCGGAAAGGCTACGAGCAACTGCGGCGGACCTTCGAGAAGCGCATCGTCGAGCATCTCGACCTGCGTTCGGTGCGCCAGATCGGCTTCGTCAATGCCGAGGACATTGCCCAGAAGGTGCTGGCGCGGTTCGACGCCGGCGAGTTCGATGTCTGCACATTGTTCTACTCGCGCTTCCAGTCGGTGATCGCGCAGATCCCGACCGCGCAGCAGATCATTCCGCTCGAGGTGGTCGCACCCGCGGCCAGTGCGGCCCCCGCCACGTCCTACGAATACGAGCCTGAAGAAGACGAGATTCTCGGCAGCCTGTTGCCGCGCAACCTCGCGGTGCAGATCTTCCGCGCGCTGCTGGAGAACAACGCCTCGTTCTACGGCGCGCAGATGAGCGCGATGGACAGCGCGACGCGCAACGCAGGCGAAATGATCCGCAAGCAAACCCTGATTTACAACCGGACCCGTCAGGCCCAGATCACGAAGGAGCTGATTGAAATCATCTCCGGCGCTGAGGCGGTCTAAGGCAGATTTCGAAGGAGAACAGTCCATGGCTACAGCAGCCAACCAGAACGGTCGCGTCACCCAGGTCACGGGCGCCGTGGTCGACGTGCAGTTCGAAGGCCACCTTCCGGCGATTCTGAATGCGCTCGAGACCAAGAATGGCGGCAATCGCCTGGTGCTCGAAGTCGCGCAGCATCTCGGCGAGTCGACGGTGCGTACCATCGCGATGGATATCACCGAGGGTCTGGTTCGCGGTCAGGAAGTGACCGACACCGGCGAGCCGATCCGGGTGCCGGTCGGCGAAGGCACGCTCGGCCGCATCATCAACGTGATCGGCGAGCCGATCGACGAAGCCGGTCCGATCAAGTCCGAAGGCCTGCGCGCCATCCATCAGGAAGCGCCGACCTACACCGACCAGTCGACCGAAGCCGAAATCCTCGTCACCGGCATCAAGGTCGTCGATCTTCTTGCTCCGTACGCGAAGGGTGGCAAGATCGGCCTGTTCGGCGGCGCCGGCGTCGGCAAGACCGTGCTGATTCAGGAACTGATCAACAACGTCGCGAAGGCGCACGGTGGTTATTCCGTGTTCGCCGGCGTCGGCGAGCGGACCCGCGAAGGCAACGACCTCTATCACGAGTTCATCGAATCGAAGGTCAACGCCGATCCGCACAATCCGGATCCGAGCGTGAAGTCGAAGTGCGCGCTGGTGTTCGGCCAGATGAACGAGCCGCCGGGCGCCCGCGCCCGCGTCGGCCTGACCGGTCTGACGGTTGCCGAGCACTTCCGCGACCAGGGCCAGGACGTGCTGTTCTTCGTCGACAACATCTTCCGCTTCACCCAGGCGGGCTCGGAAGTGTCGGCGCTGCTCGGCCGTATTCCTTCGGCGGTGGGTTATCAGCCGACGCTCGCGACCGACATGGGCGCGCTGCAGGAGCGCATCACCACCACCCAGAAGGGCTCGATCACTTCGGTGCAGGCGATCTACGTGCCGGCCGACGACTTGACCGACCCGGCGCCCGCCACCTCGTTCGCGCACTTGGACGCCACCACGGTGCTGTCGCGCGCGATCTCGGAAAAGGGCATCTATCCGGCGGTGGATCCGCTCGACTCGACCTCGCGCATGCTGTCGGCGCTCGTCGTCGGCGACGAGCACTACAACACCGCGCGCATGGTCCAGCAGATTCTGCAACGCTACAAGTCGCTGCAGGACATCATCGCCATTCTCGGCATGGACGAACTGTCGGAAGAGGACAAGCTGACGGTCGCCCGCGCCCGCAAGGTCGAGCGCTTCCTGTCGCAGCCGTTCCACGTCGCCGAAGTCTTCACCGGCTCGCCGGGCAAGTTCGTCGACCTCGCCGACACCATCAAGGGCTTCCGCGATCTCTGCCAGGGCAAGTACGACCATCTGCCGGAAGCGGCGTTCTACATGGTCGGCACCATCGAAGAAGCCGTCGAGAAGGGCAAGAAGCTCGCCGCCGAAGCGGCCTAAGCTTTGGGATGTCGTCATCGCCGGGCTTGATCCGGCGATCCATCGCACCAGAAGCATTTTGACTGATGGACCCGCGGGTCGAGCCCGCGGGTGACAGCGCAAAGAACGGAAAGACCATGGCCACCTTCCACTTCGATCTCGTCTCTCCCGAAAAGCTCGCCTTCTCCGGCGAGGTCGATCAGGTTGACGTTCCCGGCGTGGAGGGTGATTTCGGCGTGCTCGCCGGACATGCGCCCGTCATCGCCACGGTTCGTCCGGGCATCCTGACGATCAGGGCCGCCGGCAAGCGCGAGAGGGTGATCGTGCTCGGTGGTCTTGCCGAGGTCTCGGACAAGGGCCTCACTGTGCTTGCCGACGTTGCGACCGCGATTGAGGACCTCGATCGCGCGAGGTTCGCCGAGACAATCACCGAGATGCAAGAGAAGCTCGCCGAGAAGGAGGGCTTCGAGCTCGACAACGCGATCGAGCGGCTCGATCACTTCAAGAGCATTCAGCACGAGCTCAACGCGACGGCTATGCACTAAGGCGCGATTGCCTGGTCGCGATCGCGCCATTGCGTCCGGGTGAGCCGGACCTCCTTGTGAAATCGCTCACACTTTTCCAGTCATCGGCCAGGAAACTTGAACAATTCAACGCTCGCCGCAGCTTGGCGGGCGCTGAATGCTTATTGCGCCTGCGAGCGTCTGGCGGCATTCTGCCCGCTATATTTGGGTCCGGGGCTGGTGCTCATGAAGCGCAAGATCGCGGCGATCTTTGCGGCCGATATTGCAGGCTATAGTCGATTGGTTGCCGAGGATGAGGAAGAGACGCTGCGGCGGCTCGCCTCCTACCGGCAAGTCACCGACGATTTCATTGCGAAATGCGGCGGCCGCATCTTCAACACCGCGGGCGATGCGGTGCTTGCGGAATTCCCCAGCGCCGTTGAAGCCGTGCGCTGCGCGATCGACATCCAGGAAAGCCTGCGCACGCGCAACATGGCGTATCCCCCAAGCCGGCAGATGGCGTTTCGAATCGGCATCACCATCGGCGACGTCGTCGAGCGCGACGGCGATCTGCTCGGCGATGGCGTCAATATCGCCGCGCGGCTCGAGGGCCTCGCCGAGGTCGGCGGCATCTGCATATCGCGCGCGGTGCACGAACAGGTCGCCAACAAGCTGTCGGTGCAGTTCGCCGACATCGGCGCGCAGGAAGTGAAGAACATCCCGACCCCCGTGCACGCCTATATGGTGGCGATGCGGCGCGAGGACGGCACCTACGCGACGCCTCAGGTCAAGAAGCCGGTCAAGGCCGCCCCTGCGGGTGCGCCGGCCTGGATGTGGCCCGCCGCCATCACCCTGGTGCTGTTGGCGGCGATCGGCGTCGGCGGCTTCCTTACCTACACCAAGCTGGAAACGTCGGCGACGAAGCCCGCTTCGGTGGCGAGCTCCACTCCGACATCCGCGCCCGCGGCATCCGCTTCGCCGGCGCTATCGGCCGCACCGTCGCCATCAGCATCGACGGCGCCGTCTGTCCCGGCGAAACCTGCGCCTGCGCCCAATCTGGCCGCGCCGGCCTCTCCGGTGCCACCGTCACCGCCACCTTCGATCGCATCGGGCGATAAGTTCGTTGCCGACAGCACCCCCTTCGTCAGCGACCGCACACGCAGCGCGCTGGCGACCGAATATTTGCCCGCAGGCGATTCCAAGGCGGTTGCCCTCAACATCAACGGCTTCGTCGGATGGAGCGTGGCGCAGCCGAGCGAGGACGCGGCGAAGACGGCGGCACTCGAGCTGTGCCAGAAGCGCGCCGACAATGCCAACTCGCCGCGCAAGTGCGAACTGTACGCCGTCGGCAACACCGTCGTGTATGCCCATGGCCAGCCTCCGCTGCCGCCGTTGCCATGGGTGAAGCGCGACGCGCTGGTCGAGAAGCCGTACGCCACCAAGGACGTTCCGCTGCTGCGCGACCCGGCCAGGGCCCGGCTCGACAACCTGTTCGTGCCGGGGCGCAAGACGCGGACCATCGCGCTCGGTCCGGGCGGGCAATTCTTCTTCAATTCAGGCATCGATTCGCTCGAGGAATCGGCGCGCCGCAACCTGCAAGCCTGCGGCGCGGTCGCGGGCGTGCCCTGCACGATCGTCGTGGTCGACGATGTCTTCGTGGTGTCGATTCCGACCACGTTGCGTGTCACGGGTTTCTTCAGGGCCGCGGATAGCTCGGTCATCGCGCCGGGCGAACGAAATGAAGTTGCACGGAAGCTCGCCGATGCGACGGCGGGTTGGAATGCGATCGCGGTCGGCGCGCAGGGACGGCCGGGGCTCGGATTGAAGGCCGCCAACGAACAGACCGCGGTGAATTCGGCGCTTGGCGAGTGCGTCAAGCGTGACAGCGATTGTCGTGTCATCGCGATCGGTCCGTTCGCGGTCGGCCCGAACTAAAGCATGATCCGGAAAAGTGCGAAGCGGTTTTCCGAAAAGATCATGCTCAAACAAAGGGCCAAAGCGCGATGACGATCCAACCCTATCTCATCGCGCTGCAGGACATGATCCGGAAACTGTGAAGCAGTTTACAGCGAGAATCGTGCACAAATGACAAGTTGCGGCGCGATGACGAATTGGCCCGATCGCATCGCGATTTCATCCTTGATGTAACGGACAAGATGCAGTGCTGACTTTCTCCACCGATGCTCTCCGCCCGCAAGACCGTTTCGAGCACTGGTGCGACGTACGCGGCAAAAGCCTGTTCGGGGTCACGATCGAGCTCGACCGTGACAAGCGGCCCGATTTCCGTGGACGGTTCTCCGCAACGCCCGTCGGCGAGGCGGTGCTGGCGGAAATGTCGGCATCCTCCTATCGCGTCAGCCGGACCTCGTCCGACATCGCACGCGTCCCGAGCAACAGCCTGCATCTCGCGTGGCAGGTGCGCGGGCCCGGTCA
This sequence comes from Bradyrhizobium sp. th-b2, assembly GCF_000426785.1. Lineage (NCBI taxonomy): Bacteria > Pseudomonadati > Pseudomonadota > Alphaproteobacteria > Hyphomicrobiales > Nitrobacteraceae > Bradyrhizobium > Bradyrhizobium sp. th-b2. Next base: position 154,073 of record NZ_AUGA01000018.1, read on the forward strand.
CATGGATATTGGCCGCGATCGCGTCCAGTACGTGCGCAACGGAGATCTGGTGTTCGGCCACTCCAATCTTCCGTTTGCCTCGAAGCCCGAACGCACCGACGGCTTTCATTTCTACAGCCTCAAGATTCCCGTCACCGGCGAGCTTGTGCTCGATGCGCGAATCGAGGACGTGCCGCCGGTGATGCTGTCGCGGGATGCCGGGCTGACCCGGCTTGTCGGCGCCATGTTCCGCGCGATGACGCGTGATCCCACGCAGGCCGGGGAGTTCGCCGGCGACGTCACGCATATGGTGCGCCTGGCGCTGCTTGCGCGCGGGCGCGTGCGGCCGCGCCAGGATGAAATCCGTGCCGCGCTGCATGCGGGCTACCTCCACGCCGCGCGCGAGATCCTGCTCCGCGACCTGCATCGGCCGTCGCTCACGCCGGCCGCAGTGGCCACGGAGCTTTGCATTTCACTGCGGCAATTGCATGCGCTGTTCGAGCCGACCGGCCTGTCGTTTGCGCGGACGCTGACGGCGGCAAGGCTGAAGGAGGCGAGGCGGTCTCTCTACCTCATGCAGGAGCGTGGCATTGACGAGATCGCGTTCTCATGCGGCTTCGACAGCATCGCGACGTTCTATCGCGTGTTCCGCGCGACCTACGGCATGACGCCGGGCGATGCGCGGCGCGTGGCGCCTGCAGATCAGCCGGCGAATTCCGCAAACCGGGTGGCGACAGCGCGATAGACGTCGCGCCGGAACGGCACCACGAGATCGGCAACGCGGTCGAGGCGCTCCCAGCGCCATTGATCGAATTCCGCGGGCTGGTTGTTGCGCGGCGTCAACGGATCGATCTCGTCGTCGCGCCCGGTGAAGCGCAGCGCAAACCACTTTTGCCGCTGGCCACGAAATCGCGCCAGACGGTGTGTTTCCGGCACATGATGGGACGGAAATTCGTAGGTCATCCAGTCGGTCTCGCCGAGATAGTCGGCGTTGACGGCTCCGGTCTCTTCCCACAATTCGCGCATCACGGCCTGGCGCGGATCCTCGCCCGCGTCGATGCCGCCTTGCGGCATCTGCCATTCGAGTCCGGGCAACACGATCTCCGGACCATCGTCCTTGATCCGGTGGCCGATCAGCACGCGTCCAGCGGTGTTGAACAGCGCAATGCCCACGTTGGGGCGATAGGGCTTATCTGATGACATCTCGGTTGCGTACGTCGTGGGTCTATTTGGCCGCCAAACCGGCGAATTCCTTCACGACGCGCTCATAGACCGGGCGCTTGAACGGCACAATCAGCTCCGGCAGATTCTTCATCGGCTCCCAGCGCCAGGACATGAACTCGGCCTTGTGGCCACCGCCACCGGGATTGGAGACGTTGATCTCCTTCTCCTCGCCGGTGAAGCGCAAGGCGAACCATTTTTGCCGCTGGCCGCGGTAGCGGCCTTTCCAGGCGCGCCCCGCCACAGTGCGCGGGATGTCATAGATCAGCCAGTCCGGGACCTCGCCGAGCTTTTCCACTGATTTGACGCTGGTCTCTTCATAGAGCTCGCGCCTCGCGGCCTGAAACGTATCCTCGCCGGGATCGACGCCGCCTTGCGGCATCTGCCAGACGTGAGCGTCGTCGACATGCTCGATGCCACCGGCGCGGCGTCCGATGAAGACCAGCCCAGCGGTGTTCAGCAGCATGATGCCGACGCAGGTTCGATAGGGCAGGTCTTCATAACGTGCCATGCTGCCGCTACCTCGTACAGTTTCCGGAGCCGCCGACCCGGCCCCCCGGCAAGGTCTCAAGCTGCACCAACGGATTGATCTTTAGCCCGATTTTGATTTCAGCATCGCCGTTGTCAATGGCACAAGCATGATGCCCTTGGAGTCCAGTGTCTTGAGCCAGGCGCCGAGCCGTTCGATCGAGACCGGCAGCGCCGAGGCGACGCCCACGGCGGTGCCGCGTTCCTTGGCGATCGTCTCCAGCTTGACCAGCGCGCGGTCGATCTCCGCCGACGTCGGCACCGCGTCGATCGCGAAATCGGCCCTCGCGAACGGAAGCGCCTGGCCGGCGGCGAGGCTCTGCGCGACGCTGCGCGGGGTGGAACCGTCATCGAAATAGCTCAGGCCGCGCTTGGCCGCTTCGCGGACGATGGGCTGCATCACGAGATCGGTTGCGACAAACCGGGCACCCATGAAATTGGCGATCCCGGCATAGCCCTGCAGGCGGCTCAGGTGCCAGTAGAGGCGGTCGAGATTCTGCTCGCTGCCGAGCGTCGTCAGCAAGGTCTGCGGCCCCGGATCGTTGTCGGGATAGTCAAACGGCTCCATCGGGATCTGCAGCAGGATCTCGTGGCGCTGGGTCCGGGCGCGTTCCGCAAGCTTGCCGGGGTCGGAGCCATAGGGCGTGAAGGCCAGCGTCACGGCCGGCGGCAGCTTTATGATGGCATCAGTGGTCTTGGCGGCACCGACGCCGAGGCCGGCGACCACAATGGCGACCACCGGCATCCGGCCCGCCTTGGCGCGGTCGGCGTCGGCCGCATAGACCGTGAACGGCTTCAGGCCGTCGGCGACCACCGGGATCATGCCATAGCGCGATTTTTCCAGCAGGCGCGGGTCGATGCCGGTCATCGCGAGCGCCGGCGCGTCGCCATCGCCCTTGTCGGCGGGATCGGCGGCACCGATCACCACGTCCTGGCGCTTGCCGCTGGAACCGTCGATGATGGTGACGGTCTTCGCGTCTTTGGCGTCGCTGGCTGCGGCCGGCGCCTTGGCGGGCGATTTGGCCGCTGGTTCGGCCTGGCTGGCCGGGGCGTGCTTGTCGTCGGCGGTTGCGGGCGGGGGCGTGCGGAGCGCGATACGGGCCATCGGTTCGCCGCCGAGCGGATTGTCGTTGAACAGCGCGACGCCGCCGAAACCGACCAGCACGAGCCCCAGCAGCACGGCAAGCGCCTGCATCGCCGTGAATGGCAGGCGGACGCGGCGCCTCCTGCCCTTGGTCGTCTGCCCAAGCGGCGTGCTCAGTTCGTCGGCCGCCTCTGCCATGACCCTCCCCGAATCAACAGGGCGAACGATAGCACGATGCGGTGCATTCCCGCGCCCCGGCCTCCCGTCCAAGCACAGGTGCAGAAAGCAGAAAGGGCGGCCCGAGGGCCGCCCTTTGCGCCAGATCGATTGGATGGATCAGTTCGCGGCCTTGTTGCCGGGCTTGTCGACCGCGGCCTTGTCGCGCGCGGCCTCAGGCGCCGGCGTCGTCGCGCTGGAGGTCGACTTGATGCCGTGCAGCAGGTCGTCGGCCATCTTCAGCGCCTTGTCGTCCTTGGCATCCGGCGGCACATAGGACTGCGAGCCGGTCTTCTCGTCGCCATCGTTCTTCAGATGGCCGCGCAGCGAGGCCTCGCCCTTGGTGTCGGTGCGCGCCTTCAGCTCTTCCGGCACGTCCTGGAGCACCTCGATGTCGGGCACGATGCCCTTGGCCTGGATCGACTTGCCCGACGGCGTGTAGTAGCGCGCGGTGGTCAGGCGCAGCGCGCCGTTGCCCGAGCCGAGCGGGATGATGGTCTGCACCGAGCCCTTGCCGAACGAGCGGGTGCCAACCAGCGTCGCCCGCTTGTGGTCCTGCAGCGCGCCGGCAACGATTTCGGAGGCCGAAGCCGAGCCGCCGTTGATCAGCACGATCACCGGCTTGCCCTTGGTCAGGTCGCCCGGATGGGCGGCGCGGCGCTGGGTTTCCTCGGCATTGCGGCCGCGGGTCGAGACGATCTCGCCACGCTCCAGGAAGGAATCGGACACCGTGACCGCTTCCTCGAGCAGGCCGCCGGGGTTATTTCTGAGGTCGATGATGTAGCCCTTCAGCTTGTCACCGATCTGGCCCTGCAGATTGGCGACCTCCTTCTTCAGGCCTTCGGTGGTCTGCTCGTTGAAGGTGGTGATGCGGATATAGGCGATGTCGTCGGCCTCGACGCGCGCGCGCACCGAGCGGACGCGGATGTTGTCGCGCACCAGCGTGACGTCGATCGGATTGTCCTGGCCCTTGCGGATGATCTTGAGCTTGATCTTGGTGTTGACCGGACCGCGCATCTTCTCGACGGCCTGGTTCAGCGTCAGGCCCTGCACGGCCTCGTCGTCGAGATTGGTGATGATGTCGTTGGCCATGATGCCGGCCTTCGAGGCCGGGGTGTCGTCGATCGGCGAGACGACCTTGATCAGCCCGTCTTCCATCGTGACCTCGATGCCGAGGCCGCCGAACTCGCCGCGGGTCTGCACCTGCATGTCGCGGAAGCTCTTGGCATCCATGTAGCTCGAGTGCGGGTCGAGGCCGGACAGCATGCCCGAGATCGCGGATTCGACCAGCTTGGAGTCATCGGGCTTCTCGACATAGTCGCTGCGCACCCGCTCGAACACGTCGCCGAACAAATTGAGCTGGCGGTAGGTGTCCGACGTCGCGGCGCGCGCGCTCGATCCCATCAGCACCGCGCGGGGCTGCGTGACGAAAAGCGTCAGGGCCGCGCCGGTGGCGGCGCTAAGGAGAATTACCGAAGTCTTGCGCATCATCCGCGAACCTTTTCGCCTTCATTTGCGGCCCACCATGGACCTGGATCGATTGGAGTGCCGTCTTTCCGGAACTCGACATAGAGCACTGGCTGGCTCGCATTGGTGGCGAGAATGGATGCAACTTGGGACGTCGACCCCATGGTCGCAACCGGCTCCCCCGTAAGTACAAACTGGCCGATGTTTACCGAAATACGCTCCATCCCGGCGATCAGGACATGATACCCGCCCCCGGCATTGAGGATCAAGAGTTGTCCATAGCTGCGGAAGGGACCCGCGTAAACAACCCAGCCGTCACACGGGGTTGTGACCTGCGCGCCCGGCTTGGCTGCCAAAGAAATGCCTTTTTGTACGCCGCCCGCGCCGTCGGAACCGCCAAATTCGCGAATCTTGGTGCCATTCACGGGATAGGAGAACAGGCCTTTGGCCGAGGCAAAGGCGACCGCCGGGCTCAGGCGGGCGGGGTCCTTCAGGGCCCCCAGATTGGGCTTGCCGTTAACCGTGGCGGGCGCCCCCTGGAGGCTGGCCGTGGCCGCAGCCTTGGCCGCGCTCTTGAGGTCCTGCTCCATCTTGGCGATCAGGCTCTGCAAATTGTCGGCCTGTTTGGACAGCGTAATGGCGCGGGCGCCTTCCGCCTCCATGTCCTTTTCGGCCGCGCTCTGCTGCCGCTGCCGTTCGTCGACCAGCGCCGCAAGGCGGGTCTGATCTTCCCTGAGCTTGTCGCGGTCGCCGGCCAGCGCGTCGCGCTCGGTCGAGATCGTCTTGCGCAGCGCCACCAGTTCGCCGAGGTCGGCGGCAAGCTTCTCCGCGCGAACGCGCAACTCCGGCACCACGGCGCCGAGCAGCATCGCGGTGCGCAGCGATTGCAGCGCGTCCTCGGGCCGCACCAGGAGCGCCGGCGGCGTGCGTCGTCCGGCGCGCTGCAGCGCGGCCAGCACCTCGATCACCTCGGATCGGCGTGAATCCAGCGAGCCGCGGATTTCACGCTCTCGGCCGTCGAGCGCCTGCAAGCGTGCCTCGGCGTCCGCGATCCGCGTCTCGACGCCGCGTACCTGGCCGGCAATGTCGATCAGCTGCTGGTTCAGCTTGCTGCGGTCCTGGCCGATCGCGGCGACATCGGCCTTCAGCTTCTCCTGCAACTCGGTCGCCTTGCGCTGCTGTTCGCGTGCGGCCTCGAGCTCCTGCTCGCGCTGCTTGATGGCATCGGGCGATGTCTCCGCCGCGGTGGCCTGCTGCGCCGGCGGCGCGGATTGTTGCGCTGGAGGTGTCGCTTGCGCGCGCGCCGCTGTCAGCGGATACGCAGCGAACATGGCGATCGACAGAGGCAGCGACGCCGGCAACCAGAAGCGCCGCGCGGTGCCGAGGTACGAAGCCAAATACGAAGCTATATCCCGCTTGTGCTGCATCCGAGTGCGTTCAGCGCTTTCGACTGTCCGTCGCCGCGCCTCAGGCGCGGTGATAGGGGTGGCCGGCCAAAATGGTTGCGGCCCGATAAATCTGTTCCAGAAGCATGACGCGGACCATTTGGTGCGGCCAGGTCGCGGAGCCGAATGCAATACGCAACGAAGCCTTGCGCTGCAATTCGGGCGAAAGTCCGTCGGCGCCGCCGATCACGAAGACGGTATGCGCCAATCCCTCGTCGCGCCAGCGGCCGAGCTGCTGGGCAAAGCTTGTGCTGTCGATGCTCTTGCCGCGTTCGTCGAGCGCCACCAGCGCGTGCTTGTCAGGCAGCAAAGCCGAGATCGCCATGGCCTCTTCGGCGATGCGTGGGGGCGCGTCGCGCGCGCGGCTCTCCGCAATCTCATGAATGTCGAGGCCGCGAAAACCGAGCTTGCGGCCGATATCCTCGAAGCGCTCGCGATAACGCTCGGCGAGCTCCCGTTCCGGGCCCTGTTTCAGGCGGCCGATGCAGATGACAACGAGGCGCATCAACGCAGACTAGCTGCGCTGCTGCCGATTCGCATCGGCCTTGGTACGCCTTAGACCGCCGCGACCGCCGGGTTTTGAGTCCACAACCGTTCGAGATTGTAGAACTCACGCACCTCGGGTCTGAACACGTGCACGATCACGTCGCCGGAATCGATCAGCACCCAGTCGCAATTGGGCATGCCCTCGACATGAATGCTCTTGACCCCGTTTTCCTTCAGGCCCTTCGTCACATTTTCCGCGATCGCACCGACGTGCCGGTTCACCCGGCCGGTGGTGACGATCATGTAGTCGGAATATGCGGATTTGCCGCGAAGGTCGATGGTGACCGTCTCTTCCGCCTTCATATCCTCGAGGCGGGAGAGGATCAGGCTCAGCGTCTTGTTGGCATCCGGTTTGTCGGCATCCGGTTGTGCCTGCAAGGCCGCGGTTTTCGTCGATGTTTTACGCGCAGTCTTTGGAACCTTGGGTAAAACAGACTTGGACAATACAGATGTGGCCAGGGACCATTCCTTTCACTGTATCGCGGGTGCCGAATCCTCGGCCCCACGCACCATATTACGCATGTGGGGTTAATGGTTTCAATATTCCAGTAACCCTTTTGCGCTTCACGCCGTCCTCCAGCTCCCGTCCGGGTTCCGCAGTCCGGTCGAAGACAGATTGGATTTCATTCCTGTCAGGAACACCCAGGCCGGCGCCTGCTGATCGGCCAGCCGTGTCGCCTGATTTTCGGGCACGCGATAGCGCATGAGCGCCTGCGCCGCCGGTGCGGCAAGGGCGCGGAAGCTCTGGGGCGGTCGGTCGATCACGGCAATCGGCACGTCGGAGGCGATGCGCCGCCAATCTTTCCAGCGATGAAATTGCGCGAGATTGTCAGCGCCCATGATCCAGACGAAGTGCACGCCGGAGACACGGCGGCGCAAGTGGATGATCGTGTCAACAGTGTAGCGGACACCAATGACAGCTTCGAGACAGCTGATGTCGATGCGCGGATCGTCGGCGACGCGGCGCGCGGCCGCGGCGCGCTCGGCGAGCGCGTGCAATCCATCATGGTTCTTCAGCGGATTGCCCGGCGTCAATAGCCACCACACGCGGTCGAGCTGCAATCGCTTGAGCGCGAACTGACTGATGGCGCGATGCGCGGCGTGCGGCGGATTGAACGAGCCGCCGAGCAGCCCGATACGCATGCCGTTGGTATAGAACGGAAGCGCCTGGGCTGCGGAGTGCGGCACGGTCGGGGCTTGCTGCAATGGTCTACCGTGCGCGTGCGACAATGATCACGGCCGTGTCTGCCCGGTGCCGTGGACGCGGTACTTGAAGCTCGTCAGCTGCTCGGCGCCGACCGGACCGCGGGCGTGGAATTTGCCGGTGGCAATCCCGATCTCCGCGCCGAAACCGAACTCGCCGCCGTCGGCGAACTGGGTCGAGGCGTTGTGCAGCACGATCGCCGAATCGACCTCGTTGAGAAATTTTTGCGCGGCAGCGGCATCCTCCGTCACGATCGCATCGGTGTGATGCGAGCCGTGATTCTGAATATGCGCAATCGCTTCATCGAGGCCGTCGACGATCTTCGCCGAGATGATCGCGTCCTCATATTCAGTGTCCCAGTCCTCGTCGGACGCGGGCTTCACCCTGGTATCGGAGCTTTGCACGAAAGCGTCGCCGCGCACCTCGCAACCGGCATCGATCAGCAACTCGACCAGCGGTTTCAGCTTCGTCGCGGCGGCCTTGCGATCGACCAGCAGGGTTTCGACGGCGCCGCAGACGCCGGGACGGCGCATTTTGGCGTTCAGGACGACCGCCTTTGCCATCTCGAGCCTGGCGCTGGCATCGACATAAATGTGGTTGACGCCCTCGAGATGCGCGAACACCGGAACGCGTGCTTCCGCCTCGACGCGTGCGACCAGGCTCTTGCCGCCGCGCGGCACGATCACGTCGATGCCACCGTTCAATCCCGTCAGCATCAGGCCGACAGCCGCACGGTCACGGGTCGGCACCAAGGTAATCGCGGCCTCAGGCAGGCCGGCTTCACGCAGGCCCTGCACCAGACAATCATGGATCGCGCGGCAGGAGCGGAAGCTGTCGGAGCCGCCGCGCAGGATCACGGCGTTACCGGACTTCAGACAAAGCACGCCGGCGTCGGCGGCGACGTTGGGGCGGCTCTCGAAGATCACGCCGATCACGCCGAGCGGCACGCGGACGCGCTCGATGGTCATGCCGTTCGGACGCTGCCAGCTTTCGGTGACGGCGCCGACCGGATCAACAATTTCGCGCACGGTGGCTACGCCGTCGGCCATGCCGGCGACGCGCGCCTGTGTCAGTGTCAGGCGGTCGACGAAGGCAGAGGTCATGCCGGCAGCCCGCGCCTCGGCGACATCTTCTGCATTGGCGGCGAGAATGGCCGGCGCGTTGGCGCGGATCGCGCGTTCGATCGCGGCGAGCGCCCGGTCCTTCTGCTCCGGCGGCGCCAGCGCCAGCACGCGCGCGGCAGCGCGCGCCTTGGCGGCGAGGTCGGTCATCAGGGCGGCGAGATCGGCGTTGCCGTCGATCGCCTTCAGGGGCGCGCTCATGGAAGTCCCAGCTTTGGATTAAGGCCATGTTCTAGCATGGCAATTGATGGGTTGGCGAGGCGCGGAACCGGCATGGCAGGTTGGCGGCAGGCCCGGCCATAGGCCCAGTAGGCTATTTGGGCCTATTTGGCCGGGATCGCGCCGGCCGGGCCGATCACCAGATCGTCGCGATGGATCATCTCGGACCGGCCGCTGATGCCCAGAATCGCCATCACGTCGGGCGAGGAGCGGCCCTTGATCTTCTCGGCGTTCTCGGCGTCGTAGGCGACCAGGCCGCGGCCGATCTCATGGGTGTCGGGCCCGCGCACCACCACGGCATCGCCGCGGGCGAACTGGCCGTCGACCTTGATGACGCCGGCCGGCAGCAGGCTCTTGCCGGCGCGCAGCGCTGCGACCGCGCCGGCATCGATGGTCAGCGTGCCCTTCGGCTCGAGCGAGCCCGCGATCCAGCGCTTCCGCGCGGTGACCGGATTGGCCGGGGTCAGGAACCAGGTGCAGCGGCCGCCATCGGCGATCGCCTGCAACGGATGTTCGATCTTGCCGGAGGCGATCAGCATGTGGGTGCCGGCGGTGGTCGCGATCTTCGCGGCCTCGATCTTGGTCGTCATGCCGCCGCGCGACAGTTCGGACCCGGCCGAGCCCGCCATCCCCTCGATCTCCGAGGTGATGCTCTCGACCACCGGGATCAGCTTCGCGTCGGGATCGACCGCGGGAGGCGCGGTGTAGAGGCCGTCGATGTCGGACAGCAGGATCAACAGATCGGCGCTGGTCATGGTGGCGACGCGGGCGGCGAGGCGATCATTGTCGCCGTAGCGGATTTCGGTGGTCGCGACCGTGTCGTTCTCGTTGATCACGGGCACCGCACGCCATTCGAGCAGCTTTGCGATGGTCGAGCGCGCGTTGAGATAGCGGCGGCGTTCCTCGGTGTCCTGCAGCGTCACGAGAATCTGCCCGGCGCCGATATCGTGATGGCCGAGCACCTCCGACCAGATCCGCGCCAGCGCGATCTGACCGACCGCGGCCGCCGCCTGGCTCTCCTCGAGCTTCAGCGGTCCGCGCGGCAGCTTCAGGCGGCTGCGGCCGAGCGCGATCGAGCCCGACGACACCACCATGATCTCGCGGCCGCCCTTGTGCAGCTTGGCGATGTCGTCGACCAGCGCGGCGAGCCAGGACGCCCGCACCTCACCGGCCTGCGAATCGACCAGCAGCGAGGAGCCGACCTTGACGACGATGCGGCGAAAGCTCTTGAGCGCGGGGCGTTTCATGGGTGCGGTCTGGCAGGAAGGTGGAAGCAATATGCGCCACGAGGTGGCTTGGGAAGCACAGGTGTTGTTCGGCGTTGCCGTTCAACCCTGCGGCAGCGGCGTCGCCCACGGCTCCGCCTGAGCCTTGGCCTTGTTGGATACCGGCGCCTCGCCGATCACCTCGACCAGCGTGCGCAGGGCGTCCTGCACGCCTTCGCCGGTCACGCCTGATAGCAACAACGGCGTCTTCTTCGCGGCCCGCTTGAGGCGGTCCTTCTGCTTCTTCAGCTCGTCGGGCGCGACCGCGTCGATCTTGTTGAGCGCGACGATCTCGATCTTGTCGGCGAGTTGGCCATCATAGGCTTCGAGTTCGGTGCGCACCGTCTTGTAGGCCTTGCCGGCATGCTCGCAGGTGGCGTCGACCAGATGCAGCAGCACGCGGCAGCGCTCGACATGGCCGAGGAAGCGGTCGCCGAGGCCCGCGCCCTCGTGCGCGCCTTCGATCAAGCCGGGGATGTCGGCGAGCACGAATTCACGGCCGCCGTAATTCACCACACCGAGCTGCGGATGCAGCGTGGTGAAGGGATAGTCGGCGATCTTCGGCCGCGCCGCGCTGACCACCGACAGGAAGGTCGATTTGCCGGCGTTGGGCAGGCCGACCAGGCCGGCGTCGGCGATCAGCTTCAGCCGCAGCCAGATCCAGCGTTCCTCGCCCGGCGCACCGGGATTGGCGTTGCGCGGCGTGCGGTTGGTGGAAGACTTGAAATGCGCGTTGCCGAAGCCGCCATTGCCGCCTTCAGCCAGCACGAATTTCTCGCCGAGCTCGGTGAAATCGTGCAGCAGGGTCTCGCGGTCCTCGTCGAACACCTGGGTGCCGACAGGCACTTTCAGCACGATCGACTTGCCGTTGGCGCCATGGCGGTCCTTGCCCATGCCATTGGTGCCCTTTGGCGCCTTGAAGTGCTGCTGGTAGCGGTAGTCGATCAGCGTGTTCAGCCCGTCGACGGCCTCGATGATGACGTCGCCGCCGCGACCGCCATTGCCGCCGGAGGGACCGCCGAACTCGATGAACTTCTCGCGCCGGAACGCGACGCAGCCGTTGCCGCCGTCGCCCGAGCGAATATAGACTTTTGCTTCATCGAGGAATTTCATGATGTTCACTAGTTAGGGCAGGGTGGCCGCTGCGGCAACCCGGAAAGGCCCTGACTTCGGCGAAAAGCCTTAATTTTCGGGCCTTTTTACGGCCCAAGCGGCTATGTCGGCCGCCGCCGGACCAGGAATTTCTGCATTCCCTCCAGCACCAGCTCACGGCGCTGGTTGTGCACGGTCGAGCGCAACGTCACGACGCCCGTGGCCCGGCCGGGTGACAGCTCGATCACCTCCAGCGCGGGATAAATGGTATCGCCGGCATAGACCGGCTTCAGGAACTTGCTCGACTGTTCCAGGAAGCCGACCAGCGACTCCTCGACGACATAGGGGAACAGCCCTGCGCCGGGCGCGGTGTGCACCAGGGTCTGGAAGCCATGGGCGAGCAGGTCAGGCATGCCGCGCGTGCGGCAATATTCGACGTCGTAATGGATAGGATGGGTGTCACCGCTCGCGGTCTGGAACGCCGCGAACACGGCCGAGGTCTGGGTCCGGCTCGGAATCACGAAGCGCTCGCCGACCACGAAATCCTCGAACCAGCGCTGCGCGGGGACCATGCGATGCTGGGTGGGGTCGAATTCGCTCATGCGGCGTTTCCTGCTCTCGTTCTTGAAGGGCTGGCTAGCGGTAGCGCAGCCGCCGCACTGCGACAATTGGTTCGATATGCCGTCGGTGGGGTTGTCCTGCATCGCCACGTCGGTAAAACCGGCAGCAAGACCGGCCCGATTCACGCGCGGCGGCAACAAGACAACAATGAGCCTGTTCGCAAAACTGTCCTCCTATGACGATCGATCGGCGCGGCTCGCCGGCATCGGATTGATGCTGCTGTCGATCTTCATGTTCTCGTTCGGCGATGCGATGGGCAAATTCATCGTCGCCACCTATTCGGTTGGGCAATTGCTGTGGCTGCGCGCCTGCGCGGCGCTGCTCGTGCTGCTGCCGATCGTGTGGCAGCGGCGGGCTGATTTCCTGCATCTGGAGCGGCCGTGGCTGCAATTGCTGCGTGTCACGCTGTCGACGCTTGAGGTCGCGGCGTTCTTCCTGGCGACCGTCTATCTGCCGCTCGCCGACGTCATCACCTACTATCTGGCCGGGCCGATCTTCGTCACCGCGATGTCCGGCCTCGTGCTCGGCGAGCATATCGGCTGGCGGCGCTGGACCGCGATCCTGGTCGGCTTTTGCGGGGTGTTGATCGCGCTGCGGCCGTCGGCGCAGACGATCAGCTGGCCGGCGATGATCGCGCTTGGCGGCAGCCTGTCGTTTGCGGTGCTGATGCTGATCACGCGCTCGCTGCGGGCGACGCCCGATATCGTGCTCGCGACATCGCAATTCGGCGGCACGTTCATCCTGGGTGCGGTGCTCTCGCCGTTCCGCTGGGTGACGCCATCAGCCGGCAGTCTCGTGCTGTTCTTCACCGCCGGCATCATCTCGGTCGCGGCGCTGCTTTGCGTGAATCGTTCGCTGAAGCTCGCGCCGGCGAGCGTGGTGGTGCCTTACCAATATTCGATGATCGTCTGGGCGGTGATCTTCGGCTTCGTGGTGTTCGGCGACGTGCCGTCCTGGGCCACCATCGTCGGCGCCGCTGTTATCATCGCGGCCGGCCTCTACATCTTCGTGCGCGAGCAACAGCTCGGACGCGGAGACTCCTCGGTGAATCCGCCGGCGTAACGGTGCAGGGTGGGCAAAGGCGCACCCGCAAATAGCTGTCGTCCCTGCCTAGTGCGCAATTGCGCACGGGAGCAGGGACCCATAACCACCATTGCTTGCCGTCACCAACGCTGGGAGCCACAGCTCGGCCGAGCAATGACCATTTGTGGTTATGGGTCCCCGCGTTCGTGGGGACGACGACCGTGGATCGAGCCTTACGCGCTGCGCCGCGTCGAACTATTCCAGCTCTTCAGCGAGGCCCAGACGCCGCGCGACAGCCGAAAGGCATCGACCGGGCTCGACGAGCCCAGCGCCTCGAAGCGATGCAGCTCGACGCCGCTCCACTGGAAGCCGCACTTCTCGAGGATGTTGCGCGACGACGGGTTGACGACGCGGGCGCCCGCGATCAGCTGGTCGAGATCGAATTCCTCGAAGAAGTAGTCGATCACGGCGCGCGCGGCCTCGGTGCCAAAGCCCTGGCCCCAATGGTCGACGCCGAGCCAGTAGCCGAGTTCGGCCGCGGTCTCCTCGCGCCAGTCGATGCCGGCCATGCCGATCGGGGTGTGATTGCTCTCGATCAGGAAGACGGTCTCGCGCCCGCCCGCGCCGAGTGCGCGCACGAAGTCGATGGCGTCGTCCTGGGTATAGGGATGCGGCAGGCGGCGGGTGTTCTCCGCGATACGGCGGTCATCGGCGAGCCGCGCAATGGCTTTTACGTCCGCGAGCGTCGGCTTGCGCAATGTCAGCCGTTCGGTCTCGAGGACGCAAGCTCTTGCCTCGCGCAAGATCGGCGTCGGGATGTCCTGCAACATGTCGAGCTCCTGTGATGCGACAATCGGTACGCAACGCTTGGAACGTCACGCGCGGTCGAACCAGAACGCGCGCAACGAAAAGGGGAGGCCGGTCATCCCGCCTCCCCTTGGAGCCCTTTGCGACTCCGCCGGTTCAACAGGACCCGGCGGACTCATGTGTGTCCACCGTCTACTCGGCCGCCTCCGCCATCGGAATAACCGATACGAATGTGCGGCCGTTGGCTTTGGCACGGAACTCGACATGACCCTCGATCTTGGCGAAGAGAGTATGGTCGGTGCCCATGCCGACATTAAGGCCAGGATGCCAGGTGGTGCCGCGCTGACGCGCGATGATGTTTCCGGGGATCACGCGCTCGCCACCGAACGCCTTGACGCCAAGGCGCTTGCCCTTGGAATCACGTCCGTTACGCGATGAACCGCCTGCTTTTTTATGAGCCATAGCTCGTCTCCGACTTCGCTTTGATCTCTAGATCAATTCCTTGACGGAATCATTTCACGTTTTGTCACGCTTCAAATCTGAAAGCGCGACGATCACCTTTTTGCGCGTGCCCGCGAACGGCCTATTCGGCTGCCTCGGCGGGCGCTGCGACCTTTTCCCTCTTCGGCCGCGGGCCGACGGTCGGCTGGGCGTTATCGGCGAGGATCTCGGTGATGCGAAGCACCGTGAGCTCGTCGCGATAGCCGCGCTTGCGGCGTGAATTCTTGCGGCGACGCTTCTTGAACGCGATCACCTTGGCGCCGCGCTTGTGCTGCAGCACTTCGGCTGCAACGGTGGCGCCTGCGACGGTGGGCGTTCCCAGCACCGGCGTGTCACCGCCGAGCACCAGAACTTCGCCTAGCTGCACGATCGTGCCGACATCGCCGGCGATCTTGCCAATCTCGAGTACATCATTCGGAACGACACGGTACTGCCGGCCGCCGGTTTTGATGACTGCGAACATCGTTTGATTCCTTCGTGTTCGGTTCCGGCCTCGGACGGTTAGTCCGGGTCGGCTTTTTGTTCAGTCGCTAAGGGTTATGTGTTTCGCGCGAAGGGAATGAATTCCCAAACTGGATCGCACAAAAACGATCGGCGCGAGAAAACCCCCGCGCCGGATGGGCGGACTTATAGCCGCAAACGACGGGGAGTCAAGGTAAAGCGGGGCAAAAACCGGCCAAAAATGAAAGGTTTGGCGTGATTTTCGCCCGGATTCCCCCTCAAGCCGCGGCCTGCGCGGCGGCACGTGCGTGCCGGCGGATGGTCTGCGGCGGCTGGCCCAGCACCCGCAGGAATGCCCGCCGCATCCGCTCGCGGTCGGCAAAGCCGGTTTCGCCGGCGATTTCGTCCATCGAATGGCGGCCGTCGCCGATCAATTCGCGGGCAGCCTCGACCCGGAGCTGCTCGATGGCTTTGGCCGGCGACTGGCCGGTCTCGGCGCGGAAGGCGCGGCTGAACTGGCGCGGGCTGAGCCGCGCGATCTCGGCGAGCTCCTCCACCGACAGTTCGTTACGCAGGTGAGCCTTGGCATAATTCAGCGCGTTCTGGATGCGGTCGGATTTCGGCTCGAGCTCGAGCAGCGCTGAAAACTGCGACTGGCCGCCGGTGCGGCGGTGATAGACCACAAGCTTGCGCGCCACCGAGCGCGCGACCTCGATGCCGAGGTCCTGCTCGACCATCGCGAGCGCCAGATCGATCGTCGCGGTCATGCCGGCCGAGGTCCAGATCGGTCCGTCGACGATGTAGATGCGGTCCTGTTCGACCTTGAGCCTGGGAAATCGTGCCTGCAATTCTGCGGCGAATTGCCAGTGCGTGGAAACGCGCCGGCCATCGAGCAGACCGGCCTCAGCCAGCGAAAAAGCGCCGATGCAAGGCGCGGCGATACGCTGCGACACCGTCATGGCGCGGCGAATATAGTCGGTCAATTCAGGGGATGCTGGATGAAGCTCGTGGCCGGCGCCAATGAACAGCGTGTCGAAGCTGCGATCGCGAAAGGCTTCGGTTTCGACATTGAAGCCGGCGGAGGATCGCACCGGGCCGCCGTGCTCCGACAGCAGCGTGACCTCATAGAAGCGCTCGCCTGCGATCAGGTTGGCAACCTCGAAGGCGGTGATGGCGGCAAAGCCCATCACCTGAAACTCCGGGAAGACGACGAAGCCGATCTCCTGCATTGAACCCTCCGACGAGAATCGATGTCCTAAAAAGGTGTATCTATGACATTTGAGACATGCAAGGGGGCCTGTAGAACCTGACCAACGGCCAAGTCCGGCCGTCCAGGTCAAACAGGAGACCAACATGACCAAGTCAGCCAAGGGAACGGCGCTCGTTACTGGTGCGTCGTCCGGAATCGGTGCCATCTATGCGGACCGGCTCGCACGGCGTGGCTACGATCTGATCCTCGTCGCACGCAACCGCGAGCGCCTCGATGGGCTCGCCAGGCGTCTGTCGGCGGAGACGGGCCGTTCGATCGAGATCGTTGCCGCCGACCTCGCCAAGCGCGGCGACGTCGCACGGATCGAATCCATTCTGCGCGAAAATGCCGGCATCAGCGTGCTGGTGAACAACGCCGGCGTCGGTGCCACCGCGCCGCTGCTCGCATCCGATGTCGACAAGATGAGCGACATGATCGCGCTCAATGTCGACGCGCTGATGCGCCTGACCTATGCGGCGGTGCCGGGACTGGTCGCACGCGGCGGCGGCACCATCGTCAACATCGCCTCGATCGTCGGCGTCGCGCCGGAAATGCTCAACGGCGTCTACGGCGGCAGCAAGGCCTTCGTGCTCGCGCTGACCCAGTCGTTGCAGCATGAGCTGAAGGACAAGAACATCCGCGTCCAGGCGGTGCTGCCGGGCGCCACGGCCACCGAATTCTGGGGTCTGGCCGGCACGCCGGTCGAGCATCTGCCCAGCGCGATCGTGATGAAGGCGGAGGACATGGTCGATGCCGCGCTGGCGGGGCTCGACCAGGGCGAAGTCATCACCGTGCCGTCGTTGCCGGAGGTTGCCGACTGGCAGGCCTATGAGAGCGCCCGCCAGAAGCTGATGCCGAACCTGTCCCGCAGCACGCCTGCGGCGCGCTACGGCGTGAAGGCCGCCTGACGCCTTGCGAATTGCCTCCCGCGCCCGGCCGAAGCGCCGCAGCGCGGGAAGCAACCATTTGAGTTCCCCGCCGTTAGAGCATGATCCGGAAAAGTGTGAAGCGGTTTTCCGAAATGATCATGCTCAAACAATAGTGCTGGGAACCTCAAGCGGGCAGGCAAGGGCTAAATGGCTGACGACGCTGGACTGACCACGGGCATCGCGCACCACGGTGCCGCGCGGCTGCCGTCTGTCGACATCGACAGTTTCAACATCGAGTTGAAGGACGACGAGGGCTTTCTCGGCGACCGCGCCTCAAAGGGCGCTTTCCGCAAGATCCTGGACCGCTGGCGCAAGCCGCTGCGCAAGTCGGACGTAGATCCGTTCGGCGACGAGCCGTCGGACAAGATCAGCAAGAAGAAGCTCGATGAGTTGCTGGTCGGTGACGACGCCGAGGCCTCCGCCATCGTGCACAGCGCGATCGAGGAGTTCGCGCAGGAGCTCGCCTATGTGACGCGGCGCTTCCTCAACACCAAGGCCTGGGCCAAGACCGAGCGCATCGTGGTCGGCGGCGGTTTTCGCGACAGCCGGCTCGGCGAGCTCGCCATCGCGCGCACCGACATCATCCTGAAGTCGGAGGGTCTCAAGGTCGATCTGGTGCCGATCCGCTTTCACCCCGATGATGCGGGCCTGATCGGCACGCTGCATCTGGCGCCATCGTGGATCTTCGAGGCCCATGACGGCGTGCTCGCGGTCGATATCGGCGGCACCAATATCCGCTGCGGCGTCGTCGAGACGCGCTGGAAGAAGGCGCCGGATCTCTCCAAGGCAACGGTCTGGAAATCGGAGTTGTGGCGCCATGCCGACGACGAGCCGACGCGCGAGGGCGCGGTGAAGCGGCTGGTGAAGATGCTGAAGGATCTGATCGCCGAGGCCGAGAAGGCAAATCTCAAGCTCGCGCCATTCATCGGCATCTCCTGTCCCGGCGTCATCAAGGAGGACGGCTCGATCGAGAAGGGCGCGCAGAACCTGCCGGGCAATTGGGAAAGCAGCAAATTCAACCTGCCGGCGAGCCTGGTCGAGGCGATCCCCCAGATCGGCGATCATGACACCGCGATCGTGATGCATAATGACGGCGTGGCGCAGGGGCTGGCCGAGGTCCCATTCATGCAGGATGTCGCGCGCTGGGGCGTGCTGACGATCGGAACCGGGCTCGGCAACGCCCGCTACACCAATCGCAAGAAAGACAACGGCAAGGACGACAAGAAAGCCGAGAAAAAGGACAAGGACGACGAGGGCGACAAGAGCGAGAAAAAGGCCAAGAAAGCCAAAAAAGCCGACGCCTGAGCCTCGGACGCCTGAGCCTCGCCTGTGTGAGCCGATCGCGCGGTAAGGTTGATCGGTTAGGTTAAGATCGGGTTCGCGTTGCCGTTTCGGCGTCGGCCGCTACCGTGACCCCTGTCGCTCCCGCCGACCGGCGAAGCCGCACTTCCCGGCCAGCATTTTTGAGAAGCGGCACGGGACCGCCAGTTTTTGTCGCGTCCTGGCGGTCCCACCACTTTCTACCTCCAATTGATCCGCTCGAAGAAGCCGGCGATCTCGGCTGCCGCGCGGCCGGGGTCCTCGCGATGCGGGAAATGCCCGACATCGGGAAACATCTTCAGGTCCAGATTGGTGAAGGTCTCGCCCAGCCGGTCGGTCCAGCCATAGGGAAACAGCGGATCGTGCTCGGCCCAGCGGATGCAGGTCGGCACGGTGATCGGCGGCAGCGCGGGGGCTTCGCCCTGCATCATTTTCACGCGCCCCGCATGGGAAGCGCGATAATGCGCAAAGCCGCCGGCGAGGTTGCCGGGCTTGAAGAAGTTGTCGGCGAAGTCCTCGATCACATCGTCGAATGCAGCCTTGCGATGCGCCCAATTGTGCAGGAAATGGCCGATGTAGATGCGGCAGTTCTCGCGGCTGACGCCGACCAGCGCGGGCGCCATCTCCATCTGGTGGAACGACTGGTACCAGATGTGGTTCAGCCGGTCGGGTGCCGCCATCCGCGGGCCGATGCCGGGATAGACGAAATCGAAGAAAAACAGGCCGGCGATGCGCTCGGGCGCCTTGCGGGCGAGCGGCTGCATCACCGCGCCGCCGACGTCGTGACCGACCACGCCGGCCTTCTCGATGCCGAGTGCGTCCAGCAGCGCCAGCATGTCGTCGGTATGCTGATCGGGGCCGTAGGGACCGTTGGGCTTGTCGCTGTCGCCGAAGCCGCGCAGGTCGGGCGCGATCAGGGTGTAGCGGTCGGCCAGGCGCGCCATCACCGGCTTCCAGGTCAGCCAGAATTCCGGCCAGCCGTGCAACAGCAAGAGCGGCCTGCCACTCCCGGTCCGTGCGACGTGGAACGCCGCGCCATTGGCTCGAATCGTCACATGCTCCATGGTCCGCTCCTGCTCTGTCTGGCTGGCTCGCGCGCCGACCGAGCCAGAATCGTCCTGCTAGCGCTTTGTTTCCGCGCGCATTCTTGCGTCGCCGATGGTGCCTAGGTGGGCCGAGGCGCCGGTGACGGAAATATTATTGCAGCGCCTTGTCTGGCCCGCCATCCTCGCCTAGAACACGCCCCGACCGCGGGTGGCGCAAATCACCCGGGCCATCGGAGAGGTGGCAGAGTGGTTGAATGCACCGCACTCGAAATGCGGCATAGGTGCAAGCCTATCGGGGGTTCGAATCCCTCCCTCTCCGCCACTCAAACCAGGCAAGGTATTGAGCAGACTCCTCTATTTGGACGAGCAGCGGTCGTCGGGAGGCGTCGCAATCGTTTCAAACGCCCGGCAAATCAGGAGGCGCAGCCGGTACCGCCGCTTTGACCTCCGCCAGAGCCGCTTG
>NZ_AUGA01000019.1:0-172850 GCF_000426785.1 Bradyrhizobium sp. th-b2
TTCGATATCGATCCTTTGACGGCCTATCTTGCCACCAGCCCGGGCGGGGTAGATTCGGTCGCCATTATTGCGGCATCCACCAATGTCGATGTCGGGTTTGTTATGGCGCAGCAGATCGCTCGTTTTATGCTCGTCCTCATCATTGGCCCGGCTTTGTCCCGATTCGTTGCGGATCGGATAGCCAGGAATGTTCCAGATATTTCCGACAAAACTCCCGCCTGAGTGAGTTGGTCGCAGAAGATTAGTTCAGTCGGGTGCCGGTACGGATAATCCCGATCAGGGATGGTTGGCTCGCTTGCGCGAGACCGATGTGTGCCTTGTCTCTGCGAGCCGATATTGACGGACGGGATAGCTTGGACGGCTACAGGAACAGAAGCCTATATTATCAGGGGATAGCAGATGAAGTCCCTATCCGTGCGGTAGCCGCGACGGTGATGTCCGTTCAGGGTCACTCGGACCTGACGGTCCCGAAATCCTACTTCCGTTCCACCCCCAGGAACGGACATGCCCTTGAACGGCAGCTCTGCGCCAACGGCGGCCATTCGCGCATCGAATGTTATGGAACTTTATCCCAACTGACTCCACTGGTGTAATTTCCTCATCAGTCAGCGAACAGACTTGGTTGGTTTGTAATCAAGATCTGAATGTGTGCCAGCCTCTCGAGACTTACGGCTAGGATTGATGGCGTAAGCCTTAGTGAATGGCTACCCTCGTGTTGCGGCCCAAGACTTGAGAAGCTGCCGGCCATCCACTGAACCCTCACCTTGGGCGTAGCGCATTCGTCGCGCCCAATTCCGGCAGGCATTACCGGGCACGGCGGCGTGTCACCGCTTGAGCCCGTCGCATGCTTTGACCCCGCCAAGCTTGCGGAACAGGCTTGCCGCGTCGTAGCCCTTCTGCTCGAACATTGCTTGGGCTTCCGCGCGCCACGCCAAGTCACCATCATCACCGAGCGTCCGCCGCAGCTGCCGGACTACAGCCAGCGCATCTCGCGCCCATGCGCGGAATTGCTCCAAGGGCCATAGACCCACAGTGGCCAAATGGGGAAATGCGCCAGCCTCCGCTCGCGATACAGGTGTAACGAGAACTGGCTGGATCGCCGTGTCGGCAGTTATGTGCGTCAATGCTGCGTTCGCCAACATCCAGTTAGGATGTCCAGCTGCTTGCCGGGCTTTATCAGCACCTAGCGAAGAAGAAACTAGCGCGCCCGAATGGTCCTCGAATACAAGGCAATATTTCCCCGCGATCCACCACGGATCGGGCGATGCATCGGACTCATGCCGTGCTGCCTCGAACCCGAGCATCTTCCCGAGCTCGCAATGGGCAACTTCAAATTCGGTCGCGTCTGCCGATTTCAGCCCGGCAACGATCGACTTTTCTACCTGCGCGTAACGAGCTTCATGCTTGGTTCCGAGCCTCAACAACAATGCTTCAAGCCGCTCGATCTGCGACTGCAATGCGCTGTCATCCGGGGATGCCGCGACGAGCTCTGGCCGGAAACGCGCGAGGCTAGCGAGCCACCGAATAGCCCCAGCTGCATCGCGCGCTGCCGCAAAATGCGTGCGCGCACGAACCTTCATGCCCGCGACGCCGCTGCTCTCACCATAGGCTGCAGCCGAGCCAGCGAGGTAGTTCCACAGTGCCCGATAGCCTTGGAGGGATGTATCGGTGAGACCAGCAAGAACCTGCCCAGCGTTCTCGACCGCGCCCTCGTAGTGTTTTTGCCAAAGGTTCTTCTGGTAGTTGATTTCTGCGGCGACGACGGCCTGTAGCTGCCCCACTCCTGATGGCTTTTCTTGCGTCGCAGCGTCGCGCTTCGCCAGAATCTGCCGGTTGACGCTTTCCCACGTGGCATCATTGCGCATGAAAATATCGAAGTTCTCGAGCAGTTCCGCTTGGGTAGTGTTTACAGACTGCCGGGCGCCGAAATCGAGTTCTGCTTGTAGCTCCGGATGCAGGAAGCTAAGCCGCACGGGGCTGTTAAAATAATCTGTTAACTCGCCGCCTGTTACGACAACTGCCGAATAATCCTGCAGCGAGCGGGTACATCGACCCACCGCCTGCACGACGCGCGTTTGAATCCGTCCCTGGAGCAGCGCGTTGGCGCCCATCTTGGCTACAAAAAACCGCTCCTGCGCATTCGTCGTTTTTGGAAGGCCGTCGAGGAAGAGCAGCCGGCATTCGTCGCCGGGGAAATCTATACCATCGTAGCGATTGGCGAACGCGGCCACCGCGCGTGGGGCGCTTAGGAAAGCGGTCTTGGAGTCTTCAATCGCGCCTGCATCGAATACCGTTGCCCCGATCGACTCTGCCTCGGCTTCTGCCTCTTTCCTCTTTCGATCATTCGGCACGAGCACGACGCTTCTTTGAACACGTTGCATAAGTGCTTTGCGAAGGTCGATTGTTTGATCGGCGGTCAACGTCATCTCCGGAAAAATGAAAAAACGTCGCCCGATCCCCTGTCGGTCCCAGCCAGCCGGTGCCGACAAACGCGTGATATTCGGCCGGCCTGTGAGGCGCTCTAGGTCACCGCCTTCGCCGAGCGTTGCCGACATATAGATGCGTTGCCGCGCGTTGGTGAACGGCGCATGTGTCCATGTCGGTGGAATTAATGGACGGACAAATATCTCGCTTGGCGTCAGGTAGACATGGCAGGCATGTAAATTATCGCGCAACAGGCGCCACGCGTAACGCAAGTCGTCGATCGCCCCCACATGCTGATCGACAATCGCCATGAATTCATCAGCAATAGGAGCGAAGGCCGGCGTCGGCAGTTTCTCGACCCACGCCGCATCCGACAGACTATCATCAATACTCCCGGTCAACCGGCCGAAATCGGTTCCGTCTAGCAGAGGCTGAATAAGCGCGGCAAGCGCCGAGTGAAGTGTCTCGTGTTCGTTGTTCGCGCGCTGAATCCGCATGCTCCACATGGAAGCAATGTAATTTTCAGAAGCATGCGCGTCATCGCAGACGATCACGCCTGGCGTATCGAAAAATGGCGCGATGTTGAATAACGCGCTGTAGGTGGTTACGGCAATCCTGCGCGCGGCCTGATAGTCCGCCTTCGCCGCGGCGTCGAAGGATTGCTTCGACCCGATGAAGCCGTGGACGCTCAGACCATATTGCTGTTCTGCCTGCTCGACGACCTGGTTTACTAGTTGCCGCGTAGGGCATAGGAAGACTACCGGCTCGTGGTTCTTGCGGCGAAGCCATTCACCAATCAACAATCCTACGAGCGTTTTGCCACTGCCAGTCGGTAGTTGAAGCGCAACGTCGGTGACGCTTTGCGCCTCCACCACGTACTTTTGCATCATCTGACCTTGATGCAGCAACACGCTGGGAATTTTTCGCCGGGGCAGCTCCAGCAGAATTTTATCAGGGCTGTCGGGAGCAACTTCGGGTGGTGGGGCACTCTTGAAGGCCATGTGCTTCCTCGTTATCCTGGTGGTCGACTGGTGCCGATGTTTTCTGCAACTCTAGAAGTTCCTAGTACCCATTCCCACCGATGATCGCGTGCTGATCCTCCGAGTCCCCCCGTTTTACTGAGTCAGGGACGGACCAACGACGCCAATCTTGTTGTCAATACCGATTCGTGACCCGATCATCATTGCGAAGCTGGTCCTCATGAACTCGGCGAGTTGCCGCTTATTACCTTATCTCTCGGTCGGATTGGAGAGCGCCCACATCCGCAAGGCCGCCTGTCACATCTTGAGGGCGGCGAATGCGCTTTCTGGGAGCGTGCAACGCGCCTACACGTCGCCTTAGCACGGTAGACGGCGTTTTCCGGGCACAGTTTGCGCCGTCATGTTCCCGCGCGATAGCTTACTTAACAAGTAGCACCGAGCGAAGCTCGCCAAGCAGCAACGTCGATAGGCCTAGCTGCTCCAGTTGCCGCGACCGCAACCATTCAAGGGCGTCGGCAGTATCAAGATCCTTGCGTGCCGAGAGCTCGTTCAGCCTCATGGCCGTGACACGGGACAATCCGAGGGCGATAAAGCTAATCATCGTTTTGTCTGAGGCACCGACCTCCAAATAGAGCGGCAGGGGCGGAATGCTCGCTGCCAAATCCTCGAGATGGTTGATCACCAATGCGTGCCTCAAGAGGGTGTTGTAGCAGCCGAACAGCCGCACGGCCTGAAAACGAATTTGCCCTTCGATCAGTTCAAGCGTGTCTCGAATGATCGTCCGCTGATCTTTCCCGCGGGTGTCCCGCCGGATCTGCTCATCGATGATCTGGGGGAGCGGCAATCCGCGCATCCATTTTAGAGCCATGAGCGCGTGAAACCGATGCAGCGAACGCGTGGTATCGAGCCCAAGGATCAAGTCGTGGCAAAGCTTGAGAATGCGCGCGTAGGAGTCAAACGCTTCCGTATCCCTCGGATGGTCCGGGATCATTTTCGCCGCTTGGCCTTGTCCCTTTACGACCTCCCCGTTTAAAGCGCCGAATAGCCGCTCTTGCTTATGCGCCGAGATGTTGGGACTCAGCCGGATAACCCCGGGAGGTAGCGTGATCTGCTCATCGGCTGCCAGAAGCGCGTTTGCGAATGCATCCACCGCCACCCCCCCGGCGACACCGGCACGGAAAAGCGTGTCGTCCAGCAGCCCGCGCTTATAGTCGGAATAAAGCCGACCAAAGGTCGTTTCAATGGCCGGATCGTCACTGCGCCCAGGCTGGCCTTGGTTCCGCATCACTGTCACGAGCTTCTCTTGCTGATCGCGCATCGTGGTTTCAATCGCCGGGGTGACGACCGCGTCCTTGGGTCCCTCCAGCGGTTTCGTTTTCCAGCGCGGATAATCGATCAAGAAAATATTTCCCTGGAACTCCTTTCGCAGCCTCCCGGCCCGACCGGACAAATTCCAGAAATCCGTTGAATCGAGCGGGTGCGACTTTCCTCGTTCGGGCTTGCACATAAAGATATTCCGAACCGGGAGATTGACACCTTGGAGAAGCGTGCTTGTGCAAACAAGATAATCGACGTGCCCTTTTGAAACGGCCTCTTCGACAGCCCGTCGCAGTTGTGTGGGCATGTTCGAATAGTGAAATGCCACGCCACGCTTGACGCTTTCCGCCAGTACATAATTGGGGTGCACAACCTCATGCGCCAACTCTGACAGGGCGGCCCGCTCGGGCGTGGGCTCGCGGTCCGAAAACAAATCGGCGAGCTGCATCGCGATTTTTTCAGCATCTGCCGCACCATTTGCATAGACAATATTGGCGTGGTGTCTCCCGAGTTTTGCCGCCACGTGCACAAGCATTTCGACCCGGCTTGCTAGCGTGTGGCCGATCTCAATTTGCGCGACCTCCGTCTCGTTGCCTGAAGACGTTCGGATCACCGATACGCGTCCCTTGGTCCCGGACAATATCTTTATAACAAGGAAATTCTGCGCCACCGTCGGCTCGCTCGACGACACCCGCTTGATGTCGCCAAGGCCAAACAGTTTCCCGAAAACATCGAGGTTGCGAACGTTAGGGCTGGCAAACAGCGTTTGCGCGCTGGCCTTGCGGGCGAGCAAGTCATCCAGCACCCACTGCAACAAAACTCCGCGCGCGCCGTCAGAAATGGACTGCGCCTCATCCACAACAACGATGGCCGCGCTGAACTCCGGATGGTTCGCCAAGGTCAATTGAAGCCGTTCTTGGGTCATCACGTAGATGCCCAGCTCTGGAAGCGGGGTGTCCGCATCTGGCGGCACGGTCACGATTTCTGGCGCTACTTTCGCTCCAGCCTCTCGAAAAGACAGACCGAGATCGAGCGCGACTTGCGTGATCAGGGCCCGGGTCGGAACGATGTAAACAATCGAAAGCGGCTTGTTCTCGGAGAACGCCGAGACCAGATAATTTTGCAGGACAAAGGATTTACCCGCCGAGGTTGGGGCAGACAACGCGACCCGCTCCTTGGCCGCGAGCCTGCTCCAGAGGTCGTACTGAAAATTTGTGAAAACCAGACGCTCTTCGTTGACCATGACGGCGCGTGAGGCCGCCTTTTCAAGCTCCTCTGTGACGAGGCTGAGAGGGAGCACCGGCAAAGCCACGTCGACGTCGTTCTTCGTCGCCAGCGACGGGAAATTTCCAAGCCGGGACAAGACCACACGCAGAGCCTGATCCATCGGAAGTTCTTCCGTGCCCATGAGGTCATACACGCACGTAGCGGCGCGGAACGCCGTCTCGCGGTGGAGTTGGGTACCGGAACAGGACAGGATCGCCGCGGCGCGGATGATCTTTTGCGCCACGTCGATTGGAATATCGTCGTCACCTGCGACGCCAAGTTCACGCTTTAACCAAGCGACCTCGACAAACTGCACCGCTTTATGAAGCCTCGGGCTTTCCCACACCCGTTCGACCAATTCTGAAATCATGCCTTCCAACCAACCTTGGCTTGAAAAAGATCACGGAAGTCGCTCACCGATGGAAGAGGAAGGAAGAATATCTCGATCGGCTGCGTCGCCAGACCCATGTCAGTCAAGGCTTTGGCGAGCTTCGGCGCTACCTTTACAAGCTCGGCTTGCGCAAGGGTCCTGAATTCGGCCTCCGCTGCCTTGGGGTCGACCGCCGCCACTTTTGCAAAACCATCAAAGTTGAATCCGATAAGGCACGTCGTTACGTCGAGCCGCTCGTTGTATTCTTCTTCGAACGGATTCAGATACCGTAGCAGCGCTTCCTTCTCGGCGGGTTGAAGGCCAGAAAAGCTGATATTTTGCTGCACAAGATCGATCTCATGCTTAAGCTTGTCCGGTTGCAACGCTTCGGTGATGGATTTTGCGGCTGCCGCAATGGCGTTTCCCACATTTGCGTGCAGCTTTGACTCGCCCCAATAGAGAAGCAACTTCTTTTCTTTTTCCGAATACCGGACGTGAACACCATCCGCCCCGTGAACGGGCATGCTCGGGTTCGTTTTGAGAGACATTTTGGCGATGAGCTGAGGCGCACCAAGAATCCACTCGGTCAGCAGATAAAGCAACAGCTCGCCAGCTTCGCCATTTCGCTCGGTCGTCTCGTTCGCCTTAATAAAAAGAGCGCGCGCCCGCGATTCCAATAGCGAATACCGTTTCATAAATTCGATTGGATCGGTCGTCTTATAGATCGCGGTCAGCGCTTCAATCTCAGACCGTGGCAGCGCGAAGTGGACGAGGTAAATCGCGATCGCGTCGACCAATTCGGTGAGGGTCGGTTTGCTCTGGCGAAAAGCGGGAAAATGGAGGCGTAGCGTGACGCCCGAGCATGTGCAGACAACCGAATGGCTCAAGTTCCTGATGCGGGCGGTCAGGTTACTATAGTCCTTCGAAAGCGCAGCGAACGCCGACTTCAATTCGGCGTCCTTGGCGGCTCCCGCTTCCAGTAGTGTTTACTCGCTCATTGGTTGCACTATAGGCTACCAAGATCGTAAGTGAAGAGAAGTTACTGGAAATACGCAGCTTTTAGGGTCTTAGCATTCCCGGGGCTGTCCGGACGCGCCACGATGTCTGTGGACCTGTAAAACGCCCACCGGAGCACGCAAGGCGCGCTGGTTGGCAGCGAATCCAAACGCATCGCCAAGGCCTTTTGCGAGGTTCGCGAGTCTGGCGTCGCGATGATCTGTCAATGCGGCGAGCGGCGCCTCGACAGAATCCCGCCACAAACCATCGAAATTGCGATGCGTGCGAGGCCGGAAAGCGCCGGTCTAAGGTCCCGACCAGAAGCAAGGCGCGCTACGAGGCGGCGGCCGAAAGCCACGCACTTGGCTCAGAAAAACGATAGCGGAGACGCCGGAGACTATCGGCGCCGGCGAAAGTCCGGCGAATCTGCCCTATTATCCTGCTTTTTCAGACCTTTAGCCGGAAATCTCTATGGATGGCTGGAGACGAGAGGATCGAACTCACGCATTCCTGCTCGAACCAGTCTCCACGTGAGGTCTCGGCAAAGCGGAGTAGTTGATATCCGCGTGCAGTGTAGGGCCCGTTGTGCAACGGAGCTGGACACTGCGCAGAGTTGGTCTGGGATACCTGTAAGCTCTCCACCGGTCTCGTCGGGCACCTCGGTATGATCCCCATCGTCGAACCGCGGCGCGGCGTCCCTCATACTGTGCACCTTAAGCCCGAACCGACTTTGGTTTATGTTGGCCGGCGGAGTGGGCTTTAAGCATGAGCTACCATTTTGGCGGGTAACGGCGACGCCTCGGGGGAAATTGCACGCATTCAAATGCGGTTGGCTGCTTTGGATGCGGAGAGGACCGCGCTTGAGCGCGAACTGAAAACGCGTGAACAGGAGCTGATCTGCGATAGCGGTAGCACAGCCGAGCGGCCTTGTGCTGATGCCCCCGTTACCAACAGTTCGCCGCCGAACGAGAAGATCGCGCTGTTCCGGCGCTTATTCGCCGGGCGTCCTGACGTCTTTCCAGTTCGATGGGAAAACAGAAAGGCCGGGCGCTCGGGATACTCACCAGCCTGTTCCAACGAATGGGCGAAGGGGATTTGTGGCAAGCCGAAGGTGAAGTGTGGAGAATGCCCGCATCAGGCATTCATCCCGCCCTCCAGGGACGTCATCGAAAAGCATCTGCGCGGTGGCGATACCCGCTCCGGTGACTTTGTCGCTGGGGTCTATCCCCTGCTGCAAGATGAGACCTGCTGGTTCCTTGCCGCCGACTTCGACAAGGATAGTTGGGCGGATGACGCGAGGGCACTCCTCGACACGTGCCATGCGAAGGGGATTGCCGCCGCCCTCGAACGGTCGCGATCAGGAAACGGCGGGCATGTCTGGATATTATTCTCCGAGCCCGTTCCGGCAAGAATCGCCAGGCAGATGGGCTCAGCCCTTATCACGGAGACGATGGAGAAACGCCCCGAGATCGGCTTTACATCCTATGATCGTTTCTTTCCAAATCAGGATACAATGCCTCTCGGAGGCTTTGGCAATCTGATTGCCCTGCCGCTGCAAAAAACGGCTCGGGAGATCGGCAATAGCGTCTTTGTCGACACGAACCTCCGGCCTTACGACGATCAATGGGCTTACCTGTCGTCCCTGCCCCGGTTGTCGGCGGACATGGCCTTCAAGATCGCGGAAGAAGCGGAACGATCAGGCCGTGTGTTGGGTATTCGCATGCCGGTCGACGACGAACATGCTGATGAGCCGTGGAAAATGGCGCCGTCGCGCCGCAGCACGCCGGGGACTATCAAGGCCACGATACCGAAAAGCATCAGGATCGTGGTCGCTGATCAGGTTTATATCGACAGGACGGAGCTTCCGACTGCCCTGATCGCGCAACTAATTCGCATAGCAGCTTTCCAGAACCCGGAATTCTATCGCGCCCAGGCCATGCGGTTGCCAACATTCGGCAAACCTCGGGTTGTTTCATGCGCCGAGCTCTTCGCGCAGCATGTCGCTTTACCTCGAGGCTGCTTAGAAGAGACGCTCGACCTCATCAAAAGCCACGGCGGCGTTGCCGAATTGGAAGATCAACGTGAAGTCGGAACGGCACTTCCCGCGGATTGTTCCTTCCGTGGCGAACTGCAGCGGCCGCAATTGGGAGCTTTCGATGCTCTCATTTCCTACGAGAACGGCGTGCTTGCCGCGACGACAGCTTTCGGCAAGACCGTCATTGCAGCAGCACTAATTGCCTACCGAGCTAGAAACACGCTCGTCCTCGTTCATCGACGAGAGCTGCTCAATCAATGGGTAGAACGCCTGCGATCTTTCTTGGGTATCGACCCGGAGCAGATTGGCGTTATTGGCGGCGGGAAACGAAGGCCGACAGGCGTCATCGATGTCGCGCTCATCCAAAGCCTGGTTCGCAATGGAGAGGTCGCCGATATCGTCGCCAACTACGGCCACCTGATTGTCGATGAATGCCACCACCTGTCCGCAGCAAGCTTCGAGCTTGTTGCGCGGCGCTCGAAGGCGCGATACGTCGTCGGCCTATCAGCGACCGTTGCCCGCAAAGACGGTCACCATCCCATTATATTCATGCAATGCGGCCCCGTTCGCCATCGAGTTGATGCACGGACCCAAGCTGCTGAGCGTGGAATCCGCCATCGCGTACGCGATTGTTCGACGAAATTTGAATTGCCATCATACTTAGCGTCAGTCGAACGCCCCTCGATGTCTGCCATCTATGCAGCCTTGGCCCAGGACAGCGGACGCAATGATCTTATCTTCGATGACGTACTGAAATCGCTTGAGGCGAAGCGTTCGCCCATCGTTCTGACGGAGCGAAAGGACCACCTCGATTATCTTCAGAGGAGGCTCTCGCCATTCGTGAGAAACCTTGTGGTCCTGCGCGGCGGCATGTCGGCGAAGGAACGCAAAATCGCCAACACGGCGTTGGATGTCTCAGATCGCGATGAACGCCTGATCCTCGCGACAGGGCGGTACATCGGTGAAGGATTTGATGACGCACGGCTCGACACGCTGTTTTTGACGATGCCGATCGCCTGGAAGGGGACATTGGCGCAGTATGTCGGCCGCCTCCATCGCCTGCATGATGGAAAGAAGGACGTCCTTGTCGTGGACTACGTCGATCAGACGGTTCCCGTTCTTGCGCGGATGGCCACGAAACGACGTGCCGGGTATCGAGCGCTGGGTTACGTAATTGAATAGCTGGCACCATACTGGAAGCGGAGCCCCCTGGGGCCGGTGATCGCGGCTACATGCCGCCCCACCACGCAGTGGTTTTATTCTCCGGTCTCGGGCGCCAGTCTCCAGAAAATGGGAATTTTCGTGGATTTGCTTAGAGACTTTTGGGAATTTCCGGACCAAAAAGTTCGATCATGGGTCTCCAGAGACTATTCATGAGTTGAAAATGCCGCATTTTGCGGGAATCTTCCTCAAAGAGAAGGAAATTCTCCAAAATCGGCTATGGATGGCTGGGGCGGGAGGGATCGAACCTCCGAATGGCGGAATCAAAATCCGCTGCCTTACCGCTTGGCTACGCCCCAACGCGCCGATCGAAGGCCTCGCCGGTCTATAGAGTGAGGGCGGGTATTTCAACAGGGCGGCGATCGAAAAGGCAGGAAAGCCGCGGGATGGCGCCCTCGCCCTTATTATAGAGCGACGCTGCGCTGGCCGGAACGGACCGCGCGATGTCCACTCGGACAGTTGAGAGGCCGCTGGTTTCATGGGAAGACAATTTCCAAACGCCTCGTCGGGAGTAACGCCATGACCTACCGCGCACCGATCAACGATATCCTGCTGTCCCTCAATCACGGCGCGGGGCTCGCCGCCGCCGTGCAGGCCGGCCACTACGGCGATTTCGACGGCGATATTACCGCTGCGGTGCTGGAAGAAGCCGGCAAGTTCGCCTCCGATGTGCTGGCGCCCCTGAACAAGGTCGGTGACGAGCACGGCATCAAGCTCGACAACGGCAAGGTGACGACCGCGCCCGGCTGGCCCGACGCCTATCAGCGCTGGGCCGCCGCAGGCTGGAACGCGGTATCGGGGCCGGAAGCGTTCGGCGGCCAGGGCCTGCCGCTCGCGGTCAACGCCGCCTGCACCGAGATCTGGAGCGCATCGAACGTCGCCTTCGGCCTCTGCCCGCTGCTGACGCTGTCGGCGATCGAGGCGCTCGACGCCCATGGCAGCGAGGAATTGAAGACGATCTATCTCGAGAAGATGGTCACCGGCGAATGGACCGGCACGATGCAGCTCACCGAGCCGAATGCCGGCTCCGACGTCGGCGCGCTGCGCACCCGTGCAGAGCGCGCGCCCGACGGCACCTACCGCATCAAGGGCACCAAGATCTTCATTACCTATGGCGAGCACGACATGACCGACAACATCGTGCACTTCGTGCTCGCACGATTGCCCGATGCGCCCGGCGGCACCAAGGGAATCTCGCTGTTCCTGGTGCCGAAATTCCTGGTCAATGCCGACGGCTCGCTCGGCGCGCGCAACGACATCCATGCGAGCGGCGTCGAGCACAAGCTCGGCATGCACGCCTCGCCGACCTGCACCATGACGATGGGCGATCAAGGCGGCGCGATCGGCTACCTGATCGGCGAGGAAAACCAAGGCATGCGCTGTATGTTCACGATGATGAACCAGGCGCGGCTCGGCGTCGGCCTCGAAGGCGTCGGCATCGCCGACCGCGCCTATCAGCAGGCACTGGCCTATGCACAGGAGCGCCGGCAGGGAAAGGCTATTGGCCACAAGGGCGACGGGATGGATCCGATCATCGTGCATCCCGACGTCAAGCGCATGCTGATGCAGATGCGCAGCATGACGGCGGCGGCGCGCACGATCTGCTACGCCACCGCGGTCGCGCTCGACGTCGCGACACGCGCCAAGGACGCCAAGGTCCGCGCGGACGCCGCCGCGCGCGGCGCGCTGCTGACCCCGATCGCCAAGGCCTTCTCCACCGACGTCGGCAACGAGGTCGCCTATCTCGGCGTCCAGGTCCATGGCGGCATGGGCTTCATCGAGGAGACCGGCGCCGCGCAGCACTATCGCGACGCCCGCATCACATCGATCTATGAAGGCACCAACGGCATCCAGTCGATCGACCTCGTCACCCGCAAGCTCGGTGCCAATGGCGGCGCCTCGGTGTGGGCGCTGCTCGACGAGCTCGCGGCAACCATCAAGCAGGTCGAAACCTCCAACGATCCGGCGTTCGGCACCACCGGCACCAAGCTGCGCGACGCGCACTCCGCGTTGGAGCGCACAAGCAAATGGTTGCTGGAGCGGCTCGCCTCCGCGCCGAACGATGCGTTGGCTGGTGCTACGCCCTATCTGCGGCTGTTCGCCGCGACGCTCGGCGGCTGCATGCTCGCCGGCGAGGCGCTGGCCGCGAAGGCCAACGGCGAGGCCGAGCCGCAGCGCTACGTCGCGCTGGCGCGCTTCTTCGCCGAAAACATCTCCGTGCAGGCACCGTCGCTGGAGAAGACCGTGACCGAAAGCGCCGAGGCCGTGACCGGCGCGGACGCGGTGTTGGCGGGGTAGAAGGCGCTCTGCGCGTCGCGCCTTCACAGATGATACCCGGATGGCGGGGAGACTACCGCTTGCTCCCCTGTCGTCCCTGCGAAAGCAGGGACCCATACGCCGCGGCTTGTGTTGTTGAAGGGACTTGTCGCTCCAGCGACGCAAAATGATCGGCACTTGTGGTTATGGGTCCCTGCCTTCGCAGGGACGACACTGAGTGTGTTGCACGGCCTGTGAGTCATACATCCGCATTCTCGCGACATGCTTTGTCCGAGCTTTGCATCTCGTCCGCCCTCTCCTTGAACAGAGGGCGCAGGGAAAGCCGGGTGCCGATTGCACCCATGGGTCCGGTGCAACAAAAAGCACCGGAGGTAGGACCACAGGTGTAACCGGAAACATCCCGGCTTTCCCTGCGCGATGGGTTACGGCTTACTTCGTGCTCTCCCCGGCGAGACTGGGCTTTTTTGTCATCGCCTCCGCGAAGATGCTTCGCATCTCGCGGGGGACACCGGCCGCTAGGGCGTCGGGACCACAAGACTTCGCCGTCCGCGTCATGCGCACTCGTCAGTTGCGGAATCGGCGTCCACCGCATCTCACCGCAACACCCGTGACGATGCGCAGCGCCCCTCGATCGGGTGAGACGGGGAATTCATACACTGAGTTGCACTTCTGATAAAGCGAAATATTTTTGCTGTGGGGCTTGCGCCGTCGGGCAACTCAGTGATTGGGCGCAGATA
Source organism: Bradyrhizobium sp. th-b2 (assembly GCF_000426785.1). NCBI lineage: Bacteria > Pseudomonadati > Pseudomonadota > Alphaproteobacteria > Hyphomicrobiales > Nitrobacteraceae > Bradyrhizobium > Bradyrhizobium sp. th-b2. Next base: position 13,624 of record NZ_AUGA01000019.1, read on the forward strand.
CGATGACTCCAGGCGTCCGGTTATCGCACAAATAATGCCGATAAGCCGCTGAACCTACCTTTCGGCTCAAATAGCCTCGTGTCGCCTAGCTCAACGATCCACATTTTCTGGATTACCTTGGCTGCCACCGCGCTGTCGCTTTTGTGCCTGAAGCAGATCAGATAGAGTTCGCGATCACGGCAAAGCCGACCGGCCGTCACACTACCGCTTGTCAGCGATCCCGGCGCAACGAACGAAACTCTCTGGGGCCATCCAGCAGATCATGCTTGCGGGCAGACTGTTCGATCCGGCTGGCCGTATCATCTGCCATTGCGTTGATGGCCGTGCCGGCCAGGTTCTGCGCACGTTGCCGCCGCTTCTCGTCCCTCGATCGAACATCCCGATCTTGGTCTCGCCGACGACAGATCTCATCGGAGAGACGTTCCTGGAGGCATCCGTTGCCTCGATAAGGTCGCTGCTTCATCGTGCACGCTCCCTCCAACAGGATTGCGGTACAGACTAACGCTCCGGCGAGCCGTTTGTTCGCGGCAGCAATTGCCCTGATGCCGGGAATTTTGGCGCCGCCAATCTGGGCTTCTTCGGCGGAGCCGCAATCAATCCCTCGCGGATCGCCTGCTTGCGGGCAAGCTTGCGCGCGCGCCGCACGGCCTCGGCCTTCTCTCGAATCCTTTTTTCCGAAGGCTTTTCGAACGATCGGCGGCGCTTCATCTCTCTGAAGACGCCCTCGCGCTGCAACCTCTTCTTCAGAACGCGCAGCGCCTGGTCGATGTTGTTGTCCCTGACAAGAACCTGCAATGGATCACCTCTCGCGGCGCTAGAGCATTTTCGGTTCTGACAGGAATCAGAACCGAAGCTCTAGCTTCTTGTTTTGACGCGTTTTCTTCGCGAACCGGTATCCATCCCGCATCAAGTGCGGGACAGGCTTCGCTCGAAAACACTCTAGGTACGTTGAGCGCGCAAATACGAAAGCCCGCTCTATCGGTGACAGAGCGGGCCGCACTGCCATTCCAGTACATCCGTGAAACGGCAGCCGATCAACAACATGACGAAAGCCTTAGCCGCAGTGCTGCAAGCACGCGTCCTCACTTTCATCCGACGATGTCTTTGGAAAAGGGTCCAGTAGGACCGATCTACAAGGCTCAAGGCCAGTCGATACACCATAAGTATACACTTATCCCAGCTATGCAAGGCGCAATTGCAAATCCCGGGAATTATCTCTGACGGATCAAGCACGTTGGAGATCGTCGGCGAAGACGATAGCGCCTGGCCCGAGCGGTTCCCTGCATCAATGTCATTGTAGAGTGGCAAATTCGGACCGTCTGACGCAGACTACGGCGCTGCCGGGTGATTTCAGGGCGCCGGCACTCGAGAGCCTGGGCAGCTCCCGCTACAAAAGGGAGCCGCAAATGGCAACCCGCTATTATTTCGATATCCGGAACGGCGAGGAACTCTATGCCGACAGGCAGGGCATCGAGCTGCGCGACGAGGAGACTGCCGCGCACGAAGCGATGCAGTCATTGCTCGGCATGGCGAAAGACAATCCGCCTCTGGACAAGCACAGGCTGCTGGCGTTTGAGGTCCGCACCGACGACGGGCCATTGTTTGACGTCAGTCTCGATCTGGGCATCACGAGGCGCTAGGCGCGTCGGCGCAAAACCAAACCTTAGAAATCCGGCCGGCGCGTGCGCCACGCGATGCCCGCTTCAAGCACAGGCCCGTTGTCGTCCCGGACTTCGATTGCAATCTGACCGAGATTGTGACCGCAAGCGGAATTGCGAACCATGTCGGCCAAAGAGCGCGCGGCCTCTTCTTTAACCGCCGCGAGGTCGGACATCACCAGGCCCTCTTCGTCGATCGCCAAGCCACCGCCGTCACGAAGATCGAAATAGTAGCGTGTCATCACTGATAAGAGGCCGAACTGTCGATCGTTCCTGGCGAGGGGACAGAGCAGCGACCGGCCCCGACGATGCGAAATGTCCGCTCTGACAGAGCACGGAACGCCACACTTGGCGGGCGAATGTTCCCGTGAGATCGGCGCGCTGTCATATCGTGGCAGACGTGGTCCGCCGGATTATATCATCGGCGCCCGGCATTTCACGGCACCCTTCGGACCATCGAAAGCACAACGCCGCCCAAGCGGAATATGGATCGCTTGGCGGCGTTGGTTCGGCACCGGGCCCCTGAAATCCCCCGGCAAGCTGTACATTGCCACGAGATATGTCGCAGGTTTGTGACACGCTCGGCACGGCACCCCGCGCCGGCCGATCACGCCTTGTGATCGGACAGGCTGCCGACGATCGATGCCCGGCGGGACAGTTCGATCCAGTTGCCGTCGGGATCGAGGATCATGGCAATCCGCGCGACCTCGCCAAGCGTCACCGGCGCCAGGCCCTCGCGCACGCCTTTGGCGCGCAGCTCGTCATGCACGGCGTCGATATCGGCAACCTGCAGCGTGATGTAGCGCCAGCCGCGCGCCTGCCTGGTGGGATCGACGGTCGCGGCAAGATCTTCCGCGAGCAGGATCAGGCTGTCGCCAAGGCGAAAGGCCGGACCGCCCGACCATGACTGCTCGGGGAAGCCGAGAATGTCGCCGTAGAACCTGCAATGCGCGGCGAGGTCGCGCACGGCCATCGCGACGGCGATCTGGGTGATGCCGTCATGTCCCGGCACTACCAGGCAAACGCTGTTGCCGTCGGGATCGACCATGCGCTGCGGCGTCTCGATGCCCTCGCGCGCGATGATCAGCTCGCGATAGCCGCTCGGCGCGGCGTCGCCCAGCGGCTCGAAATGATGGTTGAGCTTGATCACCGAACCATGCGCGTCGTGCCGGTACTGCTTCTGCCCGCGGCGGATCGGCTGCACATGATCGAAGCGAAGCCCGGCATCCTGCTGCCAGAACCGCAGCATCGGTTCGAGATTGTTCGTGGAGAGGCCGACGTCGATCACGTTCTTCGCAAGCTGCATGCCCGGTCTCCTCGGCCGCCCTGCGCGCTCGCTGGGCCCGCTCAGCCGGGAAAGCGATCGCCAAACATCGGCAGTTCGCTGCGCGACTGTTCGCGCGTCGCCTCGTCCTGGATGACGTCCCAATGCTCGGCGAGCACGTCACCCTCCATGCGCACGATATCGGCGACGACCCATGCCGCCGGCAGGCCATGACCACTGAACCGGCCGTGCAGAATGACGAAATCGCCGCTCGCCGCGCCGACATGGTTCTCATAGCGCAGCGTCGCGGGCAAGCCCTTCACCAGCTCGAATAGCCCGTCCCGGCCGGGCGCAATATGCGCGCTGTGCTGGATGTAGTGCTATGACCAGAACCGCTCGGCGGCGGGATAGTCGCGCTTGTTGAACAGGGTATCGAACGCGTCCAGCACGATCTGGACGCGGCGGTCTTCGGTCGATGTGCTCATGGCCACACTCCTTGCCGGGAGGTTACTTCCGCAGCAGCGGGATCTGCAGATTGGTCGGCCGGTTCTGCTCGGTGTCGAAGCCGCGGCCGTCGACATTGCGGGCGCCCCAGAACAACAGGTCGCCCCTGAGATAGACCAGGTCGTACTCCATGAAGTTGGTCCCTTCCTTGAGGCCGAAGGGGAGGAACGACCTGCCGAAGATGCTCTGCGGTGCATCGACCGCCCACGGCGCGTAGCCGGCAGAAGCGACCTTGTTGAGCACATCGGCGAAGCCCTGCGCCAGCGGCGTCACCTCATAGACCTCGTCGGCGACGAAATCGACCTTCTGCGCGCCCGGCGCGATCGGATGCGCGCCCTGCCATTGCAGGTGCCCGACGATCCTGATCCGCGCCAGCGGCACCTTGCCATACGGATCGGCCGAATTGATCACCACGAGCTCGAACCGGTCGGAGGACTGATAAATGAAGGCGCGCTTGAGGTAGAACGGCTTGATCGAGCCGTCCGGATTCTTGCTCGGCCGGATCTCGGGCGCGATGCTCTCCCAGTTTCCGGCGAGGGCCTGCCTGATTGTCGCGACGTCCTGTTCCATGGCGCTTGCCTTCGGTTGATTGCCTGATGACTGGGCCGCGGCGCCGCCGCATCCCGTCACCGCCGCCAGCAACAACAGCGACGCTCTGATGCTTCTCCACATGCGCAGGCTCCGGCGGGCGACGCGCAGGCCTTCGTGCCGGGCAGAAGGAACATCCTCTGCCTGCCAGGCAGACCCCGCGTAGAATGCGTACTGCTATAGAGAGCGCTGGCCGGCGCGAAAAAGACTTTGTAGGCTGGCCCCATGCCTGCCGGATATGACAGGCCGTGATCGGGAGACGGTGATGGAGCTCCGGCATCTGCGCTACTTCGTTGCCGTGGCCGATGCCGGCAGCCTGACGGTCGCCGCCGAGCAAAAACTCCACACCTCGCAACCTTCGCTGAGCCGGCAGATCCGCGATCTCGAACAGGAGGTCGGCGTTCAACTGTTGAACCGCGGCGCGCAGGGCATCGAGCTGACCGCGGCCGGCAAGGCCTTTCTGGATCACGCCAGAATGGCGCTGCTGCAGGCGGAGGCCGCCAAGGAGGCGGCGCTGCGCGCGGCGCAGCCACCGAAGCCGAGCTTCTCGCTCGGTTTCCTGTCCGGCGCCGAGATCGATCTGCTGCCCGAGGTGACCCGCGTCTTGCGCGACGAATTTCCCGGCATCGATATCCGCCTGTCGAGCGACTACTCGCCGGTGCTCGCCAAAGCACTGATGCGGCGCAAGCTCGATGCCGCCTTCATGCGCGCCGACGACAACACGGAGGATCTCGCCTGCAAGCGGGTGCGCACCGACCCGCTGGTGTTCGTGTTTCCGAGCAACCATCGCCTGGCCGCGCAGGCCGCCGTCGCGCCCGAAGACATCGTCAATGAAACCTTCTATCTGCCGTCCAGATCGGCGCCGGCGGTGCGCCGCGTCGTGCTGGAGTATTTCAGCCGCGCCGGCATCGATCTCAGGCCCGAGCACGAGGTGCATAATGTCGTGCACGCGATATCGATGATCACCTCGACGCATGCGGTGATGCTGCTGCCGGCCTACACGGCGCGCTATCTGCCCGACACCATCACCACCCGCCCGGTGCAGGGAGAGGCGCCGACGCTCGACCTCGTGATCGCCTATCACAAGGCCAACAAATCCACGATCCTGAAGCTGCTGCTGTCGCGGGTCGGCCGGCTGGCCGCAGCGCCCGCCTGATCCCTTCAATCCAGTGAGGACCGATATGCCGGCGAGCCTCGTTCAGACTCTTCGCGCTTTTGCCTACAACAACGCCTGGGCCAATCATCGCCTGCTCACGGCCTGCGCCGGTCTCAGCCAGGCGGAATTTGCCGCCGCGCGCACCGGGTTCTTTCCGAGCCTGCAGGCGACGCTGAACCACATCCATGTCATCGATCTCTTCTATGTCGACGCGCTCGAGGGCGGCTGGCTCGGGCCGAAAGCATGGGCCGATGAGGTGCCCTACCCGGCGGTCGCCGCGCTGAAAGCTGCGCAGCGCGCGATCGACCAGCGCCTGATCGCTCACTGCGATGCGCTGACGCCCGAGCGGCTTGACGATGCGGTCAAGGTCAATCGCGACACCTCCGTGCAGACCGAGCGGCGCGACCGCTTGTTGATGCATCTGTTCCAGCACCAGATCCATCATCGCGGCCAGGCCCATGCGATGCTCTCTGAGACCACGGTCAAGCCGCCGCAGCTCGACGAATTCTTCGCCGCCGGCGAAGCCCCGCTCCGGGAAGCCGAGTTCAAGGAGCTCGGCTGGAGCGAAGCCACCGTGTGGGGCGGCTGAGCCGAAGTTTCGCCCGCTGTCCGGCCGCACGGGTCGGTTCCCGATCCGGAACAAGGGTCTTGAATCCCGGTATCTCCGCACTCACCTGTGGGTGAAAACGTGGGGAATTCTATCAATGCCATTCGCCAATCATCGGGGCCAGCGCATCCATTACACTGTCGAGGGAACGGGGCCGCTGATCGTGCTGCAGCACGGCCTGCTGCTCGACGCTGCGAGCTGGAAGCAATGCGGCGTGGTCGACGCGCTCGCCGACCGCTTTCGCGTCGTCTGCGTCGATTCGCTCGGGCATGGGTTGAGCGACAAGCCGGCCGATCCGGCGCTCTATAACCAGGCCCAGCGCGCCGGCGACATCGTTGCCGTGATCGACGATCTCGGCGGCGAGCGCGCCCATGTGGTGGGACATTCGATGGGCGGCTGGGTCGCGGTCGGCGTCGCCAGATTCTTCCCGACGCGGCTGGCGTCGCTTGCGATCGGCGGCTGGGACTTTCTCACCGGATTGCCGCGCGGCAATGCCGGCCCGCTGACCTATGGCGCCTTCATCACCTTTGCCCGCCGCACCGCCCCGCAGCTCGCCGAATGGGTGACGCCCGATCTGGAAGGCGGCGTGCGCGCCTGCTTCGACGCGCTTGGCCAGGTCGACGGCGCAAAGGACGCGGTGCTCTCCTCGCGCGTGCCGGTGCTGCTGTGGAACGGGCAGGACGACGGCCCGCATGCGCCGATGCAGCGCTTCGCCGCGGAGAACGGCTTGTACGCAATGTCGGTCCCCGGCGATCACCTTGGTGCCCTGCTAGAGCATGGCGCCGCGATCGGCCGCGGCATCCGCTCGTTCGTCGGGCGCGGCTAGTACGATCTCGAGCGCGCGTATCTCCATCGCATCGAGCGCCGAACGAAAGCGCAATGCGCCGTGACGATCGACCGCATCCCCGAACCGGGCGCGATCGCTGCGTGCCATCATCGCGCGGTCCTTCCCTACGACCAACGTCCCCTGCTCAGGAAAGGTGAATTCCGGTTAACTGCATTGCGCCGTCCTCATGCTCGCAGAAGAGGAAAAGCCTCCGCGAACACTTGGGGCTTGCACGGGATCATGTAGGATAGCGGCACGACCTCGCCGGCGACGATGCCGGCCGACCCTGGGACCGCTTGATGACCGCGCATGTCATAGTGACCGATGAAGCCGCTACACGCGTGATCCGGCTGCGCAGGCCCGAGAAGAAGAACGCGATCACCCAGGAGATGTTTCGCGCGATCAGCGACGCGATCGACAAGGCGCAGAATAATCCGAAGATCCGCTGCCTGATCATCACCGGCGGCTCCGGCGTGTTCACCGCGGGCAACGACATCGAGGACCTGCTCGCGCAGGGCACCTCGACCGGCGAGACGCCGCCCGCCTCCGACCTGGTCAAGCTCCTGTATTCATTGGCTCACAATGTGAAGCCGATCATCGCCGCGGTCGACGGCGTCGCGATGGGCATCGGCACCACCATGCTGTTCCACTGCGACTACGTGCTGGCCAGCAAGGCCGCGTCGTTCTCGACGCCGTTCTCCAATTTCGGCCTGGTGCCGGAAGGCGCCTCCAGCCTGCTGATGCCGCGCACGATGGGCCACCAGCGCGCGTTTGCGATGCTGGTGATGGGCCGCACCATGTCGGCCGACGACGCCCGCGTCGCCGGCTTCGTCAACACCGTGGTGGCGCCGGGCCATGCCGAGGTCGAGGCGCACAAGGTGGCGCGCGAGATCTGCGCGCTGCCGGCCGAGGCGGTGGCGATCTCGCGGCGTCTGATCCGGCTGCCGCCGGAGGACGTCACCCGCCGCATCGAACAGGAGAACCATCTGTTCAGCGAACGCATGCGCTCCAGCGAAGCGGTCGACGCCTTCAGGGCCTTCATGGCGCGCACGAAGGATTGAAACGAAGCGTCGCAAAATTGTAGTGGCGCCGGGCCATGATCGTGTGTTCCATGATCGTGCACGCCATGATTATGCGCTCCATGGACAGGTCATGAGACAACCCCGCCCCCGCCTTAAGCCTCTTGCGCCTCTCGTCGCGCTTTGCGCACTCGGTCTGGTCGCGGCAAGCCCCACTCGGGCACAGACCGCGGCGCCGGTGAACTTGCGCATCCTCGCGATCAACGACTTCCACGGCTATCTGCGGCCGCCGCCGGGCGGCATCCGCATCACCGATCCCGCCGATGCCAGCAAGAAGATCATGGTGCCCGCCGGCGGTTCCGAGCGGATGGCAACCATCGTCAAGCAGCTGCGCGAAGGCCACAAGAACAACATCTTCGTTGCGGCCGGCGACCTGATCGGCGCGAGCCCGTTCCTGTCGGCGATGTTTCATGACGAGCCGACCATCGAGTCGCTTTCGATGATGGGACTTGCGATCTCCTCGGTCGGCAATCACGAATTCGACGAGGGCAAGGACGAGCTGCTGCGGATGCAGAATGGCGGTTGCCACCCGGTCGACAAGTGCCAGGGGCCGCACCCGTTCCTGGGGGCCAAATTCCGCTATCTCGCCGCCTCCACGATCGACAAGGCCACCGGCAAGCCGGTGTTTCCGCCCTACGAGATCAAGGAATTGGACGGCATCCCGGTCGGCTTCATCGGGCTGACGCTGAAGAACACCCCGAATCTGGTGTCGCCGGCCGGCGTCGCGAGCCTCGACTTCCGCGACGAGGCCGAGACCGTCAATGCGCTGATCCCCGAGCTGAAGGCGAAGGGCGTCGAGGCGATCGTGGTTCTGATCCATGAAGGCGGCTTTCCGACCGGCGACTATAATGAATGCCCCGGCATCTCCGGGCCGATCGTCGACATCGTGAAGAAATTCGACAAGGCGGTCGACGTGGTGATCTCCGGCCACACCCACCAGGCCTATGTCTGCGAAATCGACGGACGTCTCGTCACCTCCGGCGACAAATACGGCACGCTGGTCAGCGCGATCGATCTGCAGCTCGATCCGCGGACCCATGACGTGATCAGTGCGAAGGCCGACAACACCATCGTGAAGATCGCCGGCACGGCCAAGGATCCGGAGCAGAGCGCGCTGCTGGAATCCTACGACCGGCTGGCCGCGCCGATCGCCAACCGCGCGGCCGGCTCGGTCACCGAAACGCTGTCGCGCGTGCCCAATGATTCCGGCGAGAGCCCGCTCGGCGATATCGTCGCCGACGCGCAACTGCTCGCGACCAGTTCGGAGCCCAATGGCGGCGCGGTGATCGCCTTCACCAATCCGGGCGGCGTGCGCACCGATATCACCAGGCGCGAGGACGGCGCGGTCACCTATGCCGACATCTTCGCCAGCCAACCGTTCCGCAACCAGCTCGTGACGATGACGCTGACCGGCAAGCAGCTCAAGGACGTGCTGGAGCAGCAATGGGCCGACCCGAAACGGCCGCGCGCCCTGCAGGTCTCGAAGGGCTTTGCGTATGCATGGGATGCGAGCAAGCCCGACGGCGCGCGCATCATCGCCGCGCGGATGTCGCTCGACGGCAGGCCGATCGACCCCGCCGCGAGCTATCGCGTCACCGTGAACAATTATCTCGCCGAAGGCGGCGACGGCTTCACGGTGTTCAAGGAAGGAACGGCGCAGCAATTCGGCATCTACGACGTCGATGCGCTCTATGCCTATTTCAAGGCCAACAGCCCGATCGGCCCGACCGCCGGAAAGCGGATCGAGCGGATCAATTGAGGCGCAACCGACACACTTCGCCATCAGACTAGTGAGTGGAACGATGCGGCAGGATCGAAGCTAGGCCCTTTCCGGCGAGCCGGTAACCGCCTAAATTAGGGATCGTTCGCGCATGATCTTGTCCGGAAAACCGCTGCACACTTTTCCGGATCATGCGTCCTCGCACGCGCCACCATTGCGCCGGGAATTTGCATGACACTGCTTCTGACGCACACCGCCTGCCTCGACCATTTGACCCCTCCAGGACATCCCGAACGCCCCGACCGGCTGCGCGCGGTGGCCGAGGTGCTTGGCGAGGACCGCTTCAAGGCGCTGGTGCGCGATCTGGCGCCCGAAGGCGACCTCGACACCGTGCTGCTCTGTCATGGCGAGCATTATGTCGGCGAGCTGCGCCACATCGCGCCGACCTCGGGCATGATCTATATCGACGGCGACACCTCGATGTCGCCGGGCACCTGGGAAGCCGTGATGCGCGGCGTCGGCGGCGCGGTGGCCGCCACCGATGCGGTGATGACCGGCGCCCACCAGAACGCCTTCGTCGCGGTGCGGCCGCCGGGCCATCACGCCGAGAAATCGACGCCGATGGGCTTCTGCTTCTTCGACAATGTCGCGATCGCCGCGCGCCACGCGCAGCGCAAATACGGCATCAAGCGCGCCGCGATCATCGATTTTGACGTCCATCACGGCAACGGCACGCAGGACATCTTCTGGGCCGATCCCACCGTGATGTATTGCTCGACGCACCAGATGCCGCTGTTCCCCGGCACCGGCGCCGCCGGCGAGCGCGGCGAGCACGACACCGTCGTCAACGCGCCGCTGGCGCCCGGCGACGGCGGTGCCAAGTTCCGCGCGGCCTTCGAGAATCTGATCCTGCCGCAGCTCGAGAAGTTTTCCCCCGAACTCGTCGTCATCTCGGCGGGCTTCGACGCACATCACCGCGATCCCTTGGCCTCGATCAACCTGACCGGCGAGGATTTCGGCTGGGTCACGCGCAAGCTGATGGATGTGGCCGACAAGAGCGCCGGCGGCCGCGTGGTCTCCGTGCTGGAGGGCGGCTACGACCTCGAGGGCCTGAAAGAGTCGGTGGCATCTCACGTCACCGCATTGATGGGCGTCTAAATACCCGCCACAATACGCCCGCAAAAATTCGTTTGATTCTGCGCCGGGGCGAGCATGGCCTGCGACAGGTCATGCTCGGACGAACAAGATCAGGTTGCGATCTGATCGGCGCAATCAGGAACGCAAAGAATGGCCGAAAACACCGAGGCGGACGTCAAGAAACTCTCCTTTGAGCGCGCGATCGAGGAACTCGAATCGATCGTCAAGCGGCTCGAAGACGGCAAGGTCCCGCTTGAGGAATCGGTCGCGATCTATGAGCGCGGCGAGGCGCTGAAGCGGCGCTGCGAGGAGTTGCTGCGCCAGGCCGAAGCCCGCGTCGACAAGATTACCACCGACGCCTCGGGCCAGCCGACCGGCACCGAGCCGCTCGACGTGCAGTAGCGCCCGCAAGGCGCCTGACCATCGCGATCCTGCGACAGGATGTCCGCGAGAGCGGACAATTGTTGCTCCGTATTTCCGGCAATTGACCCCGCCGCGGGACGACTGCGGCGGTCCGGTGCTGTCACGAATCTGTCCGATCCGGGCCGGCCGGCTGCCGCAAAAATGGGCGGATTGGAACCCGCCTGCAGCCTCTAGCATTGAAAAGTCTGGATTTTTCAGTAGAAGGCATAGGAACCCAGCGCCCCTAGCGGGTTGGCTTTGGCGGCGGCTTTGGTGTAATGCTTCCAGTTCTATGGGCATTTGAGGGTGGCGGGCGGCCCGAATTATTCGGGCGGCAAGCAACTCAAATGGTTCGATAAAACTGAACCGGGACGGGTGAAGAGCGACCAAGGTGATGCATATCACGTGGTCCAATCCGGAGTGAATCTAGGCTGACAACCAGGCACGGCCTGCCGGGGCGGCACCCAGTGTCTGGCATTCGCTGCGCGGTGAGCGCGCCAACCCATCTCGCGTCGGGCCGTTCGTTCCGACAGGCAAAAAATTGGAAATTCGCTGTGACCACATTTAGTAAAACGCCGCTTCTTGACACGATTCACACGCCGGATGACCTGCGCAAGCTGAAGGTCGAGCAGGTGCGGCAAGTCGCCGACGAGCTCCGCCAGGAAACCATCGACGCGGTGTCGGTGACCGGCGGCCATTTCGGCGCTGGCCTCGGCGTGGTCGAACTGACCACCGCCATCCACTACACCTTCGACACCCCGCGCGACCGACTGATCTGGGACGTCGGCCACCAGGCCTACCCGCACAAGATCCTGACCGGACGCCGCGACCGCATCCGCACGCTGCGCACCGGCGGCGGCCTCTCCGGCTTCACCAAGCGCACCGAGAGCGACTACGATCCGTTCGGCGCCGCGCACTCCTCGACCTCGATTTCGGCCGGCCTCGGCATGGCCGTGGCGCGCGATCTCTCCGGCGGCAAGAACAACGTCATCGCCGTGATCGGCGACGGCGCGATGTCGGCGGGCATGGCCTATGAGGCCATGAACAACGCTGGCGCGATGAACTCGCGCCTGATCGTGATCCTCAACGACAACGACATGTCGATCGCCCCGCCGGTCGGCGCGATGAGCGCCTATCTGTCGCGCCTTTACTCCGGCAAGACCTACCGCTCGCTGCGCGAGGCGGCCAAGCAGATCAACAAGCATCTGCCGAAGGTGCTGGCCAACCGCGCCAATCGCGTCGAGGAATATTCCCGCGGCTTCATGATGGACGGCGGCACGCTGTTCGAGGAGCTCGGCTTCTACTATGTCGGCCCGATCGACGGCCACAATCTCGACCATCTGCTGCCGGTGCTGAAGAACGTCCGCGACATGGAGACCGGGCCGATCCTGGTTCACGTCGTGACCCAGAAGGGCAAGGGCTACGGCCCGGCCGAGGCCTCCGCCGACAAGTACCACGCGGTGGTCAAGTTCGACGTCGCGACCGGCACCCAGGCCAAGGCCAAGCCGAATGCGCCTGCCTACCAGAACGTGTTCGGCCAGAGCCTCGTCAAGGAAGCCGAGAGGGACGACAAGATCGTCGCCATCACCGCGGCGATGCCGTCGGGCACCGGCGTCGACATCTTCAACAAGGCGTTCCCGGACCGCACCTTCGACGTCGGCATCGCCGAGCAGCACGCGGTGACCTTCGCCGCCGGCCTCGCCACCGAAGGCTACAAGCCGTTCTGCGCGATCTACTCGACCTTCCTGCAGCGCGGCTATGACCAGGTGGTCCACGACGTCGCGATCCAAAGCCTGCCGGTCCGCTTCGCGATCGACCGCGCCGGCCTGGTCGGCGCCGACGGCGCGACCCATGCCGGTTCGTTCGACAACGCCTATCTCGGCTGCCTTCCGAACTTCGTGATCATGGCCGCCGCCGACGAGGCGGAAATGGTTCACATGGTGGCGACGCAGGTTGCGATCAACGATCGCCCGAGCGCGCTGCGCTATCCGCGCGGCGAAGGCCGCGGCGTCGAGATGCCGGAAGTCGGCGTTCCCCTGCCGATCGGCAAGGGCCGCATCGTCCGCGAAGGCAAGAAGGTCGCGCTGCTGTCGTTCGGCACCCGCCTCGCCGAGTGCGAGAAGGCCGCCGACGAACTCGCCGCCCACGGCCTCTCCGCCACGATCGCGGACGCGCGCTTCATGAAGCCGCTCGATGAAGAGATGATCATGAAGCTCGCGCGCGAGCACGAGATCCTGATCACCATCGAGGAAGGCTCGATCGGCGGCTTCGGCTCGCATGTCATGCAGTTCCTGTCTGACAACGCCATGCTCGACAGCGGCATGCTGAAGTTCCGCTCGATGATTTTGCCCGACGTGTTCCTCGACCACGACTCGCCGGCGGCGATGTATGCCCGCGCGGGTCTCGACGCCAAGAGCATCGTTGCCAAGGTGTTCGAAACCCTCGGCAAGGACTACAAGACCGAGACCGTCAAGCTCGCGTAATCGTTCCACCTCTCCCCACCGGGGAGAGGTCGGATCGCGCAAGCGATCCGGGTGAGGGGGTGAGGCCCCATGGAAGAACATAACCCCTCACCCGCGCCGGAGCCTGTCATCGGGCGCGCCTTTGGCGCGACCCGGTGGGCGCGACCTCTCCCAATGGGAGGGGTTCCAAGTCGATCTCATCCTAGGCAAGTCCATGAAAATCTATCTGGCAGGTCCTGACGTGTTCCTGCCGGATGCCGTGGAGATCGGTCGCCGCAAGGCGGAGGTTTGCGCCTATCACGGGCTGACCGGGCTGTATCCGCTCGACAACGGCATCGATCCCGCTGCCGCCGGCGCCTCTCTCACCATCTTCAAGAGCAACGAGGCGATGATGGAGTCTGCCGACGCCATCATCGCCAATTTGACGCCGTTTCGTGGCCCCAGTGCCGACGCAGGCACCGTCTACGAACTCGGCTACATGGCAGGACGCGGCAAGCTGTGCCTCGCCTATTCGAACGATCCGACGTCCTACGCCAATCGCGTGGCGCGGCTGAGCCAGGTCGTGCCGGCATCCGACGGACGCCTGATCGACGCGGAGGGGCTGACGGTGGAAGAGTTTGGATTGCCGGACAATCTGATGATGATGCACGCGCTCGATCTGCACGGCAGTCCGCTGGTGACGCCGCGCGAGCCGTCGGCTGATCTGTGGCACGACCTCACCTCCTTCGAGGCCTGCGTGCGGCTCGCCGCCACGCAGCGCCGTCAGGGCGCCAAGTGACCAAACAAGTGACCAAGCCGGGCGACAACGACAACGACGCATCCGCCGGCAAGCGCATCGACGTGCTGCTGGTCGAACGCGGCCTGTTCGAAAGCCGGGCGCGGGCGCGCGCCGCGATCGACGCCGGCCTCGTGACCGCCGACGGCAAGCCGATTGCAAAAGCGTCCGAGATCGTCGCGCCCGGTGCCACACTCACGGCCGAGCCGGCGCATCCCTATGTCTCGCGCGGCGGCGTCAAGCTCGCCGGCGCGCTCGAGCATTATCCGATCGATATCGAGGGCCACGTCTGCCTCGATGTCGGCGCCTCGACCGGCGGCTTCACCGAGGTGCTGCTCGCCAATGGCGCGAGCCTGGTGTTCGCCATCGATGTCGGCCACGGCCAGCTGCATCCCTCGCTGCAGGGCCATCCGAAGATCGTCTCCATGGAGGCGACCGACATCCGGAATTTCGAGGGCAAGCGCCTGCCGGCGCGACCCGACATCGTCGTGATCGATGTCAGTTTCATCTCGCTGAAGCTGGTGCTGCCGGTGGCGCTGTCACTGGCGGCCGCGCCGATGCATCTGTTGGCGCTGATCAAGCCGCAATTCGAGGCGGCGCGCAAACACGCCAAGCGCGGCGTCATCCGCAACGCGATGGTGCACCAGGAAATCTGCGACGATATCGCAGCCTTCGCCGCCTCGCTCGGCTGCACCGACATCCATGTGTTCCCGTCCTCCATCACCGGTGGCGACGGCAATATCGAATTCTTCCTCGGCGCGCGCCGTGGCTGAGCTCCTCACCATCGACCATGTCGGCCACCGCGGCGACGGCGTCGCGATCGACGGGGCGCAGTCGACCTTCGTGCCCTACACGCTCGGCGGCGAAACGGTCGAGGTCGAAGACGTCCCCGGTCAGCATCCCGACCGGCGTCGGCTGCTGCGGGTGGCGCAGGCAAGCCCGGAGCGCATCGCGCCGTTCTGTCCGCATTTCGGCGTCTGCGGCGGCTGCGCGATCCAGCACTGGAACGACGCGGGATACCATGCCTGGAAGCGCAACATCGTGGTCGAGACCCTGGCGCAGACGAAGATTGCGGCCGAGGTTGCCCCGCTGCTCGATGCCCACGGCGCGGGCCGCCGCCGCATCACGCTGCACGGGCGCATGGGCACCCATGAGGTGCTGAAGGTCGGCTTCGCCGCTGCAGGGTCACATGACATCATCCCGGTCGACCGCTGTCCGATCCTCGATCCGGCGCTCGACGGCGCGCTTGAGGCCGCCTGGGCGGTCGCCGAGCCGCTGATCTCGATCGGCAAACCGCTCGACATCCAGGTCACCGCGACCCTCAACGGCCTCGACATCGACGTGCGCGGCTCCGGCGCGCTGCCGACGAGCCTGATCACCACGCTGTCGCGCGTCGCGGAGAAACATCGGCTGGCGCGGCTGACGCGGCATAGCGAGCTGGTGCTGCAGCGCGGCTCGCCGGAGGTTGCGATCGGCAAGGTGAAGGTGGTGCTGCCGCCGGGCTCGTTCCTGCAGGCGACCGTCAAGGGCGAGGAGACGCTTGCGGCGCTGGTTCGCGAGCATTGCGGACGCGCCAAGCACATCGCCGATCTGTTCTGCGGCGTCGGCCCGTTCGCGCTGCGCCTCGCGGAGAAGGCTCGGGTCACAGCCTTCGACAGCGATGCCGGCGCGATCACAGCGCTGCAGAAGGCCGCGCAATCGACGCCGGGGCTGAAGCCGCTCAAGGCCGAAGCACGCGACCTGTTCCGCCGCCCCTTGATGCCGCAGGAGTTGCGCGACTTCGATGCCGTGGTGTTCGATCCGCCGAGACAGGGCGCGCAGGCGCAGGTCACCCAGCTGGCGGCGAGCAAGGTGCCGGTGATCGTCGCGGTGTCCTGCAATGCAGCGACGTTTGCGCGCGACGCGAAAATCCTGATCGATGGCGGCTACAGGATCGCGGGCGTCACCCCGGTCGATCAGTTCCGCCATACGCCGCATGTCGAACTGGTGGCGCGGTTTGCGCGCTGATCAGGATAAAACCGTAGGATGGATAGAGCGGAGCGAAACCCATCGCAGCGGAACGAGAATGATGGGTTTCGCTCCGCTCTACCCATCCTACGCGATCACTACCGCCCCCAGCGGTCCTGCCAGATCTTCTCGCCGATCGTGCAACTGACCCGCGGCTCCTTCTCGGCGGTCCGCACGATCGGGCGCTCGGGGGTGCGGCCGGCGACTTCGAGCAGCAGCTTGGTGCGGATCGCCTCCTTGAACTTCTCGCGGTCCTTGATCGTCACCACGAAAGAGCCCGGCCCGCCGATCACGCAATCCTCGTAGTACAGGTCGAGATTCTCGATATCCATCGTCGAGTAGGAGGGCTCCTTCACCATGATCGGCAACCCGTTGATGACGATGCCCTTGTCGAGCGCCGCATCGCGCGCAGGCGTGATCGGCGCGCCGTTGTTGTTGGGCCCGTCGCCGGAAATATCGATCACGCGGCGCAGGCCGCGATGCGGATTCTCGTCGAACATCGGGATTGCGAAATAGATCGCGCCGGAGATCGAGGTGCGCGAGGCGCGGCGCACCGGCGTCTTCATGATCTCGGCGGCGACCGCATCGGCGGATTCCGGGCCATCGATCACCCGCCAGGGAATGATGACCTTCTGATCATTGGAAGCGGCCCATTCGAAATAGGTTATCGAAATCTTGCCGTTCGGCCCGGCCTTCAGCGCCTGCAGGAAATCCTTGGAGACGATTGCCTGCGCATAGCCCTCGCGCTGGATCGCGAGCTCGTCCATGTCCATCGAATAGGAGACGTCGACCGCGATGATCAGTTCGATGTCGACGCTCGGTGTGGATTCCTTTTCCGCCAGCCGGCCGGTCTGTGGTCCCGGGCCCGGCGCGGCAACACCGGCCACATCGCCGCTGGCCAGCATGCCCGCGACAAGCACCGCTCCGATCGAGACATACCAGCGCATTGCGGCCCTCCCGTCGTATGAGCGTCATGGTGACACGCAAATCCGGCGGCGAAAAGCGCTGATATCATTTGTCCTTCACATTCAGGTTAGTCACTTGCAGGTTGGTCACTTGCAGGTTGGACGCGCTTGCAGGTTAGACATCACCTGTCTCGAATGAGACAAAGCGCGCCGTGCCGTTGCCGCAATGACGCCGTGCAATTCGACCGGTTCCAAGGCGCGCCGGAAGACGGTATTCTTACGGGGCAATCGCGAGGGAGTGCCGGGCGATGCCCGATAGCGTCGTCAAACCAAAAACCAGGACCAAGACCAAGGTCGAGCGGCCACGCCTGCACAAGGTGATCCTGGTCAACGACGACTACACGCCGCGCGAATTCGTCGTCACCATCCTGAAGGGCGAATTCCGCATGACCGACGACCAGGCCTACAAGGTGATGCTGACCGCACACCAGCGCGGCGTCTGCCTGGTCGCGGTGTTCACGAGGGACGTCGCCGAGACCAAGGCAACGCGCGCCACCGACGCCGGCCGCGCCAAGGGCTATCCACTGCTGTTCACCACCGAGCCGGAAGAGTAGCTGTAATCACCGTTCCGCCGGCCGCGCGAGCTGCGTCCGCTGGCTGGCCACAATATCGGCGACGACGGCTCCCATCACCAGCGCGCCTCCCAGCAACGCGCGGGGCGACGGCACCTCGGCAAACGCCAGCCATACCCAGAACGGCATCAGCGGGGTTTCGAGGGTGGCGATCAGCGAGGCCTGGCCGGACGGCAGGAATCTGGAGCCGATCGTAAACAGAGTGAGACCGAGACCGACCTGGCATGCCCCGAACATCGCAAGCACGCCGAGATCGGCGCCGGTGACCGCGCCGATGCCCTGCGCGAATGGAAGGCTGACGACGCTGCCGAGAACATTCGAGAGCGCCGCGGCGGCGATCATCGGGGTGCCCTTGTGCCGGCGGATCATCACCGTCATCAGCGCGATCGCCAGCGCCATGATGCATGCAAGGCCGATCCCCCGGTAGTCCGTGATGCCTTCAGCGCCGCTGACGGTGATGGCCACGCCCGCGAGCGCGACGAGGCTTGCCAGCAATGTGCCGGGGCGCGCCCGCTCGCCGAGCCAGAGCCAGGCGATCGCGGCCGCCGCAAACGGCTGCATCGCGACAATGATCGCGACATTGGCGACGCTGGTCAGTTGCAGCGCCGGAATGAACGTCACCATGCCCAGGGTCGAGAGGCTGGCCACCAGCCATCCGCTCATGGGCATCACGACGAGATCGCGCGCGCCGCGCCAGCCCTGCGTGGCGAGCAGGAACAGCGCGATCGCGCCACCGCCGAACAACCCGCGCCAGAACAGGATGGTCCAGGAATCGAAGTGCAGCAGCCGGGTGAAGAACGGCGCGGTACTCCACGCCGCCGCGGCCGCGACGACCAGCGCAATCCCGGTGCGGCGCTGCGCGTCCGTGTCAGTCACGCCGCGCCGCCGCTAGCCAGCGGCCGCGCGCGGCGCCTCGTCGAACAGGCCGTAGACCCGCTCGGCCTTGGAAAATCCGGCGATCGGAAACTCGCCGAGATCGCTCCAACCGCCGTCGCAGATGCCGGCGAAGCGCTCGGAGGCGACGACGGTGCGGCCGAGGCGGCCGGCGATCTTCTCCAGCCGCGCGGCAAGATTGACCGCCGGACCGATGCAGGTGAAGTCGAGCCGGTTGCCGCCGCCGATATTGCCATAGAGCACGCGGCCGAGATGCAGCGCGACGCCGAAGCGGAAGCGCTCGACCACATCGCCGTTGGCGAATTGCAGCGCCTCGACGCCGGCGCGGGATGCGCGCGCGGCGTCCAGTACGCGCGAGCAGACCTGCACCTCGTCGCCGAGATATTCATCGACCGGGAACACCGCGAGCAGGCCGTCGCCCATGAATTTGAGCACTTCGCCGCCATGGTCGCGGATCGCGGTGACCTGGCAATCGAAATAGAGGTTGAGGATCTCCACCACCGTCTCGGACGGCAAGCGGTCCGACAGCGCGGTGAAGCCGCGCAGGTCGGACAGCCAGATCGCCGCATCCATCGTATCGGCATGGCCGCGCCGGATCTGGCCGCCCATGATGCGCTCGCCGGCCCGGTTGCCGACATAGGTGTCGAGCAGCAGCGTGGCGGTGCGGCGCAGGGTCACAATCTCGATGTAGCGCGCCAGCGGCACGGTGATCGAGCGGATCGCATCGAGCTGCTCCTCGGTGAAGCCGCCCGGCTGCCTGGTGGTCCAGCTCGACGCATTGACGAAGCCATCGGTGTAGACCAGCGGCATCGCGACATAGTCGGTGACGCCCTCCGCCTGCAGGTCCACGACGATCGGAAAGCGTGCGCTCGCGGGGTCGTCGAGCCGCGCGCGCACTTCAAGTCCCTGCCTGAAGACGATCGACAGCGGGCTGACGGCAAATTCCGGGGAGTCCAGAATGTTGTGATCGACGGTGCCGGTTTCGACCTCCGCGCCAGGCGTCCAGAAGAAATGGCGGCCGTAGATCTCGGGATGCAGCGTGCGCACGAAGACGCCGACCCGCCACAGCGGCAAGCCGGCCCGCACCAGGCGCTCGCAGCATTCCGCCATCATCTGCGGCGGGGTCGGCGCCGACCGCGCGCCACCGATCATCCATTCGATGATGTCCCGTAGCTCCGACGCATTCATTGGCAATTCCCCGGGCGATCTGGCGACCGCCACTATATAGGGGATCAGCGCCCGGTCTGCCCGCGGTCGCGCAGAAAATGATCGGCCAGCACGCAGGCCATCATGGCCTCGCCGACCGGCACCGCGCGGATGCCGACGCAGGGATCGTGGCGGCCCTTGGTCAGGATGTCGGTATCGGCGCCCTTGCGGTCCACAGTGCGGCGCGTGGTCAGGATCGAGGAGGTCGGCTTGACCGCAAAGCGCAACACCACCGGCTGGCCGGTCGAGATGCCGCCGAGAACGCCGCCGGCATGGTTGGACAGGAAACGCGTGCCGTTGTTGCCGGTCCGCATCTCGTCGGCGTTCTCTTCGCCGGTGAGTTCGGCGGCGCCGAAGCCGGCACCGATCTCGACGCCCTTGACCGCGTTGATGCTCATCATCGCGGATGCCAGGTCGCTGTCGAGCTTGGCATAGATCGGCGCGCCGAGGCCTGCCGGCACGCCCTCGGCGACGACCTCGATGACGGCGCCGATCGAGGACCCGCTTTTCCTGATGCCGTCGAGATAGCTTTCGAAGAACGCCGCCTTGTCCTTGTCGGGACAGAAGAACGGGTTGTTGGCGATCTCGTCCCAGTCCCACTTCTCGCGGTCGATCTTGTGCGGGCCCATCTGCACCAGCGCGCCGCGCACCGTGACCTCGGGCAGGATTTTTCGCGCGATCGCGCCGGCGGCGACGCGGGTCGCGGTCTCGCGCGCGGAGGAGCGGCCGCCGCCGCGATAGTCGCGCAGGCCGTATTTCGCTTCATAGGTGAAGTCGGCGTGGCCGGGGCGGAATTTGTCCTTGATCTCGGAATAGTCCTTGGAGCGCTGGTCGGTGTTCTCGATCAACAGCGCGATCGGCGTGCCGGTCGTGACCTGCACCCCGCTCTCCGGATGCGCCATCACGCCGGACAGGATCTTCACCGCATCCGGCTCCTGGCGCTGGGTGGTGAAGCGCGACTGGCCGGGCCGGCGGCGGTCGAGGTCGTGCTGGATCTCCTCCACCGTGAGAGGGATCAGCGGCGGGCAGCCATCCACCACGCAGCCGATCGCAACCCCATGGCTCTCGCCGAAGGTCGTGACGCGGAACATATGGCCGAACGTATTGAAGGACATGGCGTGTCGTAACGCGCGCAGGCAGCGGGGTCAAACCTCGCGTGACCGCCCAGGTTAACTATACTTCTGCAGGCCCGCTGCGCCGAACACGTAGACCGCGCCCTGCTCGATGTAGAGGTCCGCGGCCGAAGCCGGGGTCTCGAAGCCGAGCGCCACCATCAGCGCCCGCGCCGTGCCGCCATGGGCGACTGCGACGGTGTCTGAGGTCACCGAGCGGTACCACTCGGTCATCCGCACCTGCACGTCGACATAGCTCTCGCCGCCGGATGGCGACACCGTCCACTTCTCGACCAGGCGGCGGGCATACACGGCGGGGTCGGCGGCCTGCGCCTGCGCCAGCGTCGAGCCTTCCCATGTCCCGTAGCCGATCTCGCGCAGCCGCGCGTCGAGGGCGTAGTCGCCGGGCGGCAGGCCGAGCTCGGCGCGGACCAGCTCCATGGTCGCGCGCGCCCGGATCAGCGGGCTTGCGACGAACGGCAGCGTCGTCTTGTCACGGCCGTCGCGTGCCAGCAGATCGGCGAGGATCCGCCCGGCATGCGCCGCCTGGGCACGGCCGCGCTCGTTGAGGCCGATGTCCTGCACGCCCTGAAGCCGGCCTTCGGCATTCCATGCGGTCTCGCCGTGGCGGATGTAGTAGATCGTTGGCACCGGCATTCGCTTCGAATATTTCCGGTCCGGAGGTACACCAGCACTTCGGCTGGCGACAAGCCCAAATCGGCCGCAGCTGAGGCGCCATGCATGCAGATCGGCGCAACCGGAATAGCCGTGACGTTAGGGTGTTATGTTTGATGAGGCGGCTAGCGCCGCGACCATCGAAGACTGGATGCATGACCGCGTTTCGTCAAAGTGTCGAAGCCATGATCCCGGCGCTCCGCCGCTATGCGCGCGCGCTGGTGCGTGACTCGGATATCGCCGACGATCTGGTGCAGGACACACTGGTGCGGGCGCTGCGCTCGGAGCGGCTGTTTCTCGGCGGCGACGTCAGGAGCTGGCTCTACACGATCCTGACCAATTTGAACAAGAACCGCCGGCGCTCGCTGGCGCGGCGGCCGGCCTTCCTGCCGCTACTCGACAACAATGCCGACGCCAGCGGCACCGAGGCCGAGGGACGCGACATCGAGCGCGCGCTGTCGACGCTGGTCGAGGAGCAGCGCTCGGTGCTGCTTCTCGTGATGCTGGAGGGCATGAGCTACCGGGAGGTCGCCGACATCCAGGGCGTGCCGATCGGCACGGTGATGTCCCGCCTCGCCCGCGCCCGCGCCCATGTCCGGGCATCAATCGAAGGCCAGCGCCCGACGCTCAGGCGGGTGAAATGATAGGCTGCGCAACAGCAGGCGTTACGATGAACGATTTTCGCACAAGATTTGGCAGAGACGAATGATATGACCGACCCGAACATCCCCGTCACCGAAGACGAGCTGCACGCTTACGTCGACAATGAGCTGCCGGCCGAACGCCGCGGCGATGTCGAGGCGTGGCTCGCCACGCATCCTGACGACGCGGCGCGGGTACAGTCATGGCGCGCGATGGCCGAGAGGCTGCATGCGCGCTACGACACCGTGCTGGACGAGGCGGTGCCGAAGCGGCTCGAGCTCGAGCGGCTGGTGCGCCAGCCGCGCCGCTGGGTCTATGGCGCGGTGGCGGCGACGCTGGCCGCCTTCATCGCCGGCGGCGGCGTCGGCTGGATCGCGCACGGCGCTGCGGCGACGCCGTCGGCCTTCCAGAGCTTCACGGTCGATGCGCTCGATGCGCACCGCCTCTACGTGGTCGAGGTCCGTCACCCGGTCGAGGTGCCCGGCAGCGAACGCGACCACCTGCAGCAATGGCTGACCAAGCGCTGCGGCTGGGACGTCCGCGCGCCGGAGCTCACCGGGCTGAAGCTGGTCGGCGGCCGCCTGCTGCCGGGGCCGAGCGGGCCGGCGTCGTTCCTGATGTATGAGAGCACGTCCGGCGAGCGCTTCACGGTCTACACCGCCAAGGCGAAGACCGATGCGACCCAGATGCGCTATGCCGTCCAGGGCAGCGACGGCGCGCTGTTCTGGGCCGATCGCGGCGTCGCCTATGTCGTCAGCGGCGGCACCGACCGCAGCCGCCTGACCCAGGTCGCGCAGGCCGTCTACGATCAGATGGAGAAGAGCGGCGGCTGATCTTCCGTAATTCTACGGAAGAAATTTCCGCGCAAACTGCGTCATGGCGGGAAAGTGAATCCGGCCTCACTCGGCGTCCCAATTCCGACATTGAAAATTTCGATTCGCGTCATTGCGGCGTCTCATTATCGCACCGGATATTCACGCGAAGATGATCTGCGCCCGATCCGCCGATCGGCGCACGCGGCCTCGATTGGGGTTTGGTACCGCGCTGGTCCCCCTCTCGAGGCCGCACTCCTCTTTTCCGCCATCCGGTCTGCACGCCACAGAACCCGGACCTCCGGCGGCCGGTCACTGTTTGACCCGCTCGCAACGCCCGCGTCTACCCCGATAGAGTCCGGGGTAGGTGCAGTTTCGCGTCTTCGTCCGTCTTTGGGGCGCGTTATCGGCGGTCAGCCAAGATCGCTGCGCGGATTATAGGGGTTTCGATCCCGCCACGTCTGCATCAATGCCTCAAGCTCGGCATCGTTCCCGTCGGGAAGGATGATCCGGGTCGTGACGTAGAGGTCGCCTGATACACCCGCCTTCGACAGCCCCTTGCCCTTGAGACGGAAGGTGCGGCCGCTGGAGGTGTTTTTCGGGATCGACAGTTCGACCGCGCTGCCGAGCGTCGGCACCCGGACCTTGCCGCCCAGCACCGCCTCGTAGAGCGTCACCGGCAGATCGATCCTGAGATCGTTGCCGTCGATCCTGAAGAACGGATGCGGCGCGATCGAGATCGTGATCAGCAGATCGCCGGGCGGGTGGCCCTGAGCGGTCTCGCCCTGCCCCTTCAGCCGGATCTGCTGGCCGGCGGTCACGCCCGGCGGAATCTTGACGTTGAGCTCGCGGCCGGTCGGCAGGCGGACGCGCTTGTCGCCGCCCCTGACCGACTCCTCCAGCGACACCGTCATGGCGACCGAAAGATCGAGGTCAACCCCGACCCCGCCGCCGTCAAACTCGAACGGACTGGACCGCCCCGCACGGCCGCCGCCACCGCCGCCGCGCGCGGCATTGCCGAACATGCTGTTGAGGATGTCCTCGAAGCTGCCGCCGCCCACGCCGCCGCCGGGTCCGCCGCGGAAGCTGTATTCGAAGCCACCCGGACCGGTACGGCCACCGGCGCCGCCGCCTGGGAAACCCTGGAAGCGCGGCTTGCCTTCGGCATCGATCTCGCCGCGGTCGAACTGCTTGCGCTTGTCCTCGTCACCGACGATCTCATTGGCCGTGTTGATCTCCGCAAAGCGGGCGGCCGCCTTCGGGTCGTTCTTGTTGTTGTCAGGGTGATGCTTCTTGGCGAGCTTGCGATAGGCGCTCTTGATCGTCGCAGCGCTGGCGCTCCGCTGCACCCCCAAGACCTCATAGGGGTCGCGCATCCGTCACGTCTCCTTCACGGGAAAAATCAGTCCTGGATGGAACCCATCGGGGCCCACTTTACCTTCATGTGGGGGCTCAGTGGCATTTTTGCAACTAGCGCCCGTCCATGATCGGCCGGCTTCTGCCGAAACTCTCAGGACTTTCTCCACGGCTTCAGGTTATGGATTTCCCACCGTCCTTGTCCACCCTTGCAGGCGGCGCCCTGTAGCCAGCTCTCAGTGACTCCATTGACATAGCTCGCGAGGAAGTCCCGGCACTGCTTGCCGTCCTCGCCCGAATAGGCCTGGGCCAGCGGCGTCACCGAGCCGCGCGCACCCGTCTCAGGGTTTTCCCAGGACTGGCTGGAATCCTTGTCGCCCTTGGTCAGCACGTCGGAAGCGGCATTGCGGGCGAAGGCAAGATCGCCCTCGGTCGGCATCGCCGCGCTGACCTGGGTTGGGTTGATCGTACCCGTCACATCCTTGTCGTCCATCTTGGCGAAAGCACCGCTGCGCGACAGGCTGCAGCCGCTGGCGCCAACGCCGATCAGAATCAATGTCACCACCGCGCCCGCGGGATGGATCGCCGATAGGCCAACGCGCCCCCATGCCCTATATAGGGCCAGTAGCGCGCTCTCGGACACGGGCGGATGCAAATCGGGACTCCTGACATGACCGACACGACCTCCATCAAACACCCGACACCGTTAACATCGGGTGATTTCACCGCGGCGGAGGAGCCGTTTGCCCTGTTCGGCGAATGGTTTGCGGAAGCGGTCAAGTCCGAGCCGAACGATCCGAACGCGATGGCGCTCGCGACCGTCGATGCCGACCGCCTGCCCGACGTGCGGATGGTGCTGATGAAGGGCTTCGACGCCGACGGTTTCGTGTTCTACAGCCACATTGCGAGCGCCAAGGGCCGCGAATTGGCCGCAAATCCTAAGGCCGCTTTACTATTCCACTGGAAATCATTGCGCCGTCAGGTGCGCATCCGGGGGCCGGTCACGCCGGTGACCGATGCCGAGGCCGACGCCTATTTCGCCACACGGCCGAAACAGGCGCAGATCGGCGCCTGGGCCAGCAAGCAGTCGCAGCCCCTGGAGAGCCGCTTCGCCTTCGAGCAGGCGATCGCAAAGACCGGCGCGAGATACATGATCGGCGAGGTGCCGCGTCCGCCGGGCTGGAGCGGCTGGCGGATCACGCCGCAGCGTTTCGAGTTCTGGCACGACCGCCCGTTCCGCCTGCACGACCGCATCGAATTCCGCCGCGACGGCGCCGGCAGCGCCTGGTCGAAGGTGCGGCTCTATCCTTGATACGACAGCCTGAAAGACACCATGTCCCCTCCTTCCAACGCGCCGCGCCGTACCCTGCTCCTTACCGGTGCCAGCCGCGGCATCGGCCACGCCACCGCGATCCGGTTTGCTTCCGCCGGCTGGCGCGTGATCACCTGCTCACGGCATGCATTTCCGGAAGTCTGCCCCTGGGGCGCGGGACCGGAAGATCACATCGAGGTCGATTTCGGCGATCATGACGACACGGTTCGCGCCATCTCCGAGATCCGCAAACGGTTGGTGAACGACGAGTTGCACGCGCTGGTCAACAACGCCGCGATCTCGCCGAAGGGGGCGGGCGGCGCGCGGCTCGGGACCATGGACACCGATATCGAGACATGGCTGCACGTGTTTCGCGTCAACTTCTTCGCGCCGATCATGTTGGCCCGCGGACTGATCGACGAGCTCAAGCACGCCAGGGGCGCGGTGGTGAATGTCACCTCGATCGCAGGCTCCCGCGTGCATCCGTTCGCCGGCGTTGCCTATGCGACCTCGAAAGCCGCGCTGGCATCATTGACGCGGGAAATGGCATCCGACTTCGGCCGCGTCGGCGTCCGCGTCAATTCGATCGCACCAGGCGAGATCGACACCTCGATCCTGTCGCCGGGCACCGAGAAGATCGTCGATCAGCAAATCCCGATGCATCGCCTCGGCACGCCGGACGAGGTCGCCAAGATCATTTACGTTCTCTGTACGGAGACCAGCTCTTACGTGAACGGTGCGGAGATCCACATTAACGGTGGTCAGCACGTCTGAGCCTGGGATGAGCCGTTATTTCGGCGAAGGAAGTTTCGAGGCGATCCCGGCCGCCGCCGCGGCCGTCACTTTGGGATTGCTTCACTTGCAGGCGTAACAAGGCAAACGAGGCTTCTGCCTCCGAGGCTTCGGCCTCTAGTCGGCGTAAAACCGACGCGACTTCTTCTCAGGCTGCAGCGCGATGTCGTTCAACGCGCTGGAGCAATCGTCTTCGTCCTCGCCATCAAGCAGCGCCGCGCCACAGTAACGGCAAAGTCTCGGCGAGATCGCCTGCACCTTGCCTGCTGCGCGGTCCTGTTGATAGCGCGCAAAGTCGATGACGTTACGCCGTGGCGTTATGATCTTCTCAACCATTGCTGTCCTCCGGCTTCGAGGCGGGCGTTATCGCAGACAAGTTTCGCCCAAACG
Organism: Bradyrhizobium sp. th-b2; assembly: GCF_000426785.1. Taxonomy (NCBI): domain Bacteria; kingdom Pseudomonadati; phylum Pseudomonadota; class Alphaproteobacteria; order Hyphomicrobiales; family Nitrobacteraceae; genus Bradyrhizobium; species Bradyrhizobium sp. th-b2. The sequence continues at coordinate 40,537 of NZ_AUGA01000019.1, forward strand.
TTCAGCGCAACACTCAAATTTTAGCAGAGGAAATAAGGCAGTTGCCCGAATCCCAAAATGCGACGCGTGCCCTGAAAAACAGGCCCTACAGCCACTTCTTCCACTTGAAGATCCAGTACGGCACGATCGCCGCAATCAGCATCAGCACCAGCGCGAACGGATAGCCGTGCGTCCACTCGAGTTCCGGCATCAGCTTGAAATTCATGCCGTAGATCGAGGCAATCAGCGTCGGCGGCATCAGGACAACCGCCATCACCGAGAACAGCTTGATGATGTTGTTCTGTTCCAGATTGACCACGCCGAGCATGGCGTCGAGCACGAAGGTGATCTTGTTGGAAAGATAGGACGCGTGGTCGGTCAGTGAGGCGACGTCACGCTGCATGGTCTTGAGTTGCTCGCGCATGTCCTTGGACCATTTCACCCCTTCCACGATCGCGGAGAGGAAGGTGACGAGGCGGCCGATCGAGACCAGGCTTTCGCGGACCTTCGAGGTCAGGTCGCCCTTGCGGCCGATCGTGATCAGAATCTGCGAATATTGCTTGGCGTGGCCGTGGCGCTCGCTCTCCGGCTCGAAGATGTCGTGGGAGACCTGGTCGATGTCGGCCCCGCAGCGCTCCAAAATGTCGGCGCAACGGTCGATCACCGCGTCCAAGAGTTCCATCAGCACCTGCTCGCCGGTGATGCTGGGGGCACAGGCGCGCGCCAGCTTGTTCTCGACCAGCGCGAACGGCTTCGGCAGGTCGTAGCGCACGGTGACCAGGCGATGGCCGGTCAGGATGAAGGTGACCGCCGTGGTGCGCGGCATGTCGGTGTCGGATTGGCACATCAGCGTCGCGGTCATGTAGCGCGCGCTGTTCTCGATATAGAGACGGCTGGAGATCTCGATCTCCTGCATGTCTTCCCGGGTCGGAACCGCGATCCCCGCCAGCTTCTCGACGGCCCGGTCCTCCTCAACGGTCGGATTCACCAGATCGACCCAGACCGCGCCCTCGGGCAGCGACCCCAGGTCGGTGATGGCGGCCTTCTTGAGGGAGAAATCGGAAGGAACGAACGCCGACAGCATCAGGAACTCCAAGAAACAGGGCTGGCAAGACCCGCCGACTTAGCGCGATTCTGGCTGGCGCTTCATGACCGGGGCATTAACCGGGCGTCCATCTTTGTGGCGGCCAAGTGGCGGTGAATGTGACGCGACGCGGCTTCGACTCGATGACCGTTGCCTGTTTGCACAAAAACCAGTCCCGCACCAGAACACTTGCGGCAAAAAAGCCACAGACGACGTCCCGCGATGCGGGAAAGGCATCTAAAGTCTGGGAATAATGGCAGGCTTCGGCAATAATGCCCTTCATGGAATCGTGGCGTTTTGGGCGCAATTTTGACGCTTTGAGACGCGGATTTTCGATTGGAATGTAATCATGTCTCTCAAAGTTGCCTTTGGAATCCTGGCCGCGGGCCTGATGTTGTCGGGCTGCATGCAGGCCACGACCTATGAGGCGGTCAATACCGCGAACTTCAAACCGCACGACAAGGAACTGCTGGCCAAGACCACCTACGTCAAGACCCCGGTGGCCGAGCCGTTCCGCCGCGCAATCGTCGAGTATCACCGCAAGGAAGCCCCCGGCTCCATCGTGGTCGATTCCGACAACCATTACCTTTACTACGTGATGAACGACGGCAAGGCGATCCGCTACGGCATCACCGTCGGCGAAGAAGCCATGGCCTGGTCCGGCATTGCCAAGGTCGGCAGCATGACCGAATGGCCGGCCTGGCACCCGACCCCCGGCGAAATCTCGCGCCTCGGCGTTCCGACCTTCGTGGCACCCGGTCCGGACAATCCGATGGGCTCGCGCGCGATGTATCTCTATTCGGGCGGCAAGGACACGCTGTTCCGCATCCACGGCACCAATCAGCCGGAATACATCGGCTCGTCGATCTCCTCGGGCTGCATCCGCATGACCAATGAGGACGTCATCGACCTCTACGGCCGGGTCAAGCTCGGCACCATCGTCGTGGTGCTGGAGCCGAAGCACGGCGACTCGCCCTACAAGCCGCAGATGGCGCTGCAGGGCGGCGGCAACGTCCCCTACTGATCCCAATCACGTCGCAATCGCGATCAAAGGCGCCGGCTTTGCCGGCGCTTTTTTGTTGGCTGCGGCTTGGTCTCGATAGCGCTGTCGGCGGCCGCGTCATCTGATTTCGCGGCATCGGCCTTTCCGTCGTCGGATTTGGACGCGTCGGATTTGGCGGCGACCTCGCGCGGCGGCGCCTCGTCGGGGCGCTTGGCCGGCAACAGCGGCGCGCTCTGCGGCAGCGGGTCGTACACATTCCACTGGCAGATCCGGTAATTGTTGCGACGCTCAATCAGGTCGAGATGGACATGGTCCTCATGGTACCAGTCCGAGCCCGGACCGAGCACGGTGGAGAAGCGGGCGCAGACCGAATGCAGCACGGTCTCGCGCAGGTCACGCGCGACGCTGCGGTCGGTCAGCGAGATCGACTTGCCGTTGGCTAGACCGAACGCGCGCACGTCGAGCGCATTGGCGCGGCCGTGCTCCGAGAGCTGGGCACCGGCGATGCGATTGCGGCCGCGGCACTCGAACGAGTCGAAATTGTCGAGATTGCTGATCCCGCCGCCAAGGCTCTGCGCCAGAGGCGCGATATCGGTGCGGACCCAGTCGGCGACCGCGGCGGCCATCTTGCAGCGAAGGATCGCCGCCGGCTTGACCGCGACCTTGCGCCTGTCGGGCAGCACGATCGCCTCCAGCCGCACCAGATCCTCGCCGCCGCAGCCCCCGGCGCCGTGGATGTCGGGAATGCTCGGCGCGATCGCGATCTCCTCGGTGAGGGCCTGCCGGCAGGCCGACAGCTGCGGCGCGGCGGGCTCGGCCGGTTTTGCAACCTCGGCCGGCTTCGCCGTCTCGCTAGGCCTGGCGGCCTCGGCAGGCGCCGCCGGAGGCTGCGTCACAGCTGCGGGCGGCTCGGCGGCCGCCGGCGCGTCAGCCGGGCGCGGCTTCGGCAGCGGCACTGCTGCGCGGCGGGCCGTCTTGTGCGGCCGCTGCGGCCTGATGCCGAACAGATCGTCCCACGGAAAGCCTGGGGCGCGGCGGGCGGCTTCGGCGGATCCTGCTTGCATGCCAAGGCAATGCAACGCGACGGCGGCGGTAACCATTGCCGCGCGGGCGCGACGAAACGCACCATCAGGCCATTTTCGGCTTGCTTTCTCCGCGCTACAGTTCATGTCAATTCCATGATTTTACTGCCGGCCGCCCAAGATGCCGGTGGATCATGCGTGAGGATCGAGGAGGGATTTGCGTATGCTTGGCTTGATGCAGGATTGGCCGTTGCTGTGCCACAAGATTATTGAGCACGCCGCCAAATATCACGGCACACAGGAAGTCGTGACGCGGTCGGTCGAAGGCCCGATCCATCGCACCACTTACGCCGAAATCCATGCCCGCTCGCTGAAAGTTTCGCAGAGCCTGGAGCGCGACGGCATCAAGCTCGGCGACCGCGTCGCCACCATCGCCTGGAACACCTGGCGTCACCTCGAGGTCTGGTACGGCGTCATGGGGATCGGCGCGATCTGCCACACGGTCAATCCGCGGCTGTTTCCGGAACAGATCGCCTGGATCGTCAACCACGCCCAGGACCGCATCGTCATCACCGACCTCACCTTCGTTCCGGTGCTGGAGAAGATCGCCGGCCAGCTGCCGAGCGTCGAGCGCTACGTGGTGCTGACCGACAAGGCGCACATGCCGCAGACCGCGCTGAAGAACGCGGTCGCCTATGAGGACTGGATCGCGGCGTCCGACGGCAAGTTCGAGTGGAAGACCTTCGACGAGAACACCGCCGCGGCGATGTGCTACACCTCCGGCACGACGGGCGATCCCAAAGGTGTGCTTTATTCGCACCGGTCCAACGTGTTGCACGCGCTGATGGCCAACTCGAAGGACGCGCTCGGCACCTCCGCCTCGGACACAATGCTTCCGGTGGTCCCCTTGTTCCATGCCAACAGCTGGGGCATCGCCTTCTCCGCACCCTCGATGGGCACCAAGCTCGTGATGCCCGGCCCGAAGCTCGACGGCGCCTCGGTCTACGAGCTTCTGTCGACCGAGAAGGTCACCCACACCGCTGGCGTGCCGACGGTGTGGCTAATGCTGCTGCAATACATGGCGGCCAACAATTTCAAGCTGCCGGATCTGCAGATGGTGATCTGCGGCGGTTCGGCGATGCCGCGCTCGATGATCAAGGCCTTCCTCGACATGGGCAGCCAGGTGCGCCACGCTTGGGGCATGACCGAGATGAGCCCGCTCGGCACGCTGGCCACGCTGAAGCCGCCGTTCAACGATCGCAGCGGCGAGGAGCGGCTCGACATCCTGCAGACCCAGGGCTACCCGCCGTTCGGCGTCGAGATGAAGATCACCGACGATGCCGGCAAGGAGCTGCCGTGGGACGGCAAGACCTTCGGCCGTCTCAAGGTCTCAGGCCCCGCGATCGCCAAGGCCTATTTCCGGGTCGACGCCAACATCCTCGACGATGCGGGCTTTTTCGACACCGGCGACGTCTCGACGATGGACGAGCACGGCTATATGCGGATCACCGACCGCTCCAAGGACGTGATCAAGTCCGGCGGCGAATGGATTTCCTCGATCGATCTGGAAAACCTCGCGGTCGGCCATCCGGCCGTCGCGGAAGCCGCCGTGATCGGCGTCCATCATCCCAAATGGGATGAGCGGCCGCTGTTGATCGTGCAGCTCAAGCAGGGCGAGAGCGCCACGCGCGAGGACATCCTCAAGTTCATGGACGGCAAGATCGCCAAATGGTGGATGCCCGACGACGTCGCCTTCGTCGACGGCATTCCCCACACCGCGACCGGCAAGATCCTGAAGACCGCGCTGCGCGACCAGTTCAAGGACTACACCTTCCCGACCGCCGCGGTGTGAAAGCTAACGGTCGTCATGCCCGGGCTTGACCCGGGCATCCACGCCTTCGTGTGCCGCAAGACCTGGATGGCCGGGTCAAGCCCGGCCATGACGATCTGGGGGTGACGCCCAAATCCCTTGAATTCGCCGCAGGTCCGTGGTCTCACACGATCATTGGCGGCGGCTGAGGTCGCCCAAGGACATCTCAACCGGCAGATTTTTCGACGATGGCGCGCAGGTTTTCCGCTCCCTACCAGCAGGAGCCCGTGTCCGGTCTCGCCACCTGGTCGCGCAACCTCGCCATCTTTGCCGTCGTCGCGGTGGTGGTCTCGATCCTCATCGTCCGCTTCGGGTTCCTGGAGGTCAAACCGGCGCTGATGACCTTCTTCGGCGCGCTGGGCCTGGCCGGCCTGTCGATCCTGCTCGGGCTCGCCGCCTTCGCCGCGATCTGGCAGAACGGCACCCGCGGCATGGGCCGGATCCTGCTCGCGCTCGTGATCGACGCCGCGATCCTCGCCTACCCGGCCTACCTCGCCTACCAGTACCGCAAGCTGCCGCGGATCTACGACATCACCACCGACGCGATCGACCCGCCGAAATTCGAGGCGCTGGCGCGGCTGCGCACCGGGGAAGGCACCAACCCGGCCGCCTATGCCGGCCTCTATTCGGCCGAGCAGCAGCGCGCGGCTTGGCCCGATATCGAAACCGTCGAGCTCGAAGCCCCGGTCGACCGCGCCTATGAGATGACCTTGCGGCTGGTGAACCGCCGCAAATGGCTCGTCATCGACGCGCGCGCGCCGCAGCCGCCGCGCCGCATCGGCCGGATCGAGGCGGTGGCGCGCACCCCGATCATGGGTTTCCGCGAGGACGTCTCGATCCGGGTCACGCCCGACGACGAGGACTCGCGCGTCGATATCCGCTCGGCGTCGCGCTACTTCGACGCCGATCTCGGCAGCAACGCTGCGCGGGTCAAGAGGCTGATCGAGGACCTCAACACCGCCGCCGACAACGACAACGCCAAACCTGCCAAAAAGGCGGCCCCCGTCGCGCCGCCGAAGACGCCGCCGGCGAAGACGGTGAAGAAGTAATCTTCCCGTCATTCCGGGGCGCGCCAACGGGTCCGCGCAAGGCGCGGCCCGATGACAGGCTCCGCACGAGCCCGGAATCCATCAGGCCGCAGACTCCATGGTGAAATGGATTCCGGGTTCGTGCTTCGCACGCCCCGGAATGACAGGCTAGGCCACTCTGTACGTGCCGCCGATCACCGGATCGCCATCGGTCGCCACGATGCCGCGCGCGACCAGATCCTCCAGATGCGCCAGCACCGAATAGCCGGCGGCATTGGCGAGGCGCGGATCGAGCCCGATATAGATCGCCCGCACCATGGTCGGGATGTCGGCCTCGCCCTTGCCGAGGCGATGCAGGATCGACGCCTCGCGGGCCCGGCGGTGCCGTGCCAGGAAGCGGACGTAGCGCGGGCCTTCCGGAATCTCCGGGCCGTGGCCGGAGAAATAGAGCTGCTCGGGCCGCTGCTCGAGCCGCTCCAGCGAGGCCATGTAGTCAATCATCGAGCCGTCGGGCGGCGCCACGATCGAGGTCGACCAGCCCATCACATGGTCGCCGACGAAATTGATGCTGCGCTCGGCCCAGGCGAACGCCAGATGGTTGGCGGTGTGGCCGGGGGTGGCGACCGCCTCCAGCGCAAAGCCTGTGCCCTCGATGACGTCGCCGTGCTTGACCTCGACGTCGGGCCTGAAATCGCGGTCGGCACCGGACTCCGGATTATGCTTCTCGCTCTCGAAGCGCGGGCGCGAGGCGCGGTGCGGCCCCTCGGCGTAAACCGGTGCGCCGGTCGCAGCCTTGATCCGCGGCGTGTTCGGCGAATGGTCGCGATGGGTGTGAGTGACCAGGATGTGGGTCACGGTCTCGCCTTGGACCGCATCGAGCAGCGCCGTCGCATGCGCCTCGTCATCGGGACCGGGATCGATGATCGCGACCTTGCCCTGGCCTATGATGTAGCTGACCGTGCCGGTGAAGGTGAACGGGCTCGGATTGTTGCAGAGGACGCGGCGCACGCCGGGGCGGACCTGTTCGACCACGCCGGGCTGCAGCGGAAAATCGCGGTTGAACGGGATGTCGTCGTTGTCGGCCATGGCTCTTGTCCGTGATGTCCGGCTTCTCTTTGACCTCGTCACGCCCGGGCTTGTCCCGGGCATCCACGTCTTCCGTTGCGAGCCCCAAGACGTGGATGGCCGGGACAAGCCCGGCCATGACGGCGTTTGGGTGAGCGCTCCTTACGAGAACGCCTGGATGCCGGTGATCGCGCGACCGAGGATCAGGGCGTGGACGTCGTGCGTGCCCTCATAGGTGTTCACGGTCTCGAGGTTCGCGGCGTGGCGCATCACGTGGTACTCGATCTGGATGCCGTTGCCGCCATGCATGTCGCGCGCCATGCGGGCGATGTCGAGCGCCTTGCCGCAATTGTTGCGCTTGACGATCGAGATCATCTCAGGGGCCATCTTGCCCTCGTCCATCAGGCGGCCGACGCGCAACGAGGCCTGCAGGCCTAGCGCGATCTCGGTCTCCATGTCGGCGAGCTTCTTCTGCACCAGCTGCGTGGCGGCGAGCGGCCGGTTGAACTGCTTGCGGTCGAGCGTGTATTGCCGCGCGCGATGCATGCAGTCCTCGGCGGCGCCCAGCGCGCCCCAGGAGATGCCGTAGCGGGCGCGGTTGAGGCAGCCGAACGGACCCTTGAGGCCGGAGACGTTGGGCAGCAGCGCGCTTTCCGGCACCACCACATTGTCGAGCACGATCTCGCCGGTGATCGAGGCGCGCAAGCTGAGCTTGCCGCCGATCTTCGGCGCCGACAGGCCCTTCATGCCCTTCTCGAGGATGAAGCCGCGGATCTGGTTGTCATGCGCCGCCGACTTGGCCCACACCACGAAGACGTCAGCGATCGGCGCATTCGAGATCCACATCTTGGCGCCGTTGAGCTTGTAGCCGTCGGCCACCTTCTCGGCGCGGGTCTTCATGCCGCCGGGATCGGAACCGGCGTCCGGCTCGGTCAGGCCGAAGCAGCCGACCCATTCTCCGGTCGCGAGCTTGGGTAGATACTTCTTGCGCTGGTTCTCGTCGCCATAGGCGTAGATCGGATACATCACCAGCGACGTCTGCACCGAGTTCATCGAGCGATAGCCGCTATCGACGCGCTCGATCTCGCGCGCGACGAGCCCGTAGGCCACGTAGCTCGCATTGGCGCAGCCATATTCCTCGGGCAGCGTGACACCGATCAGGCCAAGCTCACCCATCTCGTTGAATATCTCGCGATCGGTCTTCTCTTCCAGATAGGCCTTGGTGACCCGTGGAGCCAGCTTGTCCTGCGCATAGGCCCGCGCGGTGTCGCGGATCAGGCGCTCGTCTTCGGTGAGCTGCTCGTCGAGCAGGAACGGATCATCCCACTGGAAGCTGGCGGCAGCCGGCTTGTCCTTGGCCTGGGGGCGCACGCTCATGAAACATCCTTTCGCATCGTCACTCGGAAATTGGCGGATAAATTAAAGCGCTATGCTGCGAAGCGCAATTGAATTGGGTTGTCGTCATTCCGGGGCACGCGACAGCGTGAACCTCAGGGGCGCCATTGCGCCCCGGGGAATCTCGAGATTCCGGGTTCGATGCATGCGCATCGCCCCGGAATGACAGTGCTAGGTCTCCAGCTTCTCGTTCGACACGATCTCGATGCCGAAACCGGACAGCCCTTTGTAGTCGTGCACCGACGAGGTCAGGTGCCGGATCGAGGTGACGCCGAGATCGCGCAGGATCTGCGCGCCGACACCGACCTCGCGCCACTGCTTGTGGCGATCGGCCTCCGCGGTCTTCGACTCTTCGACCGGCTGCACCGGAACTCCGGCGGCACCGTCGCGCAGATAGACCAGCACGCCGCGGCCGGCAGCCTTGAAGTGCCGCAGCACGGCTTCCATGCGCGCCGGCCCGGTGAAGAGGTCTTTGACGATGTTGGGCTTGTGCAGCCGTGTCAGCACGTCCCGGCCGTCGCCGATGCCGTTATAGACGAAGGCGGCGTGCATGATCTCGTCGAACGGCGAGCGATAGGCATAGCCCTGCAGCGGCCCGATCGGGCTTTCGGTGGTGAAGGTCGCGACCCGCTCGATCAGCTTCTCGCGCGCCTGGCGATAGGCGATCATGTCCGCGATCGTGACATGCTTGAGCTTGTGGGCAGCGGCGAATTTCGCCACCTGCTCGCCCTTCATCACGGTTCCATCGTCGTTCATCAGCTCGCTGATGACGCCGACCGGCGGCAGGCCCGAGAGCCGGCACAGATCGACCGCGGCCTCGGTATGGCCGGAGCGCAGCAGTACGCCGCCGTCGCGCGCGATCAGCGGGAAGATGTGGCCCGGCCGCGCAAAATCGTTGGCGCCGGCATTGGGATTGGCGAGCGCGCGGCAGCAGGAGGCGCGTTCCTCGGCCGAGATGCCGGTGCCGCCGTCGGGCTTGTAGTCGATCGAGACGGTGAAGGCGGTGGTGTGGTTGGACTCGTTGTGCGCCACCATCGGGTCGAGCCGCAGCCGGCGGGCGTCCTCGGTGGTGATCGGCGCGCAGACGATGCCGGAGGTGTGGCGGATGATGAAGGCCATCTTCTCCGCCGTGCAGAACGACGCCGCGACGATCAGATCGCCCTCGCCTTCCCGATCGTCATCGTCGGTGACGACGACGAGTTCGCCCTTCGCAAAGGCTTGCAGCACTTCCTGGATCGTATCGGCCATTGTCCTGACATCTCGTTACATGCAGGCAGTGGATTAGCCGGGTTCCGATGTCAGCGCCAGTATCATTATGCAACCCGCCATGCGTCCGGCAGGCATACCAGGACGGTGACGGGTACCGCATTTCCCGGATCATGCTCTCCTACGGCAGCACCTCGCGGCGGTCGCTCAACTGGGCGTCCAGTTCGGCGCGCTTGTCGTCGAGCAGGCCGGCATCGGTGGCCTCGATCACGGCATAGAGCTCGCCGGCGTCGCTGAGGCGGGTCACCGTCACGTAATCGGCGCCGGCGGCGTAGAGATCGTCGACGCCGGTCAAGAGGTCCGCGGTGGCGACAACCTTCGCGGTCGGGTTCAGCGCGCGGACGTGGCGCACCAGCTTCTCGTTGTCGGCGCCGACCAAGAGGAAATCCGGCACGCTCAGGATGATGATCTCGGCCTTGCCGATGCCCGCATGGACCAGGGTATCGACATTGCTGATATCGCCATAGATCACGTGCATTCCTCGATCGGTCAGCGTGCGGAACACCAGCGGATTGAAGTCGACGACGCTGATCTGCTCGAGCAGCGACTGGTTCTGGCGCTCGATCTGGCTGATCAGCGCGCTCGCCGCGCGGAAAAAGCCGAGGATGACGATGCGCCGGATCTCGCCATGCTCGCCCGCTTGCCCGGCCTCGCCGCGGCCCTGGCCTTCATGGTCGAGGTCGCGCAGCCCGATCCGCTTCAAGGGACCGATCAGGCCGCGCACGATCTGGTCGCTGCGGGCCATCGCGAAGGTCGAGAGCACCGCCAGCACGACGAACGCGAACGAGACTGCATTCGCCGTTTCGGTCGCTATGTGGTTGGCGGCGACGCCGGTCTGGATCACCACCAGCGAGAACTCGGAGATCTGCGCCAAATTGATCGCCGGCAGCAGGCTGGCGCGCAGACCCTGCTTCATCAGATAGAGCGGCGCGAACGTCGTGACCAGGCGGCTTGCCACCGTGAAGGCCGCGATCACCAGCGCCAGTCCGATCACCGAGAGTCCCGGAATCGGGATCGTCATGCCGAGCGCGACAAAGAACAGGGTGATGAAGAAATCCCTGAGCGTCGTGACCTTGGCGGTGACGTCGAGCGCGTAGGGGAAGGTCGAGATCGAGACGCCGGCGACCAGCGAGCCCATCTCGCGCGACAGATGCAGCCGTTCGGCGATCTCGCCGATCAAGAAGCACCAGGCGAGCGCGCCGAGCAGCACCAGCTCGGGCCGGCGCGCGATCTGGTGGAACAGCCGCGGCAGCACGTAACGGCTCAGCACCAGCGCGGTCGCGACCAGCACCGCAACGCGGGCGATCGACAGCAACACGACGCTGATCTGCAGATTGTCCAGGCTCGGCTGCACCGCCAGGAACAGGATCGCGAAGATGTCCTGCAACACCAGCACGCCCAGCGTAATCCGGCCCGGCAGCGTATCCAGCTCGCGCTTCTCGTAGAGCACCTTGACGATGATGACGGTCGAGGACAGCGCGCAGGCGACGCAGAGATAGACCGCGTCGAACTTGCCGCCGCCGATCGCAAGCCCGATGGCTGCAAAGAACGCGACGCCGATCAGGCAGCCGCCCAGCAGCTCGCCGACGCCGGCGAACAGGATGACCTTGCCGGCGCGGATGATCTTCTTGAGGTCGATTTCCAGCCCGATCATGAACAGCATGAAGATCAGGCCGAGCTCGGAGATGATGCTGATCGACTCCTGGGACTTGACCCAGCCCATGCCGAATGGACCAATGAAAAAGCCGGCGATAAGGTACGCCAGTATCAGCGGTTGCCGGGAGAAATGGGCGAGCAGCCCGAGCCCCCAGGCAAACAGGATACAGAGCGTGATGTCGGGGATCAGTTCATGCATGCGTCAAAGACTTCCTGTTGCCGCAACCTAGAGGGCCGGGCGTGAGGATCAACCGAGCAATGTGTCACATCCGCGCAGGCGGCATTTTTCTGGCAGTTTTGGTCTGCCTCACCGTGCGCATGCCTGAGGCGCTAGCACAATCCCCCGGAAGTATTGAACAAAATTTTGCAAATTCGCTGACCGCGGTGCCGGCCGAAGGGCTCACGGCCTCCGGTGCGTTCTACGTGCCGGTCTATTCCAGCGTGTCGATGAGCCAGGGCAAGCTGAGGGCGGATTTCTCGGTGACGCTCAGCGTGCACAACGCCTCCGAGACGAGGCCGCTGGTGCTGAAGCGGATCGCCTATTACGACACATCAGGCAAGATGGTGGAGAGCTACCTCAAATCACCGATCGCGCTAAAACCGTTCGCGACCGTCGAGGTTGCTATCGCCACGACCGATACCCGCGGCGGCACCGGCGCGAATTTCGTGGTCGATTGGGCGGCGGCGGGCGAGATCGCGGAACCGGCGGTCGAGGCCCTGATGGTCGGCAGCGTCGGCCCCGGGCACTACGCCTTCATCAGCCAGGGCCGGCCGATCAGGCTGCCCGGCAAGAACTGACTGCATAGAGGGCCGCTTACGCGCGGCCTTCTCAACGACAACAACACGGAGCGAAACGTCCATGTCCACCTCAGCCCAGTTCGACTTCGCACCGCTGCTCCCGGCCGGCCTGCCTGCGCCGGCGGCGCGATGGACCGGGCTCGCCAAATACAGCTTCGTCGGCGGCAACAATGATCCCGACCAGGTCCCGGTCGACGGACTGCTCGAGGCGGTCAACGCCGTGCTGAAACGCGAAGGCAGGAATCTGGCGACCTACAACCTCGCGCACGGGCCTCAGGGCTACCTGCCGCTTCGGCAATTCCTGACCGAGAAGCTGAAGCGCGATGCGGGGATTGCCTGCACGCCGGATGAGATCATGATCGTCTCCGGCTCGCTGCAGGCGCTCGATTTGGTCAATCAGACCCTGCTCGCCAAGGGCGACACCGTGCTGATCGAGCAGGAAACCTATCAGGGCTCGCTGAACCGGTTGACGCGGCTCGGCGTCAACGCGGTCGGCATTCCCCTCGATGGCGACGGCATCAGGATCGATGCGCTGGCCGCAGCGCTCGCCGATCACAGGCGGCGCGGCATCACGCCGAAATACATCTACACCATCCCGACGGTGCAGAACCCGACCGGCTCGATCCTGCCCGAGAGCCGGCGCGCCGAGATGCTGAAGCTGTCAAAAGAATACGGCGTGCCGATCTTCGAGGACGATTGCTATGCCGATCTGATCTGGAGCGGCGAACGGCCGCCCGCGATCCATGCCATGAGCAAGCATGGCGGCGTGATCCATATCGGCTCGTTCTCGAAGTCGATAGCGCCGGCGCTGCGGGTCGGCTTCATCGTCGCGCCCTGGGAGATCATGTCGCGGATGCTGCCGCTGAAGACCGACGCCGGCTCCGGCGCGCTGGAGCAGATGGTGCTATCAGAATATTGCGCGCCGCATTTCTCGACCCACGTGCCGCGGCTGACCAAGGGCCTGCGCGCCAAGCTCGACACGCTGATGGAGGCGCTGAACGAGCAATTCGGCACCGCGGCCGAATTCGAGGCCCCCAAGGGCGGCATCTTTCTCTGGGTCAAGCTGCCCGACAATGTCGACACGTTGAAGCTCTATCAGACGGCGCTTGCCGCCGGCGTCTCGATCAATCCGGGACCGGAATGGTCGACCAGCAAGGCGCATTCCGGCAGCCGGCTCCGCCTCTGCTTCGCCAGCCCCTCGCATGAGCAGATCCGCGAGGGCGTCGCGGTGCTGGCCGAGGTGTGCCGCAAGGAGTTCGGCGTACCGGCACGAAGCAGCAATGTGGAGAAGAGCGGCTAATTGAACACGTCAGGCTGCAGCAGCGTTGTCGGTTCACCTCTCCCCTTGCGGGAGAGGTCAGATGCGATCCGGGTGAGGGGTTGCGCCCTCTCGTGGACCTGCGTCCCCTCACCCGGCGCTTCGCGCCGACCTCTCCCCAACGGGGAGAGGTGATCGAGAGACCTAATCACCTCACCGAAAACGGCGCCTGATAGGGCCGGCCGAACGGCACGCCGTTGACCACCGTTTGCACCGGCTTCAGTTGCAGATTGCCGTCGCGCTTGTTGTTGCGGGTGTCGACGAAGGTGACCGGACCTTCGACGAGGTCCATGATCGCGACGTCGCCGGGCGCGCCGCGCTGCAGCGTGCCGATCTTGGGAGCGCGGTTGATGGCCCGCGCCGGCACCGAAGTCGCCATCGCCACCACCTGATCCAGCGACGAGCCCATCGCCAGGAACTTGCTCATCACGTTCGGCAGGAACGGGATGCCGGGCGAGTTGCCCGAGAAGACATGGATGTCGGAGGAGATCGTGTCGGGCGTGCAGCCCGCCGGAATAGCGATCTCCGCCACCGTGAAATCAAAGCTGCCGCCGCCATGGCCGACATCGAACAGCACACCGCGCTGCTTGGCTTCGAGCGCTGCCGGCAGCAACTTGCCGTCCTGCACGATGTTGGTGAAGGCGCCGGACATGTTCGGCGCGCCGGAATAGGCGTGGGTGAGGATATCACCTGGCCGCAGCAGATCGAGGATGTCGGACATCAGTTCCCTGGTCTCGACGCCGCCGATATGCACCATCATCCGCGCCGGCCAGCCGCACATCTCGCAGGCCTGGATGGCGCGCTTCAGCGGCTCGATGCCGTGCTTGAAGATGACGTTCTCCGACATCCGCACCTTGACCCCGATCAGGAAGTCCGGGTTCTCGGCAAGCGCCATCGCGCAGGCTTCGACCTGGGCGTTGTCGATATTGTAGAGCTCGGCCACCGGGAAGGCCGACAGGCCGTTGTTCGCAATATGGAGGAAGGCGTAGATCCGCGCCCGCGACTGCGCCACGATGAAGCGCCGCAACGCCGCCAGATTGTTGACGCCGGCATCGCCGGCCGAGACCACCGTCGTGGTGCCCTGGAATTGCACCAACTCGTCGGCGGGAATGCCGATCGCCGACCCGTACGGATAGACGTGACAGTGCAGGTCGACGAGGCCCGGCGTCACGAGCTTGCCCGAGGCGTCGATGGTTTTGGCGGCGCGAGCGGCCGGGATCTCGTCTTCGATTGCCTCGATGATGCCCCAGCGGATGCCGATGTCGCGCTTGCCGCGCAGCGACTGGCTGGGATCGATCACGTCGCCGCTCTTGATCACGAGGTCGAACTTGTCGTCCGGCCCCATCGCCGCAGCGGCCGGCGCCGCGATGGCGGCGGCAGCGGCCGATCCAGAAACTTTCAAAAAATCCCGGCGCGAAAATCCGCTCACGGCGACGCCCCCCAATATGATTTTTATGACGCGATGATGCGTCGGACGCAGCCCTTAGGCAAGGCCATCGAAGCGACCTGCAGCGCTCATCTATCGATTGTGCGCGACAATGCGCGACGCACAGCAGCGGCCGCAATTGCCTGAACAACCGTTCAGAAAACTCCTCCGTTTCCTCAGGAACGTTTCGATGCCTGTACGGTTTCCTCCACGCATCATTGAGGAGGATGAGATGAAAAAATTTGGCTTTGTTCTTGCGGCTGTCGGTGCGCTTGCAGTGGCCGTTCCGTCGATCGCGAGCGCCGAGACCGTCGTGATCAAGCGCGGCGGCCACCATCACTGGGATCGTGGCTGGGGCGCGCGCGCCGAGATGCGCCATGACCGTGGAATGCGCCACGACCGCGGTTGGCATCGCGGCTGGCACCACGACCATGACCGCACGGTGGTTATCAGGCGGGATCGCTACTAAATCGACAGACGGAAAATGGCTCCTCGCGGAGCCATTTTCTTTTTCTACGTTCTCATCAAATGCCCGCCGGGCTCAATCCCACGCCGGCGCAAATCCGGGATTGACGCAGCGCATGTCCTTGCGCAATGCCCCGATCGCCTTGCGGTCGTCGTCGTCGAGCTTGACCTTCAGCGCATCGAAATTGGCCTTTTGGCTTTCGGCGCGCGAGGCTTTCGGGATCGCCGCAACGCCGTCCTGATCGAGCAGCCATTTCAGCGCCACCTGCGCTGCGGTCGCATCATGCTTCTTGCCGATCTTTGCAAGGGTCTCGTCGGTGGCGAAGCGGCCCTGGGCCAGCGGACAATAGGCCACCAGCGGGATCGATTTCGCCGCGAGATATTTGCGCACCGGCGTCTGGTCCAGCATCGCGTGGTATTCGATCTGGTTGCAGGCGATCGGCGCCTTGATGTCCTCGACCACGGTCTTGAGCAGCGCTGTGGTGAAATTGGCGACGCCGATCGCGCGGGTGCGGCCCTCCTCCTTCAGCTGCATCAGCGTTTCAAACACCGCCGGCAGCTTCATGCTCCGCGACGGCCAGTGCACCAGATAGAGATCGACATGATCGAGCCGCAGCTTCTTCAAGCTGGTGTCGAACGCCTTGCGGATCGCGTCCGGCGCCAAATTCTCGTGCCAGACCTTGGTGGTCACGTGCAGGTCCTTGCGCGCGACATTCGCGGTCGCGATCGCCGCGCCAATCGCCTCTTCATTAGCGTACATTTCGGCGGTGTCGATATGCCGGTAACCAAGCCCGAGCGCGCTCTCGACCGCCGCGCGGCAGGCGTCGCCCTGCATGCGGAAGGTGCCGAGCCCGAGCTACGGCAGGCGGATGCCCTGTGTCTGCAGATTTTCCATGGATAGCTCCTGACGCGTGGGGCGCCGATGCCATCGACGACGTCACGCCAGCAAATTGTCTGGAAGGAATGAAATTGGCAGGACTGCCAAGTCGCAGTCTGCCCGCAAATCGGGCCCTCGGGCAAGGCATCCGCAATCAAGATGTCGCGACGGGACTAAATATGTTCCGCCATGATCTGGCCGGGCCGCGCGTCCGGCCGCGGTTCGATGTCGACCGACCAGAGGTCGTGGTTGTCGACGTCCTTCAGCGTCACCGTCATCACAGAGGTCGTGCCGTCGATGTCGACGCGGCCGAAGAATTGCAGGCCGAAGCACGGCGCGAGATTGTCGCCCTGCTCGACCGAGCAGCCCTTCTGGTACATCGCCTTCGGGCCAAAGGTGTTGTCGAGCTCGCCCGGCGACCAGGTGCCGGCATGCAGCGGACCGGAGACGAACTCCCAGAACGGCTCGAATTCCTGAAACACCGCGCGGTTCGGATCATAGTGATGCGCGGCAGTGTAGTGCATGTCGGCGGTGAGCCACACCGTGTTGCGGACACCGGCGCGTTTCATGAAGGACAGCAGATCGGCGATCTCGTGCTCGCGCCGCGCGGGCGGGCCGTCGCCGAGCGCGACCGCATCCAGGCTGATCAGGCCGATCGGCAAATCCGCCGCGATCACCTTCCAGACAGCATCCGACGCCACCAGTTCGCGCTTCAGCCAGGCGAGCTGGCTCTCGCCGAGGATGAACGCCTTGTCGGGATCGCCCTGCTTGTTCCAGCTGGAATCGCGATAGGAGCGCATGTCGATGATGAAGACGTCGAGCAGCGGCCCATAGGCGATCTTGCGATAGACGCGGCCGTCGCGCTCCGGCATCAACCGCATCGGCATGAATTCATGGAAAGCGCGGCGCGCCCGCGCCACCAGGCGCGAGGTACCGTCCGCGTCGTAGCCGGTAGCGTCGGCGGTGCCGATCGGCGACCAGTCGTCGGCCACCTCGTGATCGTCCCACTGAGCGAACATCGGCACTTCGGCGTGGAAGGCGCGAAAATTCTCGTCAAGCCAGTTGTATCTGTAGTTGCCGCGAAACTGGTCGAGACTGTACGCGACGACGGATTTCTCCTCCGTGACGATGTTGCGCCAGATCTCGCCGTTCGGCAGCGTCTGCTCCGGCGGCACCGTGCAATCCGCATAGATGTGGTCGCCGGAATGGATGAAGAAATCCGGGCGCTCGTTGAGCATGGTGCGGTAGCTGCGCAAGCCGCCGCGCGCGGGATCGATGCCCCAGCCCTGCCCGACGACGTCGCCGGACCAGACGAACGAGATCGAGCGGCGGTCGACCGGCGCGGTGCGGAAATGCCCGACGCGGCTTTCGCCTGCAACGCCGTCGCGATCCGCGAAGCTGATGCGATAGAACAGGTCCTGGCCCGGCGGCAGGCCGTCGAGCAGCAGCTTTGCCGTGAAATCGCGCTCGGGCAGCGCATCGGCGGATGCGGTGCGCAGGATGGTGGCGAAGCTCTCGACGCTCGCGCATTCGATCTGCATCCGCGCTGCGCGATCGGCGCGGGCCCAGATGACAGCGGAATCGCTCGCGACGTCGCCGGACTGGATACCCGCGATCGCGGGACGATCCGCCGCACGGCTCAGATAGGGCTTTGCGAGCGAGCCCAATCCGGCCAGCGCAGCCGTCGATGCCAAGCGCACCAGAAGCTGACGCCTTGTAAGGCCTCGTCCCCTCGCGGAGATCGCTGTCGGCATCGAACAACCTTCGTCGAATCGCAACGAAGGTTTTGCCTGCGCCGTTTGACTCCGCCCTTACGGTTTCTTGACTCTCCGCCGACGGTTTTGCGACGGCGGGATGACTCGGGGGCTCTCGGAACGGCGTCGTTCGGCACCGAGCGCTCAAGCGCCAAACCCGTCATCCTGAGGAGGCGCGTAGCGCCGTCTCGAAGGATCGACGGCCCTGCTGCGCGATCTGGGCCGTGCATCCTTCGAGACGCGCGCAAGAGCGCGCTCCTCAGGATGACGGGTTTAATGTTGACGCGAGGATCGACGCAAGGAAGTGAAGCCTCTCACCGCTGCCAGCTGCAGATGCCGCCGGTGCGGCACGGCCAGGTCTGGATCCTGGTGTCGCGGGCTTCGGCATCGAGCGGGTTCGCGTGCCGCCGCGCGAGCCTGGCGCGGGCTGGCGCAGGCGCCGCCGCGCGCTTCGGCTCAGGCTGCGCCGTTACCCTGGCCGTCCGGGCGGCCTTCTGTGATGCGACCTTCGGCTGCTCGACCGTCGGCTCGACATTGGCACGCTGATCCGGACCGTGGTCGGTCTTCGCCTCGACCGGAACCGGCTCGAATTGCGCAGGCGGCCCAAGCCGCTTCGGCGACAGCACCGCCTGGGAAAGATCGAGGCTGAAGAACTCGCTGGGGCGATACTCGTCAGCCAGCGCCACGCCGCCCACAGCCAGGCACGCGGTACAAACAATTGCAACAAAAGCGCTTTTCAGGACCATCAAAGGGCCTCCTGAAATCACTCGAACAGAACAGCCATCATGTAGGGGCCCGGCCGCGCGAATCCACCCCGCTGTTGCGGGCAGGGTTACCAGTCAACCAAGGCGGCCGTGGAAAGTTCCCGCTGCCCGCCGCCTAGAGCCCCGTGCCGATGGTATCGGAACGGGGCTCTAGATTCTTGTTTTGACGCGTTTTCTTCACGCGAACCGGTAGCCACTTCGCTCGAAAACGCTCTAGCCTATTCGGCCGCCTGCGCCAGCGGCTGGCCGATCGCGCGTTCCAGCCGCGCGCATTCGGTGCGGTAGCGGGCGACGTTGCCTTCCTTGATGTGGCCATAGCCGCGCACGAGGTCCGCAGCCTTGGCCAGCGCCACCAGCCGCGGCAGGTCGAGCGGCTTCGTGCCGTCGAGACGACGCAGGATCATCGCGGAATACTCGACCGGCAACGCGCGCTCCATCTTGCGCTCTGAGGTGTAGCCGAAGATGTCGAACGCGGTGCCGCGCAGGCCCTTCAGCCCCGCCAGCAGGCCGAACGCCTTGAAGATCCACGGGCCGAATTCGCGCTTCTGCAAACGCTCGGTGACGGGATCGCGCTGCGCCAGCAGCGGCGGCGCCAACAGGACCTTCAAGCCGGAATTGCCCTCGAACTGCTCCTTCAAGGCCTTGCTGAACTCGCCGTCGGAATAGAGCCGCGCGACCTCGTACTCGTCCTTGTAGGCCATCAGCTTGAACAGGCCTTTTGCAAAGGCCTCGGTCAGGTCCTGCGAGCCCGGCGCGGCCGCGGCCTCAGCGGTGCGGACGCGCGCGACATCATCGAGATAGCGCTTGGCGTAGGCCTCATCCTGATAGTCGGTGAGGAATTTGGCGCGGAACGCGATCGTCTCGTCGAGCGTCTTCTTTGCAGGCGCTGCGCCTGCGCTCTTGAAGCGCGCGGCGCTGACCACGCGTTGCAGATCGTGCGCGGCAAGCCGGCCCCACGAGAACGCGGTCTTGTTCATCTCGATCGCGGCGCCGTTGAGCTCGATCGCCTTCAGGATCGCATCGAGCGACAGCGGGATCGCGCCGCGCTGGAAGGCAAAGCCGAGCATGAAGGCGTTGGTCGCGATGCTGTCGCCCATCAGCGCGGTGGCAAGCCCGGTGGCATCGAGAATGTCGAGATCATCAGGTCGCACCGCGCCGTTCAGCGCGTCGCGCATCGCACCAGCCTCGAAATCGATATCGGGATCGATCACGAAGCTCGCGGTCGGCAGCAGATCGGCGTTGACGACGGCGCGGGTGACGCCGCGCTCGGCGCGGCTCAACGCCGGCACGCTGGTGGCCACGACGAGGTCGCAGCCGAGGATCAGGTTGGCATTGCCGGGCGCGATGCGGACGGTGGTCAGCATGTCGGACGCCGGCGCCAGCCGGACATGGCTCATGACCGCGCCGTTCTTCTGCGACAGGCCGGTGAAGTCGAGCGTCGAGCAGGCCAGACCCTCGACATGCGCGGCCATGCCGAGCAGCGCGCCGATGGTGATGACGCCGGTGCCGCCGATACCGGTGATCAGGATGTTGTAGGGCGCGGCAAGCGCGGCCGCAGGCGGCGTCGGCAGGTCGGCGAACAGCGCCTTGGGATCGGCGGCGGTGCGGTCGGCCTTGCGCAGCTTGGGATCCTGCACCATCACGAAGCTCGGGCAAAAACCCTCAATGCAGGAGAAATCCTTGTTGCAGTTCGACTGGTCGATGCGGCGCTTGCGGCCGAGTTCGGTCTCCAGCGGCTGCACCGAGACGCAGTTCGACGCCACCGAGCAGTCGCCGCAGCCTTCGCAGACGCGCTCATTAATGAAGACGCGCTTGGCCGGATCGGGAAACAGCCCGCGCTTGCGGCGGCGGCGCTTCTCGGCGGCGCAGGTCTGGTCGTAGATCAGGACGGTGAGGCCCTCGATCTCGCGCAAGGTGCGCTGCACGGCGTCGAGCTCGCGGCGATGGTGGATGGTGGCGCCCGACGGGAAATAATTGGCGGGATATTTGTCCGGATCGTCGGAGACGATCACGAGCCGCTTGGTGCCCTCGGCCGCGACCTGGTGGGCGATCTGCGACACCGTGAAGCCGCCCTCGGCCGGCTGGCCTCCGGTCATCGCGACCGCGTCGTTGTAGAGGATCTTGTAGGTGATGTTGACGCCGGCCGCAGCAGCGGCGCGCAGCGCCAGGAGGCCGGAATGGGTGTAGGTGCCGTCGCCGAGATTCTGGAATACGTGCTGTTCGCTGGTGAACGGCGCCTGCCCGATCCAGCTCACGCCCTCGGCGCCCATATGCGAGATGGTCTGGGTGTTGCGGTTCGGCACCGACAGCGCCATGCCGTGACAGCCGATGCCGGCCATGGCGCGGCTGCCCTCGGGGATCTTGGTCGACGAGTTGTGCGGGCAGCCCGAGCAGAAATATGGCGTGCGCTGCAATTTCGCGGTGCCCGTGCCTTCGGCCGGACGATCGAACGCCTCGAGCTTTGCCAGGCGTTGCTCCAATAGCGGACTGCGATGGCCGAGCTTGCGCAGACGCGCGACGACGGCGGCCGCCACCATGGTCGGCGTCAGCTCGCCCTCGCTCGGCAGCAACGGCGCGCCGCTCTCGTCGCGCTTGCCGACCACTGAGGGACGCTTGGATGCGTCCATGTTGTAGAGGATGCGGACCAGCTGGTCCTCGATGAAGCCGCGCTTCTCCTCGACGACAAGCACGTCCTGCAAGCCTTCGGCGAAGGCGCGCGCGCCGCGCGCTTCCAGCGGCCAGGTCAGCGCCACCTTGTAGATGCGCAGTCCCAGTGCCTGCGCGTCGGCATCGGTGATGCCGAGATCGGCGAGCGCCTGGCGCAGATCGAGATAGGCCTTGCCGGTCGCCATGATGCCGAGCCGCGCCGGCTTCGAATCCAGCACGATGCGGTCGAACCGATTGACGCGGGCAAAAGCCGCGACCGCCTCCATCTTGGGCCCATGCAGCCTGCGCTCGGCCTCCAGCGGCGGATCCGGCCAGCGGATCGAGAGCCCATCCGGCGGCATCTCGAAATCATCAGGTGTGATGATCTTGATGCGATCGAGATCGCTGACGATCGAGGCCGAGCTTTCGACGGTTTCCGAGATCGCCTTGAAGCCGACCCAGCAGCCGGAATAGCGCGACAGCGCAAAGCCGAGGATGCCGAGGTCGAGATAGTCCTGCAGCGTCGCCGGATTGACCACCGGCATCAGCGCCGAGGCGAACACCTGCTCGCTCTGGTGCGCCAGGGTGGAGGACTGGCAGCCATGGTCGTCACCAGCCAGCGCAATCACGCCGCCATTCGGCGACGTGCCGGCCGAATTGGCGTGCTTGAGCGCATCGAGCGAGCGGTCGACGCCGGGGCCCTTGCCGTACCAGATGCCGAACACGCCATCGACCTTGGCGCCCGGGAACATGCCCACCTGCTGGCTGCCCCACACCGCGGTCGCTGCCAGATCCTCGTTGAGGCCGGGAACGAAGGCGATGTCGTGCTCTCTGAGGAACGATTTGGCGCGCCACAGCGCGTGGTCGTACATGCCGAGCGGCGAGCCGCGATATCCGGAAATGAAACCCGCGGTGTTCAGCCCGTGCGCGCGGTCGCGTTCGCGCTGCAACATGGGCAATCGGACCAGAGCCTGGGTACCGGAAAGGAAGATTCGTTTCGTGTCCAACCGGTACTTGTCGTCCAGTCCAACGTCCATCAACGCCATCAGTCTCAGGCTCCCCGCCGGTTAGTCGCGCCGGTCCGAACCGGTCTCATTATCTTCCGAATGATCATGCATCAGCATGCACCGGTTTTGTTATGCATGAACAGCCCCGTTCCATGGCCGCAGCACATAACTCGATGTTGCAGATGCGAGGTCTTGCCGAACCCCGGCTTCTTTGAAACGGTGCGCGCAAAGGGAGACCAAGGATGATTACAGTCGAATCCGCGTTCACGACGGAAATCGTGGAGAACGGCAATCTGCTGGTGGGTCCGTGGCGCAGCCCGAAGCAGATGCTGCAGACCCAGACCTACGACTCGCACGCCTCGATCCACGACGATGCAACCGCGCAGAAGCTCGGCTTCCGCGGTGGCACGATCGAGGGACCGACCCATTTCAGCCAGTTCACACCGCTGTGCGAGCGGATCTGGGGCCGGGCCTGGTTCATGACCGGATGCCTGTCGGCGCATTACCGCAATCCGGTGTTCGAAGGAGAAGAGGTGCAGGCCCAGATCGAGAAGCCGAAGCCGGGCCAGACCGTTTGCACGGTCGGGATGGTCAAGCGCGACGGCACCGAGATTTTGCGCGGCACCGCCTCGATCGACGGCGACGGCACGGAGACAGCGCTCTCCCACAGGCTCGGCGAATTGAAGCCGCTGACCGATCCCGTGATCCTTGCCGACATCAAGGTCGGCATGAAGACGCCGCGCCAGGCGATCAAGATGGATTTCGACCAGAACATGGGCGATCTCTATCCGTTTTCGCTGGCCGACAAGCTCAAGGTGATCACCGAACCTTCAGACTATTATTCGCTGGAGCATAATCCCTGGGGCCGCGCCATCATCCCGATGGAGATGCTGAGCGTGCTGTTCCAGTACCGCGCGCGCGAAGATCGCCTGCCGGTCCGTGGTCCGGCGGTCGGGCTGTTCGCCGACCAGGAGATTCGGCTGGTGCGCGGGCCGCTATTCCCGGGCGAGACTTATTGGGTCGAGCGTGAGGTCGTCGCGCTCTCGGGCAGCAAGCGCACCGAGAGCATGTGGGTGCGCTCGACCGTGCTCGATGCCGACAATGCAGAGGTTGCGACCATGCTGCTCAACGGCGCCAGCATGAAGGATTCCTACGCCAACTACGAAAGCGAGCACAAAGCACTCTACGGCTGAAGCAACAGCCGCCCCTTCCGCAAGCCGCCAAACCAAGGACAACAACAATGGCCCGCCTGCCCTATCTCGAAGCCGATCAGGTCGCACCCGAATATCGCGACATGCTCAAGCGCAATACCAATCTGCACAAGCTCCTGGTCAACTCGCCGGATATGGCGCGCGCCTTCAACGGCGTCGGCGGCTATATCCGCTTCAACAGCAAGCTCGATCCGCGGTTGCGCGAGCTCGCGATCCTGCAGGTCGGCTGGCTCGAGAAGTCGGAATACGAGTTCACCCACCATGTGAAGATCGGCAAGGAGTTCGGCGTCACCGATGAGGACATAAAGGGCCTGATCGCGGAGACCTGTGGCAAGCCGTCGACACTCGAGCCGCTGGCGAAAGCGATCCTCAGGGGCGCCCGCGAGATGGTGCGCGAGCTCGCGATGTCGGATGCGACCTTCGCCGAGATCAAGCGAGAGCTGTCCGACGAGCACATGACCGACCTGGTGCTGACGATTGCGTTCTATTGCGCCGTGGTGCGCGTGCTCGCCACCATGCAGATCGACAACGAACCCACGTACAAAGAGGTACTGCAACAGTACCCGATCCCGGGAGTGAAGTGAGATGCGCCTGCAAGATCGCGTCGCCATCGTCGTCGGCGCCGGCCAGAGCCCCGGCGAGGGCATCGGCAACGGCCGCGCCACCGCGCTGACCTTCGCGCGTGAGGGCGCCAAGGTGCTGTGCGTCGATCACAATCTGGCGTCGGCCCAGGAGACCGTCGACATGATCACGGCCAAAGGCGGTACCGCTGTCGCCTTCAAGGCCGACGTCACCAAGAATGCCGACATCAAGGCGATGGTGGCGGATGCGCATGACCGCTGGGGCAGCATCGATATCCTGCACAACAATGTCGGCGTCAGCCTTTCCGGCGGCGATGCCGAATTGCTCGACATCACCGAGGAGGCGTTCGACCGCTGCGTGGCGATCAACCTGAAGAGCTGCATCCTCGCCGCCAAGCATGTGATCCCGATCATGCGCAAGCAGCAGCGCGGCTCGATCATCAACATCTCGTCGATGGCCGCAATCACGACCTATCCTTACGTGGCCTACAAGGCGACGAAATCGGCGATGATCGCCTTCACCGAGCAGCTCGCCTACCAGAACGCGCAATATGGCATTCGCGCCAACGTGATCCTGCCCGGACTGATGAACACGCCGATGGCGGTGGACACGCGCGCACGCGAATTCAAGAAGAGCCGCGCCGAGGTCGAGGCGGAACGCGACAGCAAGGTGCCGCTGCGTCACAAGATGGGAACCGGCTGGGATGTCGCCAATGCCGCGCTGTTTCTCGCATCGGATGAAGCCAATTTCATCACCGGTGTGACGTTGCCGGTCGATGGCGGCGCAAGTGTGCGGCGCGGCTAATCCGGATAATCGAGATGATTAACCCGGTTAATCCGGTTGATTAACCTGTGTGACGACGTGCGGTTAATCACTGTGACGAAATCACGCGTCAATGTGCCGCAATGATTCGAAAAACTTGAAGTATTCCAATGACACGGCGATGTGACGGCGCGTCCACATAAATCGAAATCCTGACTCGCTGTGGTCGCACGAAATTCATCTGCGCTCTGTATCTCGCACCCCAAGATTTCTGGAGTGCCAAGACCATGAGCGAAGAATTCGAACTCAGACCCGATCAGTGGGATGCGTTGAAAGCGTTGCGGGCTCCCGCAGCAAACCCTTCAAGGCTGAACCGGTTTGCCGTCGAAAGCCTGATCGCGCTCGGTTATGTCGCGGTGCGCGGAGACGCGTTTGCCTTGACCCCCGCGGGCCGCAAGGTGCTGGTCCGCGGTTCGTCACAATTGCTGCTCGATATCGCGGCCTGATCCCCTCGAAACTGACAAGAAGCTTACACACGCGGCATCATGCCGCGTGTGCTTTTCCGGGAATGGTCGCCTCGCCGTGCTGCGTCAGCGGCTTCATGCCGGTAAGGCTCCGTAGCAGCACATAGAACACCGGCGTCAGGAACAGGCCGAAGATCGTGACGCCGATCATGCCGGAGAACACCGCGACACCCATCGCGCGCCGCATCTCCGAGCCCGCGCCGGTCGACAGCACCAGCGGCAGCACGCCCATGATGAACGCCATCGACGTCATCAGGATCGGCCGCAGCCGCAGCCGGCTCGCCTCGATCGCAGCACGGATCGGCGAACGTCCGGCGAATTCGAGCTCGCGCGCGAATTCGACGATCAGGATGGCGTTCTTGGCCGACAATCCGACCAGCACGATCAGGCCGATCTGGGTGAAGACGTTGTTGTCGCCCTTCGACAGCCAGACCCCGAACATCGCGGCCAACAGGCCCATCGGCACGATCATGATGATCGAGAGCGGCAGCGCCAGGCTCTCATAGAGCGCGGCGAGCACCAGGAACACCAGCAGGATCGCCAGCGGGAACACCCAGAGCCCGGAATTGCCGGCGATGAACTCCTGATAAGTCAGGTCAGTCCATTCGAAGGCAAAGCCCGGCGGCAGCGTTTCGGCGGCGATCCGCGTTGCCGCCTCCTGCGCCTGGCCGGAGGAATAGCCGGGCGCCGCGGCGGCGTTGATGTCCGATGACAGGAAGCCGTTGTAGCGGATCGCACGCTCCGGCCCCGCGCTCTGGCGGACCTTCAACAGCGCCGACAGCGGCACCATGTCGCCGGACGACGAGCGGACCTTCAGCTGCCTGATGTCGTCGGCACGCGCGCGGAACGGCGCATCCGCCTGCACATAGACCGAATAGGTGCGGCCGAATTTGTTGAAGTCGTTGACGTAGTAGGAGCCGAGATAGATCTGCAGCGTGTTGAAGACTTCCGTCACCGGCACGCCGAGCTGCAACGCCTTGGTACGGTCGATGTCGGCGAACAGCTGCGGCACGTTGACCTGGAAGCTCGAGAACACGCCAGCGATTTCCGGCGCCTTTTGCATCGCCGTCATGAACGCCTTGGTCGCGTCGTTCAGCGCCTCATAGCCGAGGCCCGCGCGGTCCTCGATCTGCAGCTTGAAGCCGCCGATGGTGCCGAGGCCGTTGACCGGCGGCGGCGGGAACATCGCGATGAAGGCATCCTGGATGCCGGCATACTTCTTGTTTAGCGCCGCCGCGATCGCCGGACCGCTGAGCGAGGGATCCTTGCGCTCGTCGAACGGCTTCAAGGTCGAGAACACGATGCCGGCGTTGGAGGAGTTGGTGAAGCCGGAGATCGACAGGCCCGGGAACGCCACTGAGCTTTCGACGCCCGGCTGGGTCAGCGCGATGTCGCTCATCTTGCGGATCACTTCCTCGGTGCGGTCGAGCGTCGCGCCATCGGGCAGCCGGGCAAAGCCAACCAGATATTGCTTGTCCTGACCCGGCACGAAGCCACTCGGGACCTGCTTGAACAGCACGCCGGTGACACCGATCAGGAGCACATAGAGGCCGATCACCACGGCCTTGCCGTAGATCACCTTGGTGACGGTGCGGCCGTAATTCTCGGAAGACTTGGTGAAGACCTTGTTGAAGCCGCGGAAGAACCAGCCCAGCGACTTCTCCATGACCCGGGTCAGCCAGTCCTTCGGCTCGTGATGCCCCTTCAGCAGCAGTGCCGACAGCGCCGGCGACAGCGTCAGCGAATTGATCGCGGAGATCACGGTCGAGATCGCGATCGTCAGCGCGAACTGCTTGTAGAACTGCCCGGTCAGCCCGGAGATGAAAGCGAGCGGCACGAACACCGCGATCAGCACCAGCGCGATCGCGATGATCGGGCCCGACACTTCGCGCATCGCCTGGTTGGTGGCGTCGCGCGGCGACAGGC
This sequence comes from Bradyrhizobium sp. th-b2, assembly GCF_000426785.1. Classification (NCBI taxonomy): domain Bacteria; kingdom Pseudomonadati; phylum Pseudomonadota; class Alphaproteobacteria; order Hyphomicrobiales; family Nitrobacteraceae; genus Bradyrhizobium; species Bradyrhizobium sp. th-b2. Next base: position 67,965 of record NZ_AUGA01000019.1, read on the forward strand.
CGGATCCGATGTTGCGCTCGACATTCTCGACCACGACGATGGCGTCGTCGACCACGATACCGATCGCGAGCACCAGGCCGAACAGGCTCAGCGCGTTGATCGAGAAGCCGAACACATGCATCACCGCGAAGGTGCCGACGATCGACACCGGAACCGCGATCAGCGGAATGATCGAGGCGCGCCAGGTCTGCAGAAACAGGATCACGACCAGCACGACGAGCGCGATCGCCTCGAGCAGTGTGTGGATGACGGCCTCGATCGACGAGCGCACGAACTGGGTGGGATCGTAGACGATCTGGTACGACACGCCTTCCGGCATGTTCTTCTTGATCTCGGCCATGGTGGCGCGGACATGGTCGGAGATCTCCAGCGCGTTCGAACCTGGCGCCTGGAAGATCGGGATCGCGACCGCCTGCTTGTTGTCGAGCAGCGAGCGCAGGCCGTATTCGGAGGCGCCGAGCTCGATCCGGGCAACGTCGCGCAGCCGCACCACCTCACCATTCGCGCCGGTCTTCACCACGATGTCGCCGAACTGCTCCTCGGTCGACAGCCGTCCCTCGGCGTTGACGGACAGCTGGAGATCGAGGCCCTTGACGCTCGGCGAGGAGCCGACCACGCCGGCGGCGGCCTCGACGTTCTGCGCCTGGATCGCGCGGACGACGTCGCTTGCGGTCAGCGCGTGCTCGGCGGCCTTCTGCGGATCGACCCAGACCCGCATCGAATAGTCGCCGGCGCCATAGAGCTGGACGTCGCCGACGCCGTCGATCCGCGCCAATCGGTCCTTGACGTTGAGCACTGCGTAGTTGCGCAGATACGTCATGTCGTAGCGGTTGTTCGGCGACAGCAAATGCACGACCATGGTAAGGTCGGGCGAGCTCTTCTTGGTGATGATGCCGAGCTGGCGCACCACGGCCGGCAGGCGCGGTTCGGCCTGCTGCACGCGGTTCTGCACCAGCTGGGTCGCCTTGTCGGGGTCGGTGCCGAGCCGGAACGTCACCGTCAGCGTCATCGCGCCGTCGGTGGTCGCCTGGCTCGACATATAGAGCATGCCCTCGACGCCGTTGATCTGTTCCTCGATCGGCGTTGCCACCGTCTCGGCGATCACCTTCGGATTGGCACCCGGATACGTCGCGCGCACCACGACCGACGGCGGCACCACGTCGGGATATTCCGAGATCGGCATCGCCAGCAGCGAGATCAGACCGGCCAGGAAGATCAGGATCGATAGCACGCCGGCAAAGATCGGCCGGTCGATGAAGAATTTTGAGAGATTCATGGCTCCGCCCCCGCGCGCAGCGCCTAGCGCCGCACGACGTGCTGGTTGGTTTCAGTGGATGCCTGCTGCATACCGCGCGCGCCCATCTCGGCGACTTCCATCTTCAGAAGTGCGCCGGGACGCACGCGCTGCAGGCCGTTGACGACGATGCGGTCGCCGGATTTCAGGCCGGCGGTCACGATCCGCAGGCCGTCGACCGCACCGCCGAGCGTGACCGGGCGATAGACCGCGCGGCTGTCGTCGCCGACCAGCATGACGAACTTCTTGTCCTGGTCGGTGCCGACGGCGCGCTCGTCGATCAGCACCATCGTCTGCTCTTTCGGCTGGCCCATGCGCACGCGGGCGAACTGTCCGGGGATCAGCCGGCCGTCATCGTTCCTGAACACGGCGCGGACGCGGATGGTGCCGCTCTGCCCGTTGACCTGGTTGTCGATCAGCTGGATGTGGCCCTTGGCGCTGAGGCCGCCTGACGTCACCATGTCGACCGGGATCTGATCGAGATTGCCGCGCTTGCCGGAGGCGTCTGCGATCGAGTTCAGCGCGCGCAGCACGACCTCCTCATCCGCATCGAAGCTCGCATAGATCGGGTTGACCGAGACCAGCGAGGTCAGCACCGGCGACGAGGTGCCCGCGGCGACGAGATTGCCGACTGTGATCTCGATCCTGCCGACCCGGCCGTCGACCGGTGCGCGGACCTCGGTGTAATCGAGATTGAGTTTTGCGGTCTGCAGCGCGGCTTCAGCCGCCTTGACGTTGGCGATCGCCTCGCGATTGGTGTTGTCGCGCTGGTCGAAGTCGCGCTTGGTGACGATGTTGTTGCCGACCAGCTGTGCGCCGCGCTCGACCTCGCTCGCGGTGAAGACGGCGCGGGCCCTGGCGGCCTCGAGCTGCGCCTGGGCGCGGTCGACCTCGGCGGCGTAGGGCGCGGGGTCGATCTTGAACAGGATGTCGCCGGACTTCACCAGCGCGCCTTCGGTGAAGTTGGTCGCCAGGATCGCGCCCGCGACCCGCGGCCGGAGTTGGACGCGGTCGACCGCCTCGAGCCGGCCCGAGAAGTCATCGAACAGGGTGGTCGGGCGTGGCTGGATCACGGCCACGGTCACCGGCACCGCCGGTTCGGGGGCGGCTGCTGTGGCGGTCGCCTGGGCGGCATGAAAATAGTGGCCGGTCGCGATCGAACCGGCGACGCCGAGGGCGCCGAGGATCACAATACCGCCGACGACGCGTCGGAGGCGGCCGGAACGAGGATTTTGGGTTGACGAGGGCATTCACGCGCTCCAGATATCTGTAGTGTTCACTACAGATGTGGAGCTGGACGCCGGTTCGCAAGATACTTATGTATCGAGCACTATGATTTTCTTAGCGCATTCGTGGGGAAATGAGAAGCCGCGGAAAAACATCACGTGCAACAAGAGGATAAGCCAGGGACAATCCGTCACAGAAACGGCACCCGGCTTACGGAGTAACGAAAATGGGTATGGGACGCCCCCGCGCTTTCGACGCGGATGCCGCTTTGGACCAGGCGATGGACGTGTTCTGGCGCCATGGTTACGAGGGTGCGACGATTGCGCAGCTCACCGAGGCGATGAACATCAATCCGCCGAGCCTCTATGCCGCCTTCGGCAGCAAGGAAGGCCTGCTGAAGGCCGCCCTCGACCGCTACACCGAGCGCCGTGACGCCTGGATGGAAACGGTTTTGGGCGCCGCCACCGCCCGCGAGGTGGCCGAACGATTTCTGATGGAGCACGCGGACGCCCAGACCGATCCCGCCAACCCGCCCGGCTGTCTGCTGGTCCAGGGCGGCCTTGCCTGCGGCACCGGCTCGGAAAATGTTCCATTCGAACTGGCGGCGCGCCGCACCCACACCGAAGACCAGTTGCGCGAACGCTTTGTCCGCGCCAAGGCCGAACGCGACCTGAACGAAAGCGCCGATCCGGCCATGCTTGCCCGCTATCTCTCCGCGGTCACATCAGGCATGTGCGTGATGGCCTCCTCCGGCGCCGACCGCAACGCGCTGCGCGAGATTGCGGCGGTGTCGCTGAAGGCGTTCGATGAACAGGCGAAGGGCTAGAGCGGTTCAAGTCATGCGCACGCGAGCCCCAACGCAGTTGGGAGTGACCGGCAATGCATCACTGGACCAGCTGGCTGCCAGGTCTCAACACGCTCCGTCGATACCAAGCGGCGTGGTTTCCACACGACATCGTCGCGGGGCTTGTGCTCGCGACCATGCTGGTCCCGGTCGGCATCGCCTATGCGGAAGCGTCCGGCTTGCCGGGTATCTACGGACTTTACGCGACGATCATCCCGCTGCTCGTCTACGCGTTGTTCGGGCCGAGCCGCATCCTCGTCCTGGGACCGGACTCGGCGCTTGCAGCCATCATCCTCGGCGTTGTCGTTCCGCTGTCGGGCGGCGATCCCATGCGCGCGGTGGCCCTCGCCGCGATGATGGCTATCGTCTCCGGAACGATATGCATCGTGGCGGGCATCGCGCGGTTGGGATTCCTGACAGAGCTTCTCTCCAAGCCGATCCGCTACGGCTACATGAATGGAATTGCCCTGACCGTGCTGATCAGCCAGCTGCCAAAGCTGTTCGGCTTCTCCATCGAAAGCGATGGACCTCTGCGCAGCCTCTGGGCGGTCGTCGGAGCGGTTCTTGACGGAAAGACGAATTGGATCGCGCTCGGGATCGGCCTTGCCACATTGGCGGTGATCCTGCTGCTCCAGCGGAACAAGCGGCTTCCCAGCATTCTGATTGCCGTCGTTGCGGCGACGGTCGTCACCGGCGTGCTCGATCTTGGAGCGCGCTTTAACGTGACAGTTTTGGGTTCGCTTCCCCAGGGCCTGCCGGGATTCGCGATTCCCTGGATCGGCTATGGCGATATCGTGCAGGTGCTGATCGGCGGTTGCGCCGTCGCGCTGGTGTCATTCGCCGACACCAGCGTGCTTTCGCGGGCCTATGCGGGACGATTGGGCGATCGCGTTGATCCCAACCAGGAGATGGTGGGGCTCGGCGCGGCCAATCTGGCGGCCGGCTTCTTTCAGGGCTTTCCGATCAGCAGCAGCGGATCGCGCACGCCCGTTGCGGAAGCCGCCGGAGCGCGCACCCAACTTACCAGCGTCATCGGCGCGCTTGCCATCGCTCTTCTGCTGCTGATGGCGCCGAACCTGCTTCAGCACTTGCCCAACGCCGCATTGGCCGCCGTCGTCATCGCCGCCGCGCTCGGCCTATTTGAGTTCAGCGATCTCAGGCGAATCTACGCCATCCAGCGGTGGGAGTTCTGGCTATCGGTGGTCTGCTTTGTTGGCGTGGCCGTGCTGGGAGTGATTCCGGGAATAGGCCTCGCCATCGTGATCGCCATCATCGAGTTCCTGTGGGACGGATGGCGGCCGCATTCCGCCGTGCTGGGCCGCGCCTCCGGCGTGAAGGGCTATCACGACATCACGCGATATCCGGACGCGCGCCAAATCCCCGGGCTGGTGTTGTTCCGGTGGGATGCGCCGTTGTTCTTTGCGAATGCCGAGTTCTTCAGGGAACGTGTGCTGGATGCCGTGGCGAAATCTCCGACGCCGGTGCGCTGGCTGGTCGTTGCGGCCGAGCCGGTCACCAGCGTGGACGTGACCGCCGGCGACATTCTCGCCGAGCTGGACGATGCATTGCACGCACAAGGGATAGAGCTGTGCTTTGCCGAGCTCAAGGATCCCGTCAAGGACAAGCTGAAGAAATTCGGCTTGTTGGCGCAGCTTGGCGAGAACAACTTCTTCCCGACCATCGGCGTCGCCGTTTCGCACTACCTCGAGATCAATGCCGACGTGACTTGGGAGGACTGGGAAGACCGGGCTATATCCTAGGTTCAACCCCGACCGTCCGGGCGCACGTCACCACATCGTCTGCCGCGCGCGCTCCGGCCACTCGCGATCGTATTTTTCACCACCGACCGTGTGCTCGCTCATTTCGGCGAGGATCTGGCCTGGCGTCGGCAACGCCTTCGGATCGACCTGCTTGTCCGGATTCCAGAGGTCGGAGCGCACGATCGCGCGGGCGCACTGGAAATAGATCTCGTCCACATTCATCACGATCACCGTGCGCGGCGCCTTGCCCTCCATCTTGAACGAGGCGAGCAGCTCCGGCTCGGCCGAGACATGGCCGCGGCCGTTGACACGCAGCGTGCTGCCCGAGCCCGGGATCAGGAACAACAGCCCGACGCGGGGATCGCGAACGATGTTGCGCAGCGAATCGCAGCGATTGTTGCCGCGGCGATCCGGCATCATCAGCGTCTTCGCATCATGGATGCGCACGAAGCCCGGCAGGTCGCCGCGCGGCGAGCAGTCGAGCCCCTCGGGGCCAGAGGTCGCGAGCGACACGAACGGCGATTTCTCGATGAGCACACGATAGAGCGGCGTCACGTGATCGGCGACCTTCACGGTCGACGCGTCATTTGGGAAACCGTAGATCGCCTCAAGCTGCTCGATCGTAGAGATCACCGACATTCGTGCTGTCCTCCTCTTTCGTTAGAGCTTCTTGTTCGACGCGTTTTCTTCACGCGAACCGGCGTCCACTTCGCTCGAAAACGCTCTAGCCATCCCAGCGTTCACCCTTGATGATGCGGACAAGCTGTCGCGCGTGATATTCGGCGGTGCCGGAGTTGATGATGGTGAGATCAGGCGGCGCTGCGCTCTCGTCGACGGTGCGCCCCAGCCGCTGCGCGAGCCCGCCGTCGCTGGCACGCCCGCGCGCCGCCAGTCGCGCAGCCAGCACGTCCGGCGGCGCCGTGACCGACACCACGATGGCATTGGCATAGTTGCGGCGGGCGGCTGCGACCACCGTGCGCGAGACGTTCGCGATCACGGTGCGCCCGGCCCTGATAGCATCGTCGATCGTCCGCGACAGCGCGTAGCGATGGCCGTGCGCCTCCCAGTGCATAGCATAGTCGCCGGCCGCGGCCGCGCGCTGGAAGGTGTCCGCGCTGACCTCCTCATTGTCTTCCGACACTGACGCCTGGCGGGTGATCAGCCGGCGCGCGAAGACAATGTCGCGATCATCCGCACAGGCCGCCTTCGCCAACCCCAGCAGCGTGTCCTTGCCGGCGCCGCTCGGGCCGACCACCAGGATCAACCGGCCGGGACCAATCGTGGTGGCGTGCTGCGCGGCGACGGCAGGGAGTTCGCTCATGCGACCCTGGCTCCTTCGCGCCAGACGCTGCGCACCACCGGCAGGTCGCGCGCGACATGCACGCGGATCAGATCGGCCCGCCTGCCGACCGCGATCTCGCCGCGATCGGCGAGCCCAACCGCCTCGGCCGGCGTCTTGGTCACGGTGCGGACGGCGGAGGCGAGATCGATCGCCGGCACATGAAGCGGCAGCTGCAGCGCCGCCATCAGCAGGCTGGACGGGATGTAGTCCGACGACAGGATATCGAGCATGCCCTCATTGGCGAGATCGACGGCGGCGATATTGCCGGAGTGCGAGCCGCCGCGCACCACGTTCGGCGCACCCATCAGGATGTCGATGCCGGCCGCGTGCAGCCCCCGCGCGGCTTCCATCGTGGTCGGGAATTCCGCGACCGCGACCTTGTCGTTGACGGCGTCGACCACGTTCTCGTCGGTGGTGTCGTCATGGCTCGCCAGGGGGATCTTGTATTCGTGCGCCAGCGCGACGATCGCGCGGGTGTTGGTGACGGCATATTCCTTCTGATAGGCGAAGCGCCGCGCGAACAGCACGTCGAGCTGGGCGTCGGTCATGCCGCCGCCCTTGCCGCGGTAATAGTCACGCAGCTTCACCTCGTCGCGGAACTGGCGCTGGCCCGGGGTGTGGTCCATCAGCGACATCAGTCGCACGTCAGGCCGGTCGATCAGCTCCTTGGCCTCGGCAACGACATCCGGCATCGGCACTTCGCAGCGCAGATGCAGGAAGTGATCGGCGCGCAGCAGATTCTCCTCGCGTGCGGCCGAGATCGCCGCCGCCAATACGCCGGCGCGGCCGTCGACATCCTCGGCGCCGTCCTCGCGCCACACCCGTAGCGAATCCAGCACCGTGGTGATGCCCGAGGTCGCGAGCTGCCCGTCATAGGAGATCACGGCCGCGATCGGGTTCCAGAACACTTTTGGCCGCGGCACGTAGTGCATCTCGAGATGGTCAGTGTGCAGCTCGATCAGCCCGGGCATCAGGAGATCGCCGCCGGCGTCCTCGGCTACCTCGGGCGCCCTGCCCTCGCCGTATTCGGCGATCCTGCCGTCCGCTATCGCGACCCAGCCCTGCTCGATCACGCGGTCGGCGAGGACCAGCCGGGCGTTGCCGATGATGGTGTCTTGCTTGGCGGTCATTTCAAACGGTCCTTCAGGCAGCAGCGGCGAACGAGGTCACGTCGACGATGCGATCGGCAATCAGATGACGGATTTCGTCGTCATGGACAATCGCGACCATCGCGACGCCCCTGGTCTTTTTCTCCGCGATCAGCTCGACCACCACTGCGCGATTCGCCGCATCGAGCGAAGCGGTCGGTTCGTCGAGCAGCAGGATCGGCAGCTCCGAGATGAAGCCGCGCGCGATATTGACGCGCTGCTGCTCGCCGCCGGAGAAGGTCGAGGGCGGCAAGGTCCAGAGGCGCTCCGGGATATTCAGCCGGCGCAGCAGGCGGCCGGCACGCTCGCGGGCCTCCTCGCGCGCCACGCCGTTGACGATCAGCGGCTCGGCGACGACGTCGATCGTCGCCACCCGCGGCACCGCACGCAGGAACTGGCTGACATAGCCGATCGTCGAGCGGCGGATGCTCAGCACCTGGCGGGGCTCGGCGGTGGCGAGGTCGATCACCTTGCCGTGGTGACGAATGCCGATCCGGCCGCTGTCGCAGCGGTAATTGCCGAAGATCATCTTCAGGATCGAGGATTTGCCGGCGCCCGACGGGCCGGACAGCACCACGCATTCGCTTGATGCGACGTGGAACGAGACGCCGCGCACCACGGGCAGCTCGACGCCGCCCTGCAGATGCATGATGAAGGTCTTCTCGGCGTTGGTGAGTTCGATCATCGCGGTCATTGGCAAGCTCATGGCGGGAGAATCGAGGAAACGAGCAGCTGCGTGTACGGCTCGCGGGGATCGTCGAGCACCTGGTCGGTGAGGCCGGTCTCGATGACGCGACCGCCCTTCATCACCATCACGCGATGCGACAACAACCGTGCGACCGCGAGATCGTGGGTCACGACGATGGCGGCCAAGCCCAACTCGCTGACCAGATTGCGCATCAAATCGAGCAGGCGCGCCTGCACCGAGACGTCGAGGCCGCCAGTCGGCTCATCCATGAACACCAACCGCGGCTCAGTGACCAGGTTGCGCGCTATCTGCAGCCGCTGCCGCATGCCGCCCGAATAGGTCTTTGGCGCATCGTCGATGCGGCCGACATCGATCTCGACCCGCTCCAGCCAGGTCGAGGCGGTGCCGCGGATTCGGCCGTAGTGATTCCAGCCGACCGCCATCAGCCGCTCGCCGACATTGGCGCCGGCCGAGACCCCCATGCGCAATCCCTGCGCCGGGTCCTGATGCACAAAGCCCCAGTCGGTGCGGAACAGGAAGCGCCGCTCCGCCTCGCCGAGTTCGGCGAGATCGCGCAGCACGCCGTCGCGCATCCGGTAGGACACCCGCCCCGCGCTGGGCGCAAGCTGCGCCGAGAGCAGCTGCAGCAGCGTCGACTTGCCCGAGCCGGATTCGCCGACGATCGCCAGCACTTCGCCGGGATAGAGCGCGAACGAGACATCGCGGCAGGCCGGAAGCCGGCCATAATTTTTGCCGAGCCCCTCGGCAACCAGCATCAGCTGGTCGGTGTCGAGGCTTGAGAGCTCAGACATGCACCTTCTCCTTGTGGGGCGCCGCGCTCTCGGTGCCGTGATGGCCGGCCGCCTGGCGCTGCTCGCAGAAGTCGGTGTCGGAGCAGACGAACATCCGCCCGCCCTTGTCGTCGGTGACGATCTCGTCGAGATAGGAGGAGTCGGCGCCGCACAGCGCGCAGGGCGCATTGAAGCGGTAGCGCGTGAACGGGTGATCCTCGAAATCCAGCGAGACCACCGTGGTGTAGGGCGGGATCGCGTAGATGCGCTTCTCGCGGCCGGCACCGAACAGCTGCAGTGCCGCGCAATTGTCCATCTTCGGATTGTCGAATTTCGGGGTCGGCGAAGGGTCCATCACATAGCGCGCATTCACCTTCACCGGATAGGCGTAGGCGGTCGCGATGTGGCCGAAGCGCGCGATGTCCTCGTACAGCTTGACATGCATCAGCCCGTATTCGGCGAGCGCGTGCATCCGCCGCGTCTCGGTCTCGCGCGGCTCGAGGAAGCGCAGCGGCTCCGGGATCGGCACCTGATAGACCAGCACCTGCCCGGCGTGCAGCGGCGCTTCGGGAATGCGATGCCGGGTCTGGATCACGGTCGCATCCGTCGTCGACGTCGTGGTCGCAACGCCCGCGGTCTTGCCGAAGAATTTGCGGATCGAGATCGCGTTGGTGGTGTCGTCCGAGCCCTGATCGATCACCTTCAGCACGTCGTCGGGGCCGAGGATCGCCGCCGTCACCTGCACGCCGCCGGTGCCCCAGCCATACGGCATCGGCATCTCGCGGCTGGCAAACGGCACCTGATAGCCGGGGATCGCGATCGCCTTCAGGATCGCGCGGCGGATCATCCGCTTGGTCTGCTCGTCGAGATAGGCGAAGTTGTATGTCGGCGCGTTCATTCCGCGGCCTCCTGCAGTTCGACTGCCCGGTTGGCCTCGGCGAACTCCTGCCGAAGCTTGCGCAACAGGCCGAGCTCGGACTGGAAGTCGACATAATGCGGCAGCTTGAGATGCTCGACGAAGCCGGTCGACTGCACATTGTCGGAGTGCGACATCACGAACTCCTCGTCCTGCGCCGGTGCGGCGGCTTCCTCGCCGTGCTCGCGCGCGCGCAGCGCGCGGTCGACCAGCGCCATCGACATGGTCTTGCGCTCGCTCTGGCCGAAGGCGAGGCCGTAGCCGCGGGTAAAGCACGGCGCCTCGGTCGTCGAGCCCTTGAACTGGTTGACCATCTGGCACTCGGTCAGCTCGATCGAACCCAGCGGCACCGCGAAGCCGACGTCCTCGGCTGAGAATTCGACCTCGACCTCGCCGAACCGGATCTCGCCGGCGAAGGGATGGTTGCGGCCGTAACCGCGCTGCGTCGAGTAGCCGAGCGCGAGCAGAAAGCCCTCGTCGCCGCGCGCAAGATTCTGCAGCCGCAGATCGCGATCGGCCGGAAAGCTCAGCGGCTCGCGCGTGAGGTCGCCGACCGGCGCGTCGGCCTCGGCCTGCGGCGAGAGCTCGATCAGGCCGTCGCGGCCGAGAATGTCGGTGACCCGCGGCGTTGCCGCCTGCGAGGCTTCCGACGTCGCCGGCTGCTCCGGCACAAAGCCTTCCGCGAGTTGCGGATCGAGCAGGCGGTGGGTGTAGTCGAAGGTCGGGCCGAGGATCTGGCCGCCCGGAACGTCCTTGAAGGTCGAGGAGATGCGCCGCCGCACCTGCATCTCGCCGGTGTTGACCGGCTCGGTGGCACCGAAGCGCGGCAGCGTGGCGCGGAACGCACGGACCAGGAAGATCGCCTCGATCATGTCGCCGCGCGCCTGCTTGATCGCCAGCGCCGCGAGCTCGCGGTCGTAAAGCGAACCCTCGCTCATCACCCGATCGACACCGAGCGCGAGCTGTTCGGATATCTGCGCCAGCGTCACCTCGGGCACGTCGCGATCGCCGCGCCGCTCATGCGCGAGCAGGCGATGGGCGTTCTCGATGGCGCGCTCGCCTCCCTTGACCGCTACATACATCGCTCACACTCCGCTTGCGATCAGCCGCGTGGTGCGCGGGATCGCGACAATGGCATCTTCATGGACCAGCACGACATCGATGCCGCGCGGGAACAGGACCTCGTTGATCGACAGCCGCTCGAACAGATCGCGCGGCTTGATCATCGCCTGCAGCAGCGCGCTGCCGTCGATGCCGGGCCCCTTCAGCTCGAAGGCCGGGCCCTGTGTCAGGCTGTCGACCTGCAGGATCAGCGTGGTCGAACGATCCGGATATTCGTTGCTGCCGAACGCGAAACGCTCGAGCGCCGGCAGATTCGCGGGATCGCCGATCAGCGCGAAGCTCGCGATCGAGGAATCCCCGACCACCGGCGCGCTGGCGTGAAACTTCAGCCAGCGGGCGACATCCGGCGTCGCCGACATCGCGGCATCGAGCCAGATCGGCGTGTCGTGATCGAACAGCGTCAGCGCGATCGCGGCCGCGCCGCGCATCATACCGGCGGGCGCGCCTGCGCTCGCGGCGACGCGCTGCACGCTGCCCGGACGCGCCATCGCCTCCATCACGGAACGGAAGGTTGATTGCGCCGACAGCACCTTGTCGGCAAAACCTGCGGGCATTTCGGCAATCGTCGTCATTGCATCACCCCTCACCGCGCACCATCGTGTAGAAATCGACCCGCGTCGCCGCGGTCTCGGCGGCCTTGCGGGAGCGTTCGGCGTTCATGACCACACGCAGCGGCGCGATCACCTTCGCCTCGACTTCGCCGGACAACTCCGCCGACTGCACCATGGCGTCGCACAGCGCGATCATCTGCGCCTTCTGCGCATCGCGGCCGAGCGTGTAGCCGAAGCCGACCTCGCCGCTCGCAAGCCGCACCGCCGCGCGCGACACCGTCGCCTCGCCGAGATTGAACGGTGCGCCGTCGCCGCCGATCCGCCCGCGCAGCATCACAAGGCCGTTCTCCGGCTCGCGCAGGTTCTCATGCGCGGGCACCACAATCGCGGCGAGCCGGCCTGCGATGTCGGAAGCGGCGGAATGCGCCAGCACCGTCATCGCGGCCTTACGCTGGGCCTGTTTGCTGTTTGGTCCGGTCGAACTCATGGGCAACCTTGCCTATGTCAAGTTGTCTATAATAATAGACAACTTGATAGCCGAGCGCCATGACTGTTTCGTGACAAACCGACGATTTCTGGTATCACCGCGCCATGAGCATGCAGGAAAGTTCCGGCGTCGCCTTATGGCGGCAGGTCGCCGACGGCATCGAGCGCGGCATCGCTGACGGCCGCTTTGCCGCGGGCGAAAAGCTGCCGGGCGAGATGGAGATCGCCGAGACTTACCGGGTCAATCGCCACACCGTGCGGCGGGCGCTCGCCGCGTTGGCCGAGCGCGGCCTGGTGCGCGCCGAGCGCGGCAGCGGCACCTATGTCGAGGCCCAACGCCTCGCCTATCCCCTGCGGTCACGCACAAGGTTTTCGGAGATCGTCGGCGCCGGCGGCCACGAGCCGCGCGGCCAGATGATCGAGGCCGGCGAGGATATCGCCAACCGCGAGATCGCGCGCGAGCTCGGCCTGAAGATCGGCGCGCCGCTGATCCGAATCGAGTCGGTGCGCCTCGCCGACCGGACGCCGATCTGCGTTTCCACCACATGGCTGTCGGCCGAGCGGTTTCCCGATGCCGGCGACGTGTTCGCCAACGTCCGCTCGATGACCAAGCTGCTCGGGCATTACGGCGTCAGGGATTACCATCGCGCCTCGACCCGAATCACCGCAGCAATCGCCGATGCCACCGATGCTGCACGTCTCGATCTGCCGCTGGGACGGCCGGTGCTGGTGGTCGACGCAACCGACGTCGACATGCTGGACCAGCCGCTGGTGACCAAACGCTCGCGCTTCGCCGCCGAGCGCGTGGAGTTTCTGGTCGAGAACGGCTGATCTCTCTGCTCCCTCGGGGAGAGGGTCGGGGTGAGGGGCTATCTCCGCAAATTCGAAAGCTTGGAGTGCGCAGAGAGTCCCCCTCACCCGAATTTGCGCTGCGCGAAAATTCCGACCTCTCCCCGCGCCGCGGGGAGAGGCGAAGAAGAAACTACACCACAGCGCGCTGACCGATAATCGCAAAGCGCAGCTTGCTCGAGATGAAGTCGATCGCCGCGACTGCGATCAGGATCATCAGGATCAGGAACGACACCTTCTGCCATTCCAGCACGCGGATCTGCTCGGCGAGTTGCAGGCCGATGCCGCCGGCGCCGACGATGCCGATGATGGTGGCCGAACGCGTGTTCGACTCGATGAAATAGAGCACCTGGCCTGCGATCACGGGCAACACCTGCGGCAGCAGGCCGAAGCGGATTTCATGCAGCGTATTGCCGCCGGAGGCACGGATGCCCTCGACCTGCTTGCGGTCGGCCGCCTCGATCGCCTCGGAGAACAGTTTTCCGAACGCGCCGAAGTCCGACACCATGATCGCGAGCACGCCGGCGAACGGCCCGAGGCCGACGACGTTGATCCAGACCAGCGCCCAGATCAGGGTGTCGACGCCGCGGATCGAATCGAGGAAGCGGCGTACCGGAAAGCGGATCAGGTTCGAGGGGATGATGTTGCGCGCCGCCAGCAGGCTGACCGGCAGCGCCAGCAACGCCGCAAGCGTGGTGCCGAGCAGCGCGATCGACAGCGTTTCGCCGAGCGCCTGCATGTAGAGCGGGAATGACGCGCCGGGATTCGGCGGGATCATCAGCATGGTGATCCAGCCGAGCTGGCTCAGGCCCGCGATCAGCCTGGACGGCGAGAAGTCGAGATCGACCAGGCCGTACACAAAGACCGCAAGCGCCGCCACGATCATGGCCGGCAGCGCCAGCCGCGCCGCGGCGGGCCGGTCGAATGCGTCGGGATATTTGGCGCGCAGCGCGCCGGTGTCCGGCTTCGGCAGCTGGCTCATCGCCGGGTCTCCTTGCCGAACAGCCGGCCGCGCAGCCAGCCGGTCGAGATGTCGATGATGAAGACGGTGATGATGATGGTGACCAGGATGGCGCTGACGTCGGAATAGTAGAACTTGCGGATCGCGACCACGAGCTCCTGGCCGATGCCGCCGGCCCCGACAAAACCCATCACCGAGGCTTCGCGGACGTTGATCTCGACAGCAGCGCGTAGCTGGCATAGCCCGCCGACACCTGCGGCAGGACGGCAAAGCGCATGCAGGACAGCCAGCTCGCGCCGGTGGAGCGGATGCCCTCGACCGGCTTCATGTCGGCGTTCTCGACGATCTCGGCGAACAGTTTTCCCAGCGCACCGGTCGAGTGGATCGCGATCGCCAGCACGCCGGCCATCGGCCCGAGGCCGAACGCGATCACGAAGATCAGCGCGAACACGATGCCGGGCACCGTGCGGGCGAATTCAAGCAGCCGGCGCACCGCAAAGCGCAGCCACGGCGCCGGCGAGGTGTTCTGGACCGCGAAGAAATTCAGAGCGAAGGCAAACACCGCGCCGGTCAGCGTGCCTACATAGCTGATCAGCACGGTCTCGCCGAGCATCCTCAACCATTTCTTCCAGCCCCAGAACCATTCGGGAAAATCGGTCCACACCCGCGCGCCCGATTCGAGCGTCAGAATGCGGTCGAAATAGCTGACGAAGTTGCCGAAATAGGTGAACAGCGTGCGCAGGTTCACTTCCGCGCCGAACGCGGCGATCACCAAGGCCGCGCAGAATATTGCCGCCGCCAGCGCGACCTTCAGCCGCTTGCGCGAGACCGACCTGCGGTAGGCCTCTTCCAGCGTTGCCAGTTGCTGCGCCGGAAGAATGGATACGGCGGTCGCCATCGACGCGTGCCAGTCCGGTTCGGAGTTGAGAACAAAGGCCGGGCTGTCAGGCCCGGCCTCGTGACGTCAGGTGAACGATCAGCTCGCCTTCTTCTTGCGCAGAGCGTCGACGAACTTGATCAGCTCGATCGTGCCATCCCAGTCCTTGGTGGTGGCGGGATGGAAGCCCTTCTTCTGGCCGTCGGAGAGACGGTCGAACGCGGCCTTGTCCTTGGTCGGGGCTTCGAAGAAGGCCTTCGCGATCGCGGCCTTCAGGTCCTCGGGCAGATCGGCGTTGTAGGCATAGGGTCCGTTGATGATCGGCGCCGACTTGTGGATGATGCGGAAATCGTCCTTCTTCATCGCCGAGTCGTCGGCGTTCTTCAGCATGCCCTTGGTCAGCATCTGCGCGAGCGTCGAATCGTCGTCGCTGGTCCACTGGTTGGCAGCCATGTCGACGGTGCCCTGCGCCAGCGCCAGAACGGCGTTCTCGTGGCTGCCGGTGAACACGACCTTGCCGAAATAGGTGTCAGCGTCGGCGATGCCCATCTTGTCTAGCTCGAAGCGCGGCACGTTGTTGCCCGAGGTCGAGTTCGGATCGACCAGGCCGAGGTTCTTGCCCTTCAGGTCGTCGACGCTCTTGTACGGGCTCGAGGCCTTGACGAAGAACACCGAGTAGTAGCCGGTCGAACCGTCGGCGTTGATGTCGTTGGCGAACGCGTCGGTCTTGACGCCGGTCAGGCGGGCGCGCGCGAACGAGGCCGAGCCGTAGCTGGCGATCTGGATGTTGCCGGCGCGCTGACCTTCGATGACGGCGGCGTAGTCATTGGCGATGCGCAGCGTGACTTTCACGCCGAGCTCCTTCGACAGATATGCCACGAACGGTGTCCAGCGCTCGGTGACGCCGGAGGCGTTTTCCGCCGGCACCACCGCGAAGGTGAGCTCCGGATATTTTGCCTTCCAGTCCTGCGCGGATGCGGAACCGGAGAGCGCCAGCGCGGCGACGCCGGCCAGAATGATGCGACGAGTGAACATGACTACCCCTCTTTATTATGGTTGCACCTGTTGGCCGGGCAAAATGCTCGGCCATTCAGATCGGAAAACGCGCGACGCTCAAGCCGCGGCTGCGGTGCCGAGTGCCGGAACGGACGCGCCGTCGGGCGCGGGCATTGGCGCGCCGCCCATGACGTCGTTGGCCTCGAGGTCGTAGAGCTCGCGGGCGATATGATCGGTCAGCGCCGCCGGGGCGCCGTCGAACACCACGCGCCCCGCCGCCATGCCGACCAGGCGATCGCAATAGGTCCGCGCCAGGTCGAGCGAGTGCAGATTGCAGAGCACCGTGATGCCGAAATGCTTGTTGATGCGCAGCAACGCATCCATCACGATCTTGGTGTTGCGCGGATCGAGCGAGGCGATCGGCTCGTCGGCGAGGATGATGTCGGGCTCCTGCACCAGCGCGCGGGCGATCGCGACGCGCTGCTGCTGGCCGCCGGAGAGCTGGTCGGCGCGCTGCGCCGCGAGCTGGGCGATGTCGAACTGATCGAGCGCGGACATCGCGAGCGCCCTGTCCTGCTCCGGCCAGGCTTGCGCCAACGAACGCCAGGACGGGATCTGGGCCAGCCGGCCCATCAGCACGTTGGTCAGCACGTCGAGACGGCCGACAAGGTTGAACTGCTGGAAGATCATCGCCGAGCGCGCCCGCCACTGCCGCAGCGCCTTGCCGCGCAATGCAGTCACGTCGGTTCCTTCGAACAGGATGCGGCCGGAGGTCGGATCGGCGAGACGATTGATCATCCGCAACAGGGTCGACTTGCCGGCACCGGAGCGGCCGATCACACCGACAAAGCTGCCCGGCGCGATCGAGAAGGATGCGTTGTCGACTGCGGCTTTTGTGCCGAACCGGCACGTCAAACCTTCCACCACCAGCATGTAATGCTCCAACCGCGCCGTGTTGGGCCATCGCTATCCCCGGTGTTTAACAGTTATGTGACGTGACGTTGCGGTGCGGCGATCGTCCACACCGCTCTCTTGCCGTCATCGTGACGTCATGATGTTGTCATCAAGCATCCTGATGACGAGCGCGCATCTCCCGGAAGCCAGAGATTTACAAGAATTACGGAGGCCTGATGGCCGGAAAAACACTCTCGGTTGTGCCGACCGTCGACCCGACTGCGTCGGTCCGCGAGAGCAAGCTCGGCAAATATACCGAGGTCGGTGCGCGCACGATCCTGCTTGAAGTCAGCGTGGACGACTATTCCTACGTCGTGAACGACAGCCAGATCACCTACACTTCGATCGGAAAATTCTGCTCGATCGCGGCGATGACCCGGATCAATCCCGGCAACCACCCGATGCATCGCGCGACGCAGGCGCATTTCACCTACCGCGCCAGCGCTTATTTTCCCGGCGAGAGCGACGACACCGACTTCTTCAACTGGCGACGTGCGCATCACGTGCATATCGGCCATGACGTCTGGATCGGTCACGGCGCGATCCTGCTGCCGGGCCGCAACATCGGAACCGGCGCCGTGATTGCCGCCGGCGCGATCGTGACCAAGGATGTACCCGCCTATACCATCGTTGCCGGTAATCCGGCGCGGCCGGTCAAGCGGCGCTTCTCCGAAGCGGTCGCGGATCGTCTCGTTGCGCTGGCGTGGTGGGACTGGGATCACGAGAGGCTTCGCCGTGTCCTGCCCGACTTTCGCAAGCTCGCGGTGGAGGAATTCCTCGACAAGTATGAGGCCGAGGCCGTATCCCAATCACAGGCCAAACAACGGAGTGCCGCATCGTGACCGACATTTTCATCGAGGGCGGACGCACGCTGGTTGACGGCGCATTGGTCGAGACCTCGCTGCGGACCGCGGGCCGCGATATCGGCGCGCTTGACGCCGAACAAGGCCGCGCCGCCCTCCACATCAATGCCGGCGGGTTCCTGGTGCTGCCTGGCATCATCGATCTGCACGGCGATGCGTTCGAGCGGCAGATGATGCCGCGCCCGGACGTCGACTTCCCGACCGACGTCGCGCTTGTCGACAGCGACCGGCAGGCGATCGCCAACGGCATCACCACCGTGTTCCATGGCACGACCTGGTCGTGGGAGCCCGGCCTGCGCAGCGCGGAGAATGCGCGCAAGCTGCTCGATGCGATCGAGGCGCTGCGGCCGCTTCTCGCCGCCGATACGCGCTTCCATCTGCGTCATGAGACCCACAATCTCGACGCCGAGCCCGAGATCATTCAATGGCTCACAGAAGGCCGCATCGACCTGTTCGCCTTCAACGACCACAGCAACGTCAAGCCGAAGAAGCGCAACCAGTCGGCCGAACGCGCCGGGCTTTCGCTCGAGGCCTTCAACGAGCTGATCGACCGGGTCGTCGCGCGCCGTCCAGAGGTGCCGGCCTCGATCGCGCGACTGGCTGCCGCAGCACGCGCGGCTGATGTCCGTATGCTTTCGCATGACGACAACAGCCCGGCGATGCGTCGGGAGTTTCGCGCGCTGGGCACGGCCATTGCCGAATTCCCCGTCAACGAGGAGACCGCGCGCGATGCCGCTGATGCTGATGACTTCATCGTGTTCGGCGCGCCGAATGTGGTGCGCGGCGGCAGCCACACCGGCTGGACCAAGGCGTCTGACATGATCGCCAAGGGCCTCTGCTCGGTGCTGGCGTCGGACTATTATTATCCGGCGCAGCTGCTCGCAGCGTTCCGCCTCGCCGCCGACGGCATCCTGCCGCTCGCCAGGGCGTGGGACCTGATCTCGTCGGCGCCGGCGCGCGCCGCAGGGCTCGCCGATCGCGGCATACTGGCCGCAGGCCGCCGCGCCGACATCGTCATCGTCGACGACAAGGTGCCGCTGCGGCCGCGCATCGTCGCCGTGATATCAGCCGGACGGCTGGTGCATCTGGCGGATGCGAGCTGCCTCGTTCACACGCTCGCGCCGCGCAAGACGGTTGCGGCGGCATAGTCAGGCTCTATTCTGCTGCCATGGCCCCCACTCCGCGCTACGCGATCTACTATGCGCCGTCCCCCGACAGCGCCCTGCACCGCTTCGGGTCGACGCTGCTCGGCTATGACGCCGTGTCGGACGCCGAGCTGCCGTTTCCCGATGGCGTCGCGCCCGATTGGCGCGAGGTCATGGAGGACCCACGCAAATACGGCTTTCACGCCACGCTGAAGGCGCCGACTGCGCTTGCCGACGGCAGGAGCGAGGCCGAGCTTGTCGACGCCTGCGCCGCCTTTGCCGGCCGCGCGCGGCGCATTCCGGTGATCGAGCCTGTTGTCGATGCCATCAGCGACTTCATCGCCGTGATCCCGGCGAAGCGCTCCGACGAACTCCAGCAGCTCGCCGCCGATTGCGTCACCGAATTCGACGCCTTCCGCGCGTCGCTGAGGCCGGACGATCGCGCGCGGCGCAAGCCCGAACGGCTCACGGAGCGGCAGCGCGACTATCTCGACCGCTGGGGCTATCCCTACGTCATGGAGGAATTCCGCTTCCACATGACGTTGACCGGGCGGCTGAGCGACGAGCGGCGCGGCCCGATCGTGGCGCGGCTCCGCGAGCGGTTCGCGGCGATCGAGCTCACGAGACTTGCAGTCGACCGCATCGCGCTGTTCAAGCAGACCGATGCCGCATCCCGCTTCCGCATCATCGGCAGCTGGCCGCTGCGGGCGTAACGGCGGCGCTATTCCTCGACCCGGGTGCGGGCGATGATCTCGGCGGCGCCCTTCGCGAGCAGCTCCATGCCGACGGCGCGGCCGAGTTCGCGCGGGCGGTCCGCGGGTCCGCGCCGCGTCACCTCGATGAAGCCGGCGCCGGCCTCGTCGAGCACCGAGGCGCGCAGCGTCATCTCAGCTCCCGCAAGCGTGGCGTGGCCGGCGATCGGCGAATTGCAATGGCCGTTGAGCACCCAGAGCACCTCGCGCTCGGCCTCGGCAGCGAGCCGCGACGGCGCGTTGTCGATCCGCCCGAGCCGCGCACGCGTCGCCCAGTCGGTCTCGACGCATTCGACCGCGACGATACCCTGGCCGACCGCGGGGAGCATCTCATCGACCGAGAAATCATGCGCGATGCGCGCGGTCATGCCGATGCGCTCGAGACCGGAGCGCGCCATCACCAGCGCGTCCGCCGGCCCCACCTCGCCGCCATCGGGCAGCCGCTGCTTGGCGCCGCGATCGAGCTTGGCCACCCGCGTGTCGGCGGCGCCGCGATAATGGATCACGGTCGCTTCCGGAAACAGCCGGCGCAGATAGGCGGCGCGGCGCACGGCGTTGGTGCCGATCATGAAGCCCTTGCCGCGCGAGGCGCGAAACGCATCCAGCGACAGGCCGGGACGCAGCACGAGGCTGTCATTGGCGGCATCACGCGCCAGCATCGCGGCAAGGACGAGACCCGGCGTCTCCTCATTGCCTGGCACGTCCTTCAGCGAATGCATCGCGGCCTGCAGCGTGCCTGATCGCATCGCTTCGCGGATCTCGGCGACGAAGGCGCCGCCCTTGCCGCCGTGACGCAGCAGCTTGCTGGTCTGGTCCTGGTCGCCGCGGGTCTCGAACTTGACGATCTCGACGGCAAGGTCGGGCGCCGAGGCGCGCAGCAGCCGCGCGACCTCGTCCGTTTGCGCGAGCGCCATCGCGCTCTTGCGCGTCCCTATCCGCAAAACCTGTCCCGACACGAAATCTCCGCTGCGCGTCAACATCAACGGCTGGGGATTAGAACAAAAGGCCAGTCAAAACAACGGTTTTCGCCCTTAGCCGGCCGCGCTCAGGCAATCTCCTCGACAAGCGTGACGCCGGCCTCGCGCATCGCTGCGGTGGCGGCGGCAAGCGAACCGCCGAGGTCGATGGCACGGCAGCCCGACAGCACGACCGCCGTCTCGAAGCCGAGCCGCCGCGCGTCGAGCGCCGAATACTGCACGCAGAAATCCGTGGCGAGCCCGGCCATCACGACGCGCTTGAGGTCGCGCTCGCGCAGATAGCCCGCGAGCCCGGTCGGCGTTGTCCGGTCGTTCTCGAAGAACGCCGAATAGGAATCGATCGCGCCGCGGAAGCCCTTGCGGATCACGAGCTCGGCGCGGTCGGTTGCGAGGTCGGGGTGAAACCGGGCGCCCGCGGTGCCCTGGATGCAATGATCCGGCCACAGCGTCTGCGGCCCATAGGGCATGGCGATCGAGGAAAACGGTGCCGCGCCCAGGTGCGAGGTCGCAAACGAGCTGTGGCCCGCCGGGTGCCAGTCCTGGGTCAGCACGACATGGTCAAAGCGGCTGGCGAGCCGGTTGACCACCGGCACGACGGCGTCGCCGTCGGCGACCGCGAGCGCGCCGCCCGGGCAGAAATCGCTCTGCACGTCGATGATCAGGAAGAGATCGTCGGGCAAAATCTTCATCACGTCCCGATCCGCAATGACGCGCGCAGCTTGCGCAGGCAGGCGATCACCGACAGCGCGGTGATGCGGCCGGTCTTCGGGTTCTCCGAGGGGATATTCTCGATCATCATCGAGAACCGCGCCGAGTCGGAATCGACGTCGATGCGATGGGTGTTGCGCGTCACCGTCGGGTCAGCCCAGATTTCTACCCTTGTGCGGTCGGGCCCGATGCCGGCCAGCGACAATGCCACGGCGACGTTGAGATTGGCCGGAAAGCCCTTTGCGGCGTCACGCGCGCTGCCCTCGAAGATGCGCAGCGGCTCGGTGATGCCTTCGATCTGAATGTTGTTCTCGACCAGATGCGGCGCGCCGACGAGCCCCGCGACCGGCTTCCGCGTCACCAGCCTGGCCGAATGAATGGTCCCGATCGCCGCCGCAGTCACCGCATCGAGCCCGATCAGCGCGCCGGTCGGCACGATGATCTGGCCGCCATGGGCCCGGGCGAGATCGACGAGGTCCTCATTCTGCAACAGCGCGCCGACGCTGAGCACGACCGCGGTCTTGCCGCGCGCTACCACCGGCGCCACGATCGAGCGCACCAGCTTGCTCGGCGCGCACTCGACCACGATGTCGGCGACATCGGCGAGCCCGTCGATCGGCACCAGCTTCGGCGCAGAGTTGAGCTCCGCGACCCAGCCGCGGTGCTTGTCCGGACTGTTCGCCGACACCGCAACCAAGGTCAGGCCCTCGATACCCTGATCGAGCGCCTTGACGACGTCAGTGCCGATCGCGCCGAGGCCGGCGACCGCCACCCGCAGCCTTGTCTTGCCGTCAGCCATCATTTTCCGCCGGCGAGCATCTTGACCAGACGATAGAGATACTCCTCGCCCTCGTAGAACGACTTGACCAGCACGCGCTCGTCCTTGCCATGGTTCCGGTTATCATCGACATCGGCGCCGAGCCCGGAATGACCATAGGTCGGAATCCCCGCATTGCGCAGATAGCTGCCGTCGGTCGCGCCGGTGCTCATGGTAGGGACGATTTCGGCATTCGGCCAGAACTCCTTCGACAGCTTCTCGATCGATCCCATCACCTCCTCGTTCAGCGGCGACGGTGGGCTCAGCACGGCCTTGCCGGTCGGGGTCACCTCGATCTGCTTGTCGGCGAGCACGCGCTCGATCGTCGCCTGGACGCCGTCGACCGGCTCGCCGGGCAGGATCCGGCAGTTCACCTTGGCGGTCGCAAGCTGCGGCAGCGCGTTGATGGCGTGGCCGCCCTCGAGCATGGTCGCGACGCAGGTGGTGCGAAGCTGCGCATTATACCCGGGATTTTCCGACAATCGCGCCAGCGCCCGCCAGGTCGGGCTGCGAGGCCAGGATCGCCTTGATATCGTCGGCATGCGACTTGTCTGCTTCGGCGGTCTTTGCAAAATAGGCCCGCGTGGTCTCGTTGAGATTCATCGGGAAGCTGTAATTGGAGAGCCGGACGAGGCCCTCGGCGAGGTGGTAGATCGCGTTGTCCTTGCGCGGCAGCGATGAGTGGCCGCCGCGATCCTTCACCGTGAGCCGGTAGCCGACCGAAACCTTCTCGCTGGTCTGTACGCTGTTGCGGATCGCCTTGCCATTCTTGAGGCCGACGCCGCCGCCTTCGTTGAGCGCGAATTCGGCGTCGATCAGGTTACGGTGGTTCTTGATCAGCCACTGCATGCCGAGGCCGTTGGCATCGAGGATCTCCTCGTCGGTCTCGAGCGCGACGATGATGTCGCGGTCGGGCTTGTAGCCCTCCTTCTTGTAGCGGATCAGGTTGGTGATGAAGGCCGACGCCATGAACTTGTCGTCGCTGGAGCCGCGGCCATAGAAATAGCCGTCCTGCTCGGTCAGCTTGAACGGATCGACCGTCCAGTCCTCACGGAGGGCGGGGACGACGTCGAGATGGGCAACCAGGAGGATCGGCTTGCGCGCGCCGGAGCCTGGCAGCCGCGCCACCAGATTGCCCTTGTGCGGCGCCGGCGAGAACACGTGCACGTCGGCCTCAGAGAAGCCCGCCGCGCGGAGCCGCGCGCCCATCGCCTCCGCCGCCTTCTGGGTATCGCCGGTCGCGGTGGTGGTGTTGATCTCGACCAGTTCCTGATAGATGCCGCGGGCAAACTGCTGCTGCTCGGTCAGCCCCTGCGCCGCGACGCCGGTTGCGAGCAGGAGGACGGGACCAAGTGCTGCTGCGAGCTGCAGCGATCGAACCATGTTTCGGGCCTTGTGCGACATCGTGCTCTCCCAGAATTCCATCGTCTCAGGAGCGAATTCAGACAGGCGACACGCGCTTTGGCAAGACGGCGAGCCCTTCAATTTCCGCGCGCATGCTCCGGAGTTTCGCGCACGCCATTTGAAGTCCTTATTTGGCATCCTTGGCCGCGATCACCTCGATCTCGACCAGGAAGCCGGGATTGGCGAGCGCGGCGACGCCGACCACCGAGCGCGCCGGCAGGTTGGGCTGGCTGCCGCCGAAGAACTGGGTGTAGCCCTCCATGAAGGCCTTGAAGTCCATCGGCGCTGACGCGTTGTGCACCAAGAACACCTGCATCTTGACGACGTCGCCCAAGCCAAGCCCCTGGCCCTCCAGGATGCTCTTGATGCGATTGAGCACGCCGACGGTCTGGGTCTTGGTATCGCCATAGGCCTGCGGGCTCGACGGATCGGCATCCTTGTTGGCGACCGGCGGCACCTGGCCGCTGACATAGACGGTCGTGGTGTTGCCGGTGACGGTGACCGCCTGCGCGATCGGGAACGTCGAATTGGGAATCGGATGCCTGATCACGTCAGCCGAGGCAGCGCTCGCCGCCGCCAACAGCGCGGCGCCCAACAGGATACCTGTGACTTTCATCAAACTCTCCCCGAATTATTTGTTAGGGCGGGCGTCCTGGACATCCTTGGCCGTCACCGCGTCCTGATAGGTGTTGCCGAAGTGCGTCCGCAGATAATTCACAACGGCGGCGACCTGACCATCGGTCATCATGTCGCCGAACCCCGGCATGCCGCGGCGGCCATTGACGACAAGGAAGATCGGATAGCTGGCGGATTCGAGATTCTTGTTGCTGGCGAGTGCCGGATAAGTGCCGGCGCCGCTTGCGCCTGTGGCATCCGGCATGTGGCAGCCCTGGCAGACATTGCCGAACAGCTCCTCGCCGGTCATCTCCACGAAACGGTAGCCCGAGGAGAAGGTGCGCTTGCCCGTGGCGTTATCCTGCCCCACCGCCACGGTGGCGGACAGCAGCGTCAACGCGGCAACCGCCGATATGCTGGTACGCATCATCACGTCTTCACCACGCGTTCGTGCAATCGGCTGATGGCGTCGAGCGCGGACAGGATCGCGCCTTCCTGCCAGGCCGGCAGTTGCGAGGCGTGCTCACCCGCCAGCGCGATGCGGCCGTCGATCTGGCAGAGATTGCGGTAATGCTGCGCGCGCCCGGCGTCGGTCCATTCGCCGGCACAGCCGAGCGTGAACGGCACACGATGCCAGGCCACCGCGACGCCGTTCTCGAATTCGCTTTTGTACTGCGGGTGGATCTTGGCGCCGAACTCGACGGCACTCGCGACGCGCTCGGCCGGCGTCATCGCGGTGAACTCGAAGGAATTGGCGCCTCCATACATGTAGCCGCCGAGCAGGACACCGCGTCCGCCGCGGTTGAAGCCATAATTCGGATAGCCGATCTGCCGGATCGGCAGGTCGGTGTAGCTGATGCCGCCATAGATCGCCTCATCCTCCTCCCAGAACCGCCGCTTGAACTGCAACCCGATCTTCACCGAGGCGGCATAGGGCACCGAATCGATCGCGTTCTTCATCGGCCCGCTGACATCGAGCGGCAGCTGGCTCAGGATCGGCAGCGGGATGGTGCAGATGCACCAGTCGGCGGTCGCCTGCTGCACCGTGGAAGGACTGGCTGTATCGACATAGCTCACGGTGACGCCGGAGCCGTTCTGCTGGATCTGCGTGACCTTGGCGTTGTAGCGGATGAGATCGCCGACCTCGCGCGCGAACGCCTTGCCGATCATGTCCATGCCGCCGACCGGCTGGAACATGGTGGTCTGGAAATCGTAGCGCGCATAGCTCTGCAGATAGCGCCACATCCGCGACCGCAACAGCTCCTGCAGCGAGATCGGGTCGCTCGGCAGCGGATCCTCCATCAGGCCGCCGCCGGGATCGCGCGTATAGCCGCGGAACTCGGCCGAGACCAGGTTGGCATTGTACTTGTAGTCACGGTCCAGCGCGCCCCAGTCGCGCATCGCCTGCAGCAATATCTCCTGATCTTCCTTGGTGACGATCTCGTCGAGCCTGCCCTGCTGGGTGACTTTCGCAAGCAGCTCCGACACCTGGCCCTGGAAATCCGCCTTGATGCTGCGGAAGCGCTGCGGCTTGCCGTCGAATGCGCGCGTCGCGTGCAGATAGGCGTTGTGGTTGAGCTGAAGGAAGGGTTCCAGCGTCACGTTGAGCCGGCGGCAGTAATCGAGCAGCGCACGATGATGATAGGGAATTCGCCACGGGCCGGGATTGAGATAGAGCCCCTGCTCGAACTGGCAGGTCTGCTTGAAGCCGCCGAGCTCGGTAAAGCTGTCGCCGCCGCGGATCGACCAGTTGCGGCCGCCGGGGCGGTTGTTGAATTCGAGTATCTGGACCTTGTAGCCGGCCTTGCGCAGTTCCAGCGCCGCCGTCATGCCGGCAAGCCCGGCACCGAGGATCAGCACCGAGGCGCCCTTCACATCGCCCGCGAGCTTGAGCGGCCCCTTGTAGGCGGACTCGGACGCGAAGCCGAGGCTCGTCATCGCGTGATACATCGCCGAACTGCCGGCGATGGTGCCGATCAGCGCGAGCAGATCCCGCCGCCTGATCACAGATTCGTTCTGCACCCGCGTTCACCCAGCCGCTGATTTCGATGGCGAAGGGAAACGGTTGACGCGATCCGTGTCAAGGAAAGCCACACGCTTCGCCATGCACCCACACGCGCTTTTGATGCAGCAGGTGATCGATGCATCACACCACGCGCTCGCGATGCACGCGCCGGCAATCCATTTCAAAGTCAAGCCCAATCACCGGCGGCCGGTCGAAATGCCAGGTTAAGCCGTTGCGCAGCACGCCGCGGCGGCCGAGCTCGCTTTCGAGCACCGGATAGGCGTCGTGGACGGTATAGAGTTGCACGGCGGTGGTGTCCTGCCAGGCGCCGCCGAACGCGCTCATCCGGCGTTCCATCTCGTTAGCCACGAATTTCGCCTTCGCCAGGATGCCGGCCGGACTGGTGTCGCCGAGGGCGATGGTGTGGTCGCGATAATTGGCCTTGCCCTCGACCGACTCGCCGCTGCCGGCCACGACGAAGCTCGACGGCGCGTCCTTCGCAGCCGGCACCGTGTAGCAGAAGGCGTGGAACGACGGCTCGCCGGGCGGATCGAGCTTCGGACAGACATTGCTGCGCGCCACCGGATTGACGCCGTCGCGCATCACGCCCCATTCGATCAGGGTCTTGATGTAGATTTCGTTGAAGGCCTTGAACCCGTCCTCGGTGAACGGCGCCGGCGAGCGCAGTTCGCAGGCACCGAATGCGGTGAGCGGACGGCCCGCGGACTTGAGGATGTCTGCGATCCTGTCAAAGCCCGCGCTCAACGGCACCGGCTCCGAGAACCTGACGCGCTCGATCGCAAAACCCGGCAGCGCGCCGATGCCGCAGGAATATTGACTGACGCCGGGCATGAAACGGTAGCCGCTGTCGGGAGCCTCGATGGTGCTGGTCATGTTGCCTCTGGATGTGAGGTGGATGCGGTCGTCACGATAACGTCGAGCGATGGAGGATACTCGGGAACAGCGCGATGTCATCACCGCTGTCATCCTGGCGAAAGCCAGGACCCATAACCACCGCCTTCAATGATGAGCGGGATCGCGGCACCGGCGTCGCGCAGCAATTGAGATTTGGGGTAATGGATCCTGGCTTTCGCAAGGACGACACTGAGTGTGTCGCGCAATGGAGAATACTCTCGATTATGGATGTCAAACAACACGGTGTCATCACCCGCGAAAGCGGGTGATCCAGTATTCCAGAGACACCTGTGCTTGAGCCGAGAGGCCCCGGCGTACTGGATCGCCCGCTTTCACAGGCCTGCACCGGGGAGAATGGGAGCCCGGCTCCTTCCCAGGCGTCGTCCCGGCGCAGGCCGGGACCCATACGCCGCGGCGGATGTTGTGAACGGTACTCGTCGTACCAGCGTTGCGCGACAAGCAGCATCGGTGGTTATGGGTCCCGGCCTTCGCCGGGACGACGGTGAATGTGTGACACAGCCTGTGAGTCAAACATCCGCATTCTCGCGACATGATTGCCCGAGCTTTGCTTCTCGTTCCGCCCTCTCCTCTAGCAGAGGGCGCAGGGAAAGCCGGGTGCCGATCGCACCCATGGGTCCCGTGCAAAAGGTAGAAAGCACGGGGGTAGGACCACAGGTGTAACCGGAGCAATCCGGCTTTCCCTGCGCGATGGGCTACGGCTTACTTCGTGCTCTCCCCGGCGAGACTGGGCTTGCTTGTCACCGCCCCCGCATCACGCCTTCGCGTGTTGCGACGAGACACCTGCCGCTAGGTGTCAGGACCACACGACTTCACCGTCCGCTTCGCGTGCTCTCGTCAGTCACACGCTCCGCGTCCACCGCATCCCACACCGCGTTCGTGACGACCGCGAAGCGCCCCCGTATCGGGTGAGACGGGCGAACCATACACTGAAGTAAATTTCTGATAAAGCGAAATATTTTTATTCACGAGTATTGACAGGTTTTTGCTGAGTTGCCCGTCGGGCAACTCAGTGATTGGCGTGTGAGGGAGACACCAGCGGAAGGGTTCCCTCTCCCCTTGCGGGAGAGGGTTAGGGAGAGGGGTGCCACTTGCTCCGTTGTTAATGGAGGGACATCGCTTCCCCGCGCCCGCGCGGCGTTGATGCAACGATGCTGATCTCTTGCATCACTCCCGGGGCCACCCCTCTCCCCAACCCTCCCCCAACGCAAGTCGGGCTTGCCCGACTTGCGTAAATCAATCATGCGCAACCGGGGTAGACCCCGGTTGCGTGGGGAGGGAGCCCGAGAGGCGTGCTCACCTCACCATCACTTGGAAGCGACGCGATAGCGTCGACCGCAGAGTCCATTCATGCGGAGAGATTGAGGAGCGATCAGCGCCGCTCCCACAATTGCCGTGTCAGAATCCCGGCCTTGCGCTCGATCGCCTCGGCGGCATCGAGACACATGTCCTCGCGATAGCGCGAGCCGACGATCTGGACGCCGACCGGCAATCCCTCGTGCAGGCCGACCGGCACCACGGCGGCCGGCAGACCGAGCACGTTCATCGATGAAATGAAGCGGAGGTCGTTCCAGAACAAGTCCTTGACACGCTGATCGCCGCCGAGATCGGCATTGACCTCAGGCGTCTTGCGCACCGTGGTCGGCATCAGCACCAGCGGATATTGTTCGAGGAACGTCATCCAGTTCCTGATGTGGCGCGAGCGTTCGGCGATCGCCTTCATGTAGCCGGCCTGGTCGAGCGGGCTGGCCATCGCGATGAAGCCGCGGAACGACTTCTGGAAGTCGGCGCTGGTGGTCGCCAGCATCTGGTCCTGCTGCAACACGCGGACCTCGGTCATGATCAGGTCGCACCAGAGCTGCCAGACCTTGTTGAGGTCGGGGACCTCGACCTCGCTGACCGCATAGCCGGCGTCAGCCAGATGATCGGCCGCCTTGCGCTGAAGCGCGATCACGCCGCGATCGGTCGCCATGTCCTCAGGGATTTTTGCGAGCGCGACCTTGACCGGCACCGCGGGCCTCGGCCCCGTCAGCGGCGCCGGCACGAACCAGGGATCGCGCGGATCGCGCTGTGCCATCACCTCGAGGCCGAGACGGACGTCGGCGACATGGCGCGCGAGGGGTCCCTGCGACGACATGAACTGCGCCATCAGCGGCCGCTCCGCGGTCGCGCTCGGATTGAACGCCGGAATGCGGCCCTGGGTCGGCTTGATGGTGGCGATGCCGTTGCAATGCGCCGGCCAGCGCAACGAGCCGCCGATGTCGTTGCCATGCGCGATGGTGCCGATGCCGGCGGCGATCGAGGCGCCGGCGCCGCCCGAGGATCCGCCGCAGGTCACATCCGCGTTCCAGGGATTGCGCGTCAGGCCGTGCAGCGGATTGTCGGTGAAGCCGCGCAGCGAGAATTCCGGCGTGTTGGTCAGACCGATGATCACGGCGCCGGCCTTCCTGAGATTGGCCGTCACCGGCGAATCGCCCGGCGCGATGTTGTCCTTGAAGGCGACAACGCCGTTCGAATTGGCCTGTCCCTCGACGTCGATGTTGATCTTGATCGTAACCGGCACGCCGTGCAGCGGTCCGACGGCGTTACCCTGACGCTTGCTGATAGCCAGCGCCTCATCCGCGGCCTTCGCCGCCTGCAGCGCCGCAGCACCGAGATCGACGACGACGGCGTTGAGCGCCGAGTTGGCCTCGTGCATGCGGTCGAGGTGAGCGCGGACGACCTGCTCCGAGGTCGCCTCGCCGTTCCTGATCGCCGCAGCCGTCTCCACGGCGGACCATTGCCAAATGGGTGCGTTCGTCACGTGTCGTTCCTCCGCTTGTTTCTTGATGGTTGGTTCAGTCGAGCCGCAAGGGCTCATAAAAGACTGGTTGATCCATGCGCCGGTCTTCCGCGGGGACGACCACCGCCTCGGCGCTCAGCACATGGTCGAGCATCACGCGCCTTGCGCGCGCGGCGTTGCCGGAGCGGAACGCGGCCATCAGGCGCTTGTGAAACTCGATGTTCTCGCAGGTGAAGCTCGATGCGAATTCCTGCGCACCGAGCTTGCTGATCAGATGGCGGATCGCCTCGTTGACGAACCGGCACATCAGGCCGAGCAGAGGGTTGGGACAGGCCTCGATCAGGATGTCGTGGAAATCGATCTCGGCATGGCGGTGGTGCTCCCAGTCCGCGATGCCGCCGGGATGATGCTCCTGAACCGCGATCGCCTTTTCCAGCGCGGCGAAATGCTCCGCGGTGAGGTGGCCGACCACGCTGGAGGCGAGCTCCGGCTCGATCAGACGGCGGATCTGGTAGATCTGCGCGGCGTTGATCGACTGGAAATAGAAGTAGTTGCTGAGCAGGCCGACGATCCGGTTGATCGACACCGGCGCCACCCGTGCGCCGCCGCCGGGCCCGGTGGTGTTCTGCACCAGCCCCTGCACCTCGAGCGACTTGAGCGCCTCGCGGATGGTCGAGCGGCTGCAGCCGAACATCTCGATCAGCTCACCCTCCTGCGGCAGCCGGTCGTTGGGCTGCAACCCGGCCTGGAAGATGTGGCTGCGGATCAGGTCGGCGACGGCGTCCGAGCGCTTGCGCTTGATCGAGGCGCGCCGGGAGGGGTCGAGGGAGGGTAAAGCCGATTTATCCATTTTATGATCATAAATAGGTCCGGGACGGCTTGGCAAGGGGGCTTTGATCGCCCGCCCCCTCACCCCGTCATGCCCGGGCTCGGCCCGGGCATCCACGTCTTGGCGGCCGCAGCGGGAAAACAGGTGGATGGCCGGGATACAGGCGAGCGGAAGCGACGTCATCCTTCGGACGGCTATGCCCGACCATGACGGATACGGAACACCACGCCAACGCCCTGATGTCTTGTGCGATCGCCCTGCATACTCTGGGCGCGTCGATCAGCGCGTGCTTCTCCCGGCAGGACAGCCCGGGCGCGTCTCCCGCCTTGTTTGGTACGCGCGGCACCGCCTGCAATCCGCCGCGCACGACTTCGGTGAGACAGGCGCCGGCATGGTTGCGGCAGGCGAGCGATGGGCCGCTATTGTGAAAACGCCCAGTAAAGGTGCTTCTCGTCTTCCGACAACAGTCTCACATGGTTGATGAAGTCCCAGACCATCTCTCCGAAGGCACTGCCGCCGCCCTGGCTTGACTTGGCGGATACCATATCGAGCTCGTGCCAGCCCCTGTACATTTCCTCGTCGATACTTTCCAGGCGGTCCTTCATGGCCTGAGCATTGAAAGCGCCGCAAGAGTCGGTGAACAGGCTTCTGACCGGATGGATTTGCCACATGCCGCGATGGCGCTCTTCGCTGCCCTGCTGCCCGTAGACACCCGACTCTCCACTGAACGGGAACGCGCCACGCGTCGCCTTGATCATCTCGCGGCGCTTGGCGTTGCCTTCCTTGATGTCGACATACACCGATATGACCATATCGTTGTAGTACCAGAGGTCCAGGCACGCCGGATATCCAGCATTCAGGATCACTTGCACAAGCTTCTTGATGCGCTGCCCCTTGTAGCCCTTCATGCCCTGCGCAAGCGCAAACAGGCGCATCAGAAACGTCTTCGCATCGTTTGGAGTCCAGACGCAGATATCCTCGGCCTCGAAATCGATCGGATCATGATCGGCGGGCGGGATGTAGATGATACCGGGGTTGGCCGAATTGCTGAACATCCAGTTGTTGCCGCTGGGGCTAACTTTAACGCATCCCACATAGCGTTTGAGGTACCAATTCACGACATCGGGGTCGTCGGTCATGAAGTTGAAATAGATCAGCTCCTTGACTCCGACACTGAACTTCTCAGCGACGGTGTACCAGTCTTCCTGAGGCCGGGTATCTCCCGGTCGGACAGGGCCGTGCGGCCGGTAGGGAATGCCGCCTTGCATCAATCCCCAATTGCGCGGGACGGCCATGCCTTTTGGCGGTCGCTCGATTGGATGAGGCGAGCGTTTCGGGGGCGCCATGGCATCGATCTCCTCATGAGCTGCGTGATCGCACCACATGAGTGCAAGTTGCCACGGCCGGGGTTCATGCACTCACGGAGATGTTTTCCACTTTCTCAAGCTTATCCGGTCGAGGCTTCGCGCTCGAACGTGATCACGGCCTCAGCCGGAGGTGCGCTGCGCCTCAAGGCCGCGGCTGTAGCGCGACATCGCAAAGCAGAACACGAAGCAGATCACGCCTACGAACACATAGACCTCGACGCTGAACGCCTGCCAGGCCGGATCGACGATCGCGGTCTTGGCGGTCGTGAGCAAGTCGAAGATGCCGATGATCAGGACAAGGCTGGTGTCCTTGAAGAAGGCGATGAAGGTGTTAACCAGCGGCGGGATGACGTGGCGGATCGCCTGCGGCAGCACGATCAGCGCATTCTTCTCCCAATAGGACAGGCCGAGCGCATCGGCCGCCTCATACTGCCCGCGCGGCACCGCCTGGAGGCCGCCGCGCACCACTTCGGCGAGATAGGCGCCGGCATAGAGGATGAAGGCGATCTGCGCGCGCAGCAATTTGTCGATGTTGACGCCGTCGGGCATGAACAGCGGGAACATCACGCTCGCCATGAACAACAGGCTGATCAGCGGCACGCCGCGGATCAATTCGACATAGAGCACGCAGAGCGAACGGATCGCCGGCAGCTTCGAGCGGCGGCCGAGCGCGACGAGAATCCCGAGCGGGAAGCCGAAGGCGAGCCCGAAGGTCGCGAGGATCAGCGTCACCGGCAGCCCGCCCCAGCGGTCCTGCGTGACAAAGCTGAGACCAAGGAAGCCGCCCCACATCAGGCATCCAATCACGATCAGCGCCGCGGCCCACAGCAGGAACAGCTCCTTGCGCCAAAAACTGCGGCGGCTCGAGACCACGAACAGCGCGATGAAGATCACGACGACGAGCGCCGGCCGCCACTGCTCGTCGAACGGATAGGTGCCGAACAGGACGAAGCGGTATTTTTCGGGGATCACCGCCCAGCAGGCGCCGACGCCGCGCAGCGCGCGGCAGGCGCTGCTGTCGTTGCCGGGGACGATCCACACCGCGTTCGCAATGCCCCACTGCCAGAGGCTGATGCAGGCCTTGCCGAGCACGAACAGCAGCAGCAGGGTCACGATACCAGACGGGATGGAGGGGAACAGATTGGCGCGCAGCCACGCGGTGAACTGACCGCCAAGCGCCCGTGGCGCGGGCCGCGGGCCGATCGGAAGCGGATCCTGCGGAAGGTGGGCGACCGAGCTCATGTCAGCGCTCCACCAGCGCGATCCGCGCATTGTACCAGTTCATGAACAGGCTGATACCAAGGCTGATGGTGAGGAACACCATCATGATCAGCGCGATCGACTCGATCGCCTGCCCGGTCTGGTTCAGCGTGGTATTGGCGATCGAGACGATGTCCTGGTAGCCGACCGCGACCGCGAGCGAGGAATTTTTCGTCAGGTTGAGATACTGGCTGGTCATCGGCGGGATGATGACGCGCAGCGCCTGCGGCAGCACGATGTGTTGCAAGACAAAACTGCGCTTCAGCCCGAGCGCTTTGGCGGCATCCGACTGCCCGCGCGGCACCGCCTGGATGCCGCTGCGCACGATCTCGGCGATGAAGGCCGATGTGTAGGTGACGAGCGCGATCAGTAGCGCAAAATATTCCGGCGCCAAAGTCAGCCCGCCGACGAAATTGAAGCCGCGCAACTCCGGCAGCGTGATGCTCCAGCTCGCGCCCAGAAGCCACGACAGCAGCGCCGGCAGCGCGACGACGAGGCCGAGCGCGTAAGGCAAGGCCGGCCGCGCCTTGCCGTCCTGCATCTGCTGCGCGATCAGGCGGCGCCGGACGAGATAGAACACGACGAGGCCGGTGACGACCGCGAGGATCGTCCACAGATTGGCCTCGTGCAGCGGGACCGACGGCAGGATCAGGCCGCGATTGGAGAGATAGACGCCCTCGACCGGCTTCCACGCCTGGCGCGCCGCCGGCAGGCCCTGCATCAGCACGTACCAGAACAGCAGCTGCAGCAAGAGCGGCAGGTCGCGCAGCACCTCGACATAGACAGCGGCGAGCCGCGCCAGCAGCCAGTTCGACGACAGCCGCGCGATGCCGACCAGCGTACCGATCACGGTCGCAAGCACGATGCCGATCACCGCGACGCGCAGCGTGTTGACGACGCCGACGATGAAGGCGCGCAGATAATTGTTCTTCGGCGTGTAGTCGATCCAGCTGTCGGCGATCGGCATGCCGGCCTCACGGCCGAGGAAGGCGAAGCCGGTCGAGATGCGGCGCACCGAGAGATTATGCAGCGCGTTCGACCACAGGAAGGCGACGATGGCGACCGCGATGGCGACCACCAGGATCTGCCAGAACAGGCCGGCGACGCGGGGATCGCCGAGCGAAAGCTGCCAGGGACGTGTGGGAGGGCGTTTCGGCGTCGATGTCGTCACAGCACAGGATCCTCTGAGAAGCGATCTTCTGCCATGCGCAAGAGCGTATTCGGGGCTGCGCACTTCATATGTTGCACCAAATCTGGATTCATGCAACATATGTTTCATGGCCCAGGCTCAGCCGAAACCATCGCCCCTGAACGAATTGTGCAGCGCGCTGCCATCGCTGCCAATGCGGTTGCAGGAGGTCGGGCGGTTTGTCGCAGCCAACGACTACGACGCCACCACCCGCTCGATGCGCGATCTCGCATCCGTCGCGGGCGCGGACCCCGCCTCCTTCACCCGTCTTGCCAAGGCGCTCGGCTATTCCGGCTGGGACGAATTGCGCGCCGCGCTCACCGAGGCGCGACGGCCGGCGCAGGGTTCGCCGTTCTCCGGCCGCGCCAAAAGCCGCCGCGCCGGGCCGAATGCCGATGTCCGGCTGGTGCACGACAAGTTGGAGGCGGAAGCGGCGGGACTTGCGCGCATTTCCGCGAGTGCGATTGCGGACGCCGCGCGCGCGCTGCATGCGGCCAACCGGATCTGGATCACGGGCTTTCGCAGCTGCCGCAGCGTCGCGGAACTCCTGACCTATCAGCTTCGCCTGTTCCGCCCCGACGCCGTGCAGCTGGTCGGCGGTTCCGGCCCGTTCGATCTCGACCATGGCGCCTTCCGCGCCGATGACGCCGTGGTCGTGATCGGCTTTGCGCCCTACACGCTGATAAGCGTCGAGACCGCGCGCGCAGCGCATCAGGCGCGCGCCACGCTGATCGCGATCGCCGATACCATCAGCGCACCGATGGCAGAAGGCGCCGATCATCTTTTGCTGTTCGAGGCCGCCGCCTCGCCCGGCTTCTTCCCGAGCCTTA
The DNA here is from genome assembly GCF_000426785.1 of Bradyrhizobium sp. th-b2. Classification (NCBI taxonomy): domain Bacteria; kingdom Pseudomonadati; phylum Pseudomonadota; class Alphaproteobacteria; order Hyphomicrobiales; family Nitrobacteraceae; genus Bradyrhizobium; species Bradyrhizobium sp. th-b2. The sequence continues at coordinate 103,247 of NZ_AUGA01000019.1, forward strand.
CCGGCGCGATCGCGGTGGCGCAGTCGCTCGCCGCCGTCAGCTTCACGCTGGGCGGCGCAGGGGCAAAACGCAAGCTGGAGGAGACCGAGGGCCGGCTTGCCGAAATGTCGCAATATTTTGCCGAGAAAGGATGAGTGTCATGGCCGCCCCCAAGAGCCGCGTGATGCATCGCAGCCTGCGCGAGACCCCGCCGAAAGCAATCGGCGGCGACGGCGTGTTTCTGATCGCGGAGGATGGCCGCCGTATTCTCGACTCGTCCGGCGGCGCCGCGGTCTCCTGTCTCGGCCATCAGCATCCGCGCATTCTCGCCGCGATCGCCAAGCAGGCCTCGACCCTCGCCTATGCCCATACCGGCTTCTTCTCCTCCGCGCCGGCGGAAGAGCTCGCCGAGCGGCTGGTCGGCCATGAGCCCGGCGGTCTCTCTTACGTCTATTTCGTCAGCGGCGGATCGGAGGCGATCGAGGCCTCGATCAAGCTGGCGCGGCAATATTTTATCGAGCGCGGCGAGCCGAAGCGCGCCCGCTTCATCGCACGCCGCCAGAGCTATCACGGCAACACGCTCGGCGCGCTGTCGGCCGGCGGCAATGCCTGGCGCCGCGAGCCCTACGCGCCGCTGCTGTCGCCGTCGTTCAGCCATGTCACGCCCGCTTTCGCCTATCACGAGCAGCGCGACGATGAGTCGGAGGCCGCGTTCGTCGGCCGGCTCGCCGCCGAACTCGAGGCCGAATTCCAGCGGCTCGGCCCCGACACCGTCGCAGCCTTCATCGCCGAGCCCGTGGTCGGCGCCACCGCCGGCTGCGTGCCGGCCCCCGAGGGCTACTTCAAGGCGGTGCGCGAGATCTGCAACCGCCACGGCGCGCTGTTGATCCTCGACGAGGTGATGTGCGGCATGGGCCGCACCGGCACGCTGCATGCGTGGGAGCAGGAAGGCATCTCGCCCGACATCCAGGCGGTCGCCAAGGGTCTCGGTGGCGGCTATCAGCCGATCGGCGCGATGCTTGCGAGCGGCACCATCGTCGACACCGTGCGCGACGGCTCCGGCGCGTTCCAGCATGGCCACACTTATCTGGCGCATCCGCTCGCCTGCGCCGCCGCGCTCGAGGTGCAGAAGACGATTGCTGAGGAAAAGCTGCTCGACCAGGTCAAGGCGCGCGGCAGGCAGCTCGAGCAACGCCTCGTCGAACGTTTCGGCAATCATCGCCATATCGGCGACATCAGGGGCCGCGGCCTGTTCTGGGCGATCGAGCTGGTCGCGGACCGCGGCACCCGGCAGCCGTTCGATCCCAAGCTGAAGCTGCATCAGCGGATCAAGTCTGCGGCCTTCGCCGGTGGCCTCGGCTGCTATCCCTCGGGCGGCACCGCCGACGGCCAGCGCGGCGACCACGTGCTGCTCGCCCCGCCCTATATCGCAACGCCCGGCGACATCGACATGATCGTCGAAAGGTTAGGGGCTGCGGTAGACAGCGCGTTGAAAGATGTCGGTCACGGAGCATGATCCGGAAAAGTGGGCACCGGTTTTCCCGCGACAAACGCGAAGCGTTTGCGCATGGATCATGCTCAAACAGGAGGGAGGAGTAAGATGTACAGAGGATTGATCACTGCAACCGTTCTCGCCGCAGGCATCACGGGCGCAAGCGCGGCGACGCTCGACACCGTCAAGCAGCGCGGCACGCTGGTGTGCGGCGTCTCGACCGGCTTTGCCGGTTTCTCGGCGCCGGACTCGCAGGGCAACTTCAAGGGCCTCGACGTCGACTATTGCCGCGCGCTTGCCGCCGGCGTGCTCAGCGATCCCGCCAAGGTGCGCTTTGTGGCGCTGACCGCACAGAACCGCTTCACCGCGCTGCAATCCGGCGAGATCGACGTGCTCTACCGCAACTCGACGCAGACCTACCTGCGCGGCACCACGCTCGGGCTGCGCCAGGGCCCGGTCAATTTCTACGACGGCCAGGGCTTTGTGGTGAAGAAGGACCTCGGCGTGAAGGAGGTGAAGGACCTCAAGGGCGCCACGGTCTGCGTTGCGCAGGGCACCACGCATGAGGTGACGCTCGGCGACTACGGCCGCGCCAACAGCATCGACTGGAAGCCGCTGGTGTTCGACCGGCCCGACACCATGTACCAGGCCTTCTTCGGCGGCCGCTGCGATGCCATGACCCAGGACGCCTCCGCGCTCGCCGGCGCGGTCGCAACCGCTGCGCCGAAGGCCGACGATTACGTCGTGCTGCCGCAGACCATCAGCAAGGAGCCGCTCGGCCCGTTCACCCGCAACGGCGACGAGGTCTGGAGCGACATCATCACCTGGCTGCATTACGGCCTGGTCGAGGCCGAGGAGCTCGGCGTCACCCAGGCCAATGCCGACGAGATGACGAAGTCGCAGACCCCGGCGATCCAGCGCCTGCTCGGCGTCTCCGGCGATCTTGGTTCGCGGCTCGGCCTCGACAACAAATGGCTGGTCGCGTCGATCAAGGCCGGCGGCAATTACGGCGAGATTTTCGAGCGCAATGTCGGCAAGGCAAGTCCGCTGAAGCTCGAGCGTGGGTTGAACGCCACCTGGAGCAAGGGCGGGTTAATGTACGCGATCCCGTTCAAGTAGGCGAAGTCACCTCTCCCCGCCCCTGTCCGCCGAAGCCCTGGCGAAGGCGGATGCGGGGAGAGGTCGTCATTCAAGCGCAGCTTGAATGACGGGTGCGGGGGAGCTTCCGCTTATCCTTCCCACACCTGTTGCCACGATAGAGCCCCTCACCCCTGCCCTCTCCCCGCGAAGGGCGGGGCGAGGGAGAGGAGAAGAGGCGGTAACAACCCGATGCGCATCACCCTGATTCACGCCCTGAAGCATTCGATCGTTCCGATCGAGGCGTCATTCGCAAAGCATTGGCCGGAGGCGCGGCTGATGAACCTGCTCGACGACAGCCTGTCGGCCGATCTCGCGCGCGACGGCAAGCTTAACGAGCGCATGACCGAGCGCTTCCTCACCATCGGCCGCTACGCGGTCAGCACCGGCGCCAACGGCATCCTGTTCACCTGCTCGGCGTTCGGGCCCTGCATCGAGGCGGTCGCGCGCGAGCACACGCCGATGCCGGTGCTGAAGCCGAACGAGGCCATGATCGAGCAGGCGGTGGCGAGGGGAAAACGCATTGGCCTGCTCTCGACCTTCCCGCCGACGCTGGCGTCGATGCCGCCGGAATTTCCCGCGTCGGTGACGCTGGTGCCAAAACTCGCCGAAGGCGCGCTGGCGGCGCTCGACCGCGGCGACCGCGCCGAGCACGACCGCATCGTGGTCGAGGCGTCCAGGGATTTGCGCGACTGCGATCTGATCGCGCTCGCCCAGTACAGCATGGCACCCGCAGCCGAACGCGTCGCTGAATCCACCGGCCGCGAGGTGCTGACGACACCCGACAGCGCGGTCAAGAAGCTGAAGGCGATGCTGGGCGTGACTGCGTAGCTCCGTAGGGTGGATTAGCGAAGCGTAGTCCACCATCTTCTCGTCGAGCAGTCGGTGGGTTACGCCTTCGGCTAACCCACCCTACAGAGCTGTGATTGCCTACCCGCCCGCGTCACTCACGTTCAAATCGACGCCTTGCGGATCCTTGATCGTCGACACCGTGATCAGCGAGATCAGCGCCAGCCCCCCGATATAGACGCCGACGCGCCAGGACTCGCCGTAGGTGCCGATGATCCATTGCGCGATCATCGGCGCGAAGGCGCCGCCGAAGATGGCGCCAAGCGCGTAGCCGATCGAGACGCCGGAGTAGCGCACCTTGGCCGGAAACAGCTCGGCATAAAGCGCCGCCTGCGGGCCATAGGATAGACCCAGCGCGATGGTGAGGCCGACGGCGCTGATGAAGAACAGCAGCAGGTTCTTGCTGTCGATCAAAAACCACATCGGCACGGCCCACAGCACCATCAGGGTGTAGCCGATCTGGAAGCAGCGCACGCGGCCGATTTTGTCGCCGAGGATGCCGCCGAGCAGCGTGAAGATGAACCAGCTCACCGCGGCCAGCGTACCGATCAGCAGCAACTGCTCCGACGGCATCTTCAGCGTGTTGGTGCCGTAGCTGATGATGAACGCGATCAGGATGTAGCCGGCCGCATTGTTGGCCATGAAGATCAACGCGGTGCGCAGGATTTCCCTGCTGTGATTGCGCATCAGCTCCTTGAGCGGCGCCGAGGATTCCTTGTGCCGGCGCTGCATCGCCTTGAACACCGGGGATTCCTCGACGGTACGGCGGATCACAATGCCGACCACGATCAACAGGATCGACAGCAGGAACGGAATCCGCCAGCCCCATTCGATCATCGCCTGCTTGCCGAGCGTCGCGGTCAGCACCCACAACGCGCCGGTCGCCAGGATCATGCCGAGCGGCGTGCCGATCTGCGGAAACGAGCCGAAGAAGCTGCGCCGGTCGCGCGGGGCCGATTCCACCGCCATCAGCGCCGCGCCGCCCCACTCGCCGCCGGCCGAGAAGCCCTGCAGGATGCGGAGAAGAATAAGGAGTGCCGGCGCCCAGGCGCCGATCTGCGCATAGGTCGGCAGCAGGCCGACCAGTGCGGTCGCAGCTCCCATCAACAGCAGCGTGACGACGAGCATGTTCTTGCGCCCGAAGCGATCGCCGAGATGGCCGCAGACGATGGCCCCTAACGGGCGGAACAGGAATGACAGGCCGAGCGTCGCAAACGACACGATCTGCGCCAGCAGCGGATTGTTCGCGTTCATCGGCGCGAAGAACAGCGCGCCGAACACCAGGCCCGCCGCCTGGGCGTAGACGAAGAAATCGTACCACTCGATCGTGGTGCCGACGAGCGTTGCGGTGAGGACCTTGCGCTCCTCCTCCGACAGTTCAGCGCCGCGCGAGCGCGCGGATAGTTCGATGGACATGTGGCCTCCCCAATACCGTTCTTGTCCACGCGGGCGTGACCGGCCGCGATGCACCTGCCCCGCACGGATGTTGGACCCGGGATAGCAGAGCTTCTTGCCGGGGACGAGCAAAATAGTTGCATTCGCAACGATATTCGACAACATTGCCGGTTCCCGGACCTGGCTACCTCACCCGCGATCGGCGGGCAGCCATCCCGAAACGCCGATTGTGCACCGCAGCAAGATTGCTACGATGCCAAGATTCCCAAGAGGTTGCTAAGTGTCTGACATCAATGCCGATGCCTGGGTTTCTTCAGGCCACCGCCCGATGGGCTTTCCCGAATTCGTCGTCGTCATTGCATCCATCATGGCGTTGAACCCGCTGGCGATGGACATGATGCTGCCGGCGCTGCCGAACATCCGCTCCGCGTTCCAGATCGCCGACGCCAACCGTCCGCAGATGGTGCTGTCGATCTTCCTGGTCGGCTTCGGCGTCGGCCAGTTCGTGATGGGCCCGCTGTCGGACCGTTTCGGCCGCCGCCCGGTGCTGCTCGGCGGCATGACCGTCTACACCATCGCCGGCCTGCTCGCGATCATGGCGCCCTCGTTCGAGACGCTGCTGCTGGCGCGCGCGCTGCAAGGGCTCGGCACCGCGGCAACCCGCGTGATCGCAACCTCGATCGTGCGCGACTGCTACGCCGGACGGCGCATGGCGAGCGTGATGTCGCTGGCGATGATGGTGTTCATCGCGGTGCCCGTGATCGCGCCGTCATTCGGCCAGGCGGTGATGCTGCTGACGCACTGGCGCGGCATCTTCGTGCTCTTGATGATCTATGGCGTGATCGCACTGGCCTGGAGCGCGCTGCGGATGCCGGAGACACTGCCGCTGGAGCTGCGCAAGTCGCTGGCGATCCCCGACGTGCTCTCCGCGTTCCGCCAGACCATCACGAACCGCACCACGCTCGGCTACGCGCTCGCCGCCGGCGGCGTGCAGGGCTCGCTGTTCGCCTTCGTGTTCTCCTCGCAGCAGATCTTCACCGAGGTCTTCAAGCTCGGCCATTACTTCCCGGTTGCCTTCGCGGCTTGCGCGGTCGGCGTCGCGATCGCCGGCTTTCTCAATTCGCGCATCGTCGGCCGCATCGGCATGCGGGTGATCTCGCACGCCGCGCTGACCGGCTTTGCCGTCGTCGCCGGCGCGCTGCTGCTCGCGGTAAAGACCGACACGCTGTCCCTGCCGCTGTTCATGGTGCTGGCCGGCCTGATGATGTTCGCGTTCGGGCTGATGATGGCGAACTTCACCGCGCTCGCGATGGAGCCGCAGGGCAAGATTGCCGGCACTGCGTCGTCGCTCTACGGCACCATCACCACCCTGCTCGGGATCGGCATCGGCACCACGATCGGCCAGGATTACGACGGCACCTTGCTGCCGTTCGCGACCGGCTTCTTCCTCTGCACGCTGGCCGCGCTCGCCGTGGTGCTGGTAACGGAAAAGGGCCGGATGTTCCGGCCGCATCATCACACACCGTCGTAGACGAGCCTTGTGAAGAAGGGCGGATCGATCACGAACCGGCCCCACTTTTCGTCGTAAGCGGCCGTCGGTTTGGCAGCGACCGTCTCTTCCAGACTACGGCCTTCCTTCTTCAACGCCGCGACATTGTTTCTGACGTCGACAAGCATGTCGCGAAAAGCCCTGAGCTCCGATCTATTGCTGATCGGCTTTCCGTGTCCAGGAATGATCACGGTGTTTTCCGTTGCCATGCCCAGGTTTGCGTCCGATGCGGCAATCATTCCATCGATGCTCCCGCCCGTCGAATAGTCGATGAAGGGGTAAATTCCGTTCCAGTACGTGTCGCCTACGTGAAGTATATCGGCTTCCCCGAACGTGACCGACAGATCGCCATCCGTGTGGGCGGGCTTGTAAGGCTTCAACTCGATGGATGCCCCGTTGAATTTGAATGCGTGGTTTGCGCTAATGACCTCACTGGGTATCGCGCCAGCCGGTGACGGCAGGAAATTGTAGTCCCAGTCTTCCACTCGCTGAACCTCGGAAAGATGTTTGCGGGTGTTCTCGTGGGCAATGATCTTGGCGCCGACCGAGTGCAGCCAATCGTTTCCGCTGGCGTGATCGAAGTGCCAATGAGTGTTGATCAAGTGTGTCACGGGATCGGGGCCTAGACCGGACAGTGCTTTGCTGAGCTGCGGCCGAGAGACACTAATTCCTGCGTCGACAAGCAACTTCCCGTCTGGGTCTGACAACACGGCAATGTTGCCGCCGGAGCCCTCGAGTACAGTCACGTTTCCGCGCAACTTGTGTGTGGTTATTGGCGAAGCTGCCGCACTGTCCTTAATGAGGGTAACGAGCCCACGCGCCTCCGCGTAGGCTTGGCGCGGTGTGAGCCAACCACTGGTGGCGGCCAGAGCTGCGCTTGTGCAGCAAAGACAGAAGTGGCGGCGCGAGATCAGCTGTCCATGCTGTGAACCCATCGGAATCCCCTGTCGCGTTGCAGACTCAAACCTGTCGGTGCAAGTCGAGCAATTGTCGGCTGGTATCCACTCGCCGCCGCGACGTCGCAAACCCTTCCATTCCGAGCTGCCATTGCAAACCGACGATCGCACCCTTGGTCGGCTGCAGCAGCCCGAGTGCGCTGAACAGCGTGAACGGCAGCCAGATTGCGAGCTGCAGCCAGGCCGGCGGCGCGTAGTTCATCTCCAGCCACAGCAGCGCCGGCACCACGACGTGGCCGACCACGACGATCACGAGATAGGCCGGGAAATCATCCGCGCGCTGCGGGGTGAAATCCTCGCCACACACCTCGCAATGATCCGCCACCTTGAGGAAGCGGCCGAACAGATGGCCGCGCCCGCAGTTCGGGCACTTCATGGTGAAGCCGCGCCACATCGCCTTTGGCAGGGAAACCGTCTCGGTCATTGTCGTTGTCCTTGACCTGATCTGATGATCCATACAATATGTATTCGAAGGCATACAATCAAAGACAAAGCGCCAGATTGCATGGATTGGATCCCTACAGTTTCGGAATGGCACGGCCCGATGTTCCTGCGCATCGTCGATGCGCTCGCCGCCGATATCGCCAGCGGCCGGCTGGTGCGCGGCCAGCGGCTGCCGACCCACCGCGCGCTGGCGACCGCGCTCGACATCGATCTCACCACGGTGACGCGCGCCTATGGCGAGGCACGGCGACGCGGACTGCTCGACGCCCGCGTCGGCCAGGGCACCTTCGTCTCGGAGACGACCGCGCGTGCGGCGTCCGACCTGCCCGCGCCCGTCAACATCGACCTGTCGATGAACCTGCCGCCGCAACCGGTCGAGGCCAATCTCGACCTGCGCATCGCACAGGGACTTGCGACCATCCGCTCCGAGGCCGGGTTTTCCGCCTATCTCGGCTATGCGCGTCCCGGCGGCACGACTGAGGAGCGCGACGCCGGCGCCGCGTGGTTGCAGCCGCGCGTACCGAGCGCATCGGTCGACCGCATCGTGATCTATCCGGGATCGCAGGCGATCATCTTCAACGCCTTGCTGGCGCTGACGTCGCCCGGGGACATCGTGCTGACCGAGGCGTTGACGTTTCCCGGCATCAAGGCCGCGGCGGCGCGGCTCGATGTCCGCCTGGTCGGCGTCGCGATGGACAACGAAGGCGCGAGGCCCGACGCACTCGACGACGCCTGCCGCAAGCACAGACCGAAGGCGGTCTATCTGGTGCCGACGCAGCAGAACCCGACCACGGCGACGATGAGCGCTATCAGGCGCAAGGCGATCGCCGACATCATCAGCAAGCGCGGCTGCGTCCTGATCGAGGACGACGTCTACGGCCCGCTCGAACCGCAAGTGGCGCCGATCGCTACGCTAATTCCGGAGCGCACCTACCTTGCCGCCAGCATCGCGAAATGCATCGCGCCCGCATTGCGCGTCGCCTATCTCGTCGCGCCCGACGCCGCCGCCGAACAGCGCATGCGCGCCAGCATGCAGGCCACCATGCAGATGCCGCCATCGCTGATGGTCGCGCTGGTCACGCAATGGCTGCGCTCCGGCGTCGCCACCGAGGTCATCCGCGCCATCCGCAACGAGGCAGCGGCGCGCCAGCAGCTTGCCGGCCGCTTCCTTAAGGGCGTCGCCTATGCGGCGCGGCCGGCGAGCCATCATCTCTGGATACCGCTCTCAAAGCATTTCGACGGCACCGACCTGCTGTCGCATCTGATGCGCAACGGCCTCGCCGTGGTCGGCGAAGATGCCTTTGCGGTGGGCAATGCGGCGCCGCGCGGCCTGCGCGTGTCGCTCGGCGCCGCGCGCAACCGCGCCGAACTGAGCCAGGCGCTGCAGGTGCTGTCGAATGCGGTGCGCACGCCAGTCGGCGCCACGCAAATTGTGTAAATTTCGATCATCGTCAGGGAATAAACTCGCCCGAAAATGATTATGATGCGCGGGAGCGCTCGTGCCAAAACGCCGGCGTTCAAGGCATCAGGCAGGGGCAGGCTTTTTCAATGTCATGCGGGTATGATCGGGCAGTCCACATTGACGTGCGGACGCTTCGGAAGGCAGTGACCGCGAATTTGTGTCTTGCAATGGGCTGTCTTGCGCTTGTCACATCAGGCGCGGCGCGCGCCGCCGATGCCCCTGCCCCGTCGCCGGAGAAGCTCGAACGCATCACCGCATTCTTCAACAACGAAGTTGCGACCGGAAAAATTCCCGGCGCCGTCATCCTGATCCAGCAGCACGGCAAGCAGGTCTATCTGAAAGCCTTCGACTATCGCGACGTCACGACCAAATCGCCGATGCGGCCGGATACGATGTTTGCGCTGCATTCGATGACCAAGCCGATCACCAACACCGCCGCGATGATGCTGGTCGACGAAGGCAAATTGTCGCCGCAGGACCCATTGTCGAAATACATCCCGGCGTTCGCCGACGTGAAGGTCGCGATCGAACCCGATGGCGGAAACGATCCGGCCAAGGTGGAGCTAGTGCCGCCGATCCGCCCGGTCACCATCGAGGATCTGATGCGGCACACTTCGGGCATCACCTACGAATATATCGGCGCCGACTGGATCCAGAAAATCTACCACGAAGGACATCTGTTCGACGGGCAATTCGACAACAAGGAGTTCGCCGCGCGGCTGGCCAAGCTGCCGCTGTCGCGGCAGCCTGGCACGCTGTGGCGCTATGGCCATTCCACCGACGTGCTCGGCCGCGTCATCGAGATCGTCTCGGGCAAGACGCACTATCAATTCGAGAAGGAGCGCATCTTCGATCCAATGAAGATGAACGACACCAGATACGTGCTCGATGCGGAGACCGAACGGACGCGGCTCGCCGAGCCGCTGCCGACGGATACGATCCTGATCGACGGCGAGCGCGATCGGCGCGCGCACCCGGAGTGGGAGTCCGGCGGCGGCGGCCTGGTCTCGACCATTCTCGACTATGCACGTTTCGCTCAAATGCTGCTCAACGGCGGTGAGCTCGACGGCAGGCGCTATCTGAGCCCCACAGCCTTCAAGACCATGACGACGGACCATATCGGGCCGGGCTCCGGCGTCGGCCGCGATTACTGGTATTTCCCCGGCGACGGCTTCGGCTATGGCTACGGCATCGCAGTGCGCACCGATCCCGGCATTGCCAAGCCGCCGCCGCCGGGCTCGATCGGCGAATTGAAATGGGACAGCGGCAGCGGCACCTATTTCGGCGTCGATCCGAAACTCGACATGATCTACATCATGCTCGAGCAGACCCAGAACGAACGCCAGCGCATCACACCGGCGTTCCGGAAACTGGTCTACGACGCGTTCGCTGCGGACTGAGTACGCGGTTCCTCGGTCATTGCGAGGTGTGAAACGACGAAGCAATCCATCTATCCACACGCTCGCGGATAGATGGATTGCTTCGTGGAGCCCGTCATCGGGCGCGCGTTCGCGCGACCCGGTGGCTCGCAATGACGGGATGGAATTATCTCGCCTTACGACTTCCGCCGAACCTCCTCCTGCCTGCGCCCTGCTGCGGCCGCGATCAGGCTCGCGGTGCATTCGTCGCAGACGAACGCACACTCATCGGTGAACAGGCCGATCCGTGCATCGAATCCGATCACCGCATCGTCGGCGAGACCGTCGATGACGCCGTCGCAACACAAGCACCGGTGCTGCGCTGCGAACTCTCGTTCCATGACGCGCCCTCCCGCCATCGCGGCTTCCCTCTCCGCAGCTTCCCTTGCGCTATATACTATCGTATATATCGAAAGCGACAAGGCAGGCGGGTGAACAAATCCGGTCGGGAACCCTGCAACCAATAAGCATCGACCGGAGACGATCGCCTAAAGAACTCCTGCCTGGTCCAACCAGGCTCATTGAGGAAACGCGATGATGATAAAGAACAATGGCGAAGCGGCATGCCCGCGCGCGAAGGGAGACTCGCTCAATATCCGCCGCGCATCGCTGCTCAGCGCGACGGCCATCATCCTCGCCCTCGGCGCGGCCGGCGCAGCCCGCGCCGAAACGGCTCCGGTCGGCGTGCCCGACAAGAGTTTCCCGGAGAGCGTGACCTCGACCTCCGACGGCACGCTTTACGTCGGCAGCTTCAATCAGGGCGGTGTGACGAAGATCGCGGGCGGCAAGGCCGAGCAGCTGGTCAAGCCCGGTGCCGGCGACAGCCGCTCGACGCTCGGCGTGCTCGCCGACGAGAAAAGTGGAACGCTCTATGTCTGCTCCAACGACATCTCTGGCTTCGGTGTCGCAGGTCCCAGCGAGACCAAGGGCGCCTGGCTAAAAACCTTCGATCTCAAGAGCGGTGCGCCGAAGGGCAGCTTTGCCCTAAGCGATCCGAAATCGCTTTGCAACGACATCGTGGTCGGCGCCGACGGCACCGCCTATGTCAGCGATTCCTTCACGCCGATCGTCTACAGCCTGAAGCCGAGCGGCACGGCGCTCGCGACCTTCGCCACCGACCCGCAGCTCGCGCCGGCCAAGGACGGCGTCGGGCTCGACGGCATCGCGATCGGCGCCGACGGCAACCTCTATGTCACGACCTTCATTCCGGCAAAGCTGTTCAAGATCGAGATGAAGGACGGCAAGGCCGGCGCGGTGACCGAGCTGAAGCCGTCGCGGCCGCTCGACCATGCCGACGCGCTGCGTGCCCATGGCGGCGGCCTGCTGCTGATCGAAGGCAACGGCAAGCTCGACAAGGTCACTGTCAAGGGCGACCAGGCCGAGATCGACACCATCAAGGACGGCCTCGCCGAGCCAGTTTCGGTGACCGCGATCGGCGGCACTGGCTGGATCGCCGAAGGCAAGCTGTCCTACATCATCGGCGACAACAAGGGGAAGGACCCCGGCCCGTTCACGCTGACGCCGGTCGCGCTGCCGTAGTGGCCACAAGACTCGTCATGGCCGGGCATAGCCGTTCGAAGAACGGCGTCGCTTCCGCTCGCCTGCGCCCGGCCATCCACGTCTTTCTTGTGCGGAAGCCAAGACCTAGATGCCCGGGCCAAGCCCGGGCATGACGGAAACTCTCTCACACCATGCGCTAGATCACATAAAACCCGTGCGTGCCGTCGCGGCGCAGCTGCTCGACCAGGCCGTATTCCCAATCGAGATAGGCCTGCATCGCCTGCTCCGCGACGTCGGTGCCTTCATAGGGACGACGGTAGCGGTGCGCAGGATCGGGCCTTGGCACGACGCGCGGCGGTCCCTTTTCCAGCGGGCCGTCATAGCCGCCTTCGTGCGCGTAAACCTCCCAGCCCATCTGCGCGAGCCAGGACGCCGTCATGTCTGCGCGGATGCTCCTGTCGTCGCTCAGCACGATGCGCGCGCCGCGCACGGGAGCCGCCATATCGATCTCCTGCACCAGCTGGCCGCCGGCATAATGGCGGAAGCCGGCCAGGTGACCCGCCGCGTATTCCTCGGCGTCGCGCACGTCGAAGCGATAAAGCGTGCGCTGTGCGTCCTGCTCCAACGCGGCAAGTTCACTCATGCCGATGTGGCGGACACCGGCGCGGTAGGCAACGTCACGCGCGTTGTCGGCGGCACCCTCGAACGGCCCGATATCGCCGCGCGTGCCGGCGCCGTGCTCGAGATCGTACCTGGAGAGCGTCCAGCCGATCGTTCCGTTGCGCAGCGCCCGCACCTTGTTGGGCAGCCCGGCATTGATCAACGACTGCGTCCCGATGATCGAGCGGGTGCGGCCGGCGCAGTTGACGATGATGGTGGTGTCGGGATCGGGCGCCGCGCCACCGGCGCGCAGCACCAGCTCGGCACCGGGCACGCTGACCGAGCCCGGGATGTTCATGGTGGCATATTCGTCGAAGCGGCGGACGTCGAGGATCGCGATGTTGGCCTTGTCAGATATCAGCGCGGCGACCTCGTCGGCACTCAGCGAGGGCGTATGCCTGCGCGACTCGACCAGCTCGCCGAACGCCTTGGCGTAGGAATTGACGTCCTCGAACATCTCGTAGCCGGCCGCCTTCCAGGCCTCGAGGCCACCCGCGAGCGCAGCGACGTTGCTGTAGCCGAGCGCCCGCAACCGGTCGGCCGCGGTGGCGACCAGCCCCTCGCCGTCATCGTAGAGAATGATCGGCACATCCTTGCGCGGCAATCGCAGCTCGGCTTCGAGCGCGATCCGGCCGGCCGCCATGTTGGCGGCGAACAGCGGATGGCCGGTGGCGAACTGCGCCTCATGCCTGACGTCGAGCAGCGCGATCTCCTGGCGCAGCAGCAATGTTGTGCGGATGGTCTGGGGCGTGACGGAAGCAAGGGTCATGGAATGCTGGCCTGGGCAGGAAAATCGGCAGGCCTGCTCTAGGCCGAATTCACGCGTCGTCAATAGGCTTAACCAAGTCGCAACCCCGCTGCCCGGGAGCTGAAATCCACGGAACGAAAACCGGCCATCCCGCTTTGCTCAACCGGGGCGCCTTGCTACGTTCCCCATCGGCCCCGTTGGCAGGCCTTCCGGACAAGAGAAGGCAGCGGGGCCGCGCCTGAAGCCTTGACAGTCTGAAGCCTTGGCGGCCTGAAGTTCTGGGAGGATGACCATGAGATCCGTCGGAAATGAACCATTGTCGCGTCACGCCCTCGCCTTCGTGCTGGCCGGCGGACGCGGCAGCAGATTGCTGGAGCTCACTGACCGCCGTGCCAAGCCGGCGGTCTATTTCGGCGGCAAGTCCCGCATCATCGATTTCGCGCTTTCCAATGCGGTGAATTCCGGCATCCGCCGCATCGCGGTGGCGACCCAGTACAAGGCGCACAGCCTGATCCGGCATCTGCAAGGCGGCTGGAACTTCTTCCGCCCGGAACGAAACGAGAGCTTCGATATCCTGCCCGCAAGCCAGCGCGTCTCGGAGACGATGTGGTATGTCGGCACAGCGGATGCGGTCTATCAGAACATCGACATCATCGAGGCGCACGGCACCAAGTACATCCTGGTGCTGGCCGGCGACCACGTCTACAAGATGGACTATGAGATCATGCTGAAGCAGCATGTCGAGAGCGGCGCCGACGTCACCGTCGGCTGCCTGGAAATGCCGCGGGCGGAATCCAGCGGCTTCGGTATCATGCACATCGACGAGAACGGCCTGATCCAGTCCTTCCTGGAGAAGCCGGCCGATCCGCCGCCGATGCCGGGCAAACCAGACAAGTCGCTCGCCAGCATGGGCATCTATGTGTTCAATTCGGAATTCCTGTTCGACGAATTGCGCCGCGATGCCGCCGACCCGAACTCGTCGCACGATTTCGGCAAGGACATCATCCCCTACATCGTGAAACACGGCCGCGCGATCGCGCATCAGTACAACGATTCCTGCGTCCGCTCCGGCGACGATCCTCGCGCCTATTGGCGGGACGCCGGCACCGTCGACGCCTATTGGGCCGCCAACATCGATCTCACCGACGTGGTGCCGGAGCTTGACCTCTACGATCGCGCATGGCCGATCTGGACCTATGCCGAGATCACGCCGCCAGCGAAATTCGTCCATGACGAGGACGGACGGCGCGGCCAGGCAGTGACCTCGCTGGTCTCGGGCGCCTGCATCATCTCCGGCGCGGCGCTGCGCCGCTCGCTGCTGTTCACCGGCGTCCACGTCAATTCCTACGCCAATATCGAGAACGCGGTGATCATGCCCTATGTGAATGTCGGCCGTGGCGCACAGCTGAAGAACGTCGTGATCGATCGCGGGGTGCGGATTCCGGAGGGGCTCGTGGTCGGCGAGGATCCCGAGTTCGACGGCAAGCGCTTCCGCACCACCGAACAGGGCGTCACCTTGATCACCCAGTCGATGATCGACAGGCTCGGGACATGACACCCATCCGCGTCCTCGCGGTCGCCTCGGAAGTCTACCCGATCGTTAAGACCGGCGGCCTCGCCGACGTGGTCGGCGCGCTGCCGGCGGCGCTCAACGAGCACGGCGTCACAACGCGGACGCTGGTGCCTGGCTATCCCGATATGCTGAAAGCGCTGGCCTCGGCAGAGACGCTGCTGCACTGGCCGGAATTTTATGGCGGGCCGGTCCGCGTGCTCGGTGGTATGCATGACGGCCTCGATCTCCTCGCGCTCGACGCGCCGCATCTCTATGCCCGCCCGGGCAATCCCTATGTCGGTCCCGACGGACGCGACTGGCCCGACAACGGTATCCGCTTTGCGGCGCTGTCGCGCATGGCGGCCGAGATCGGCCAGGGAGCAATCGAGACCTTCGTGCCCGACATCGTGCATGCCCATGACTGGCAGGCGGGCCTCGCGCCGGCCTATCTGCACTATGGCGGACGACCGCGGCCGGGCACGGTGATGACCGTGCACAACCTCGCCTATCAGGGACAGTTCTCGCCGGACATGCTGACGACGTTCGGCCTGCCGGGCGAGGCCTATGCGCTGCACGGCGTCGAATATTACGGCACCATCAGCCTGCTGAAGGCTGGCCTGCAATTCGCCGACCGCATCACCACGGTGTCGCCGACCTACGCGCAGGAGATCCAGAGCGACGAAGGCGGCATGGGGCTCGGCGGCCTGTTGCGCGAACGCGCCGACGTGCTGAGCGGCATCCTCAACGGCATCGACATCACGGTGTGGAATCCGGCCACCGATCCGGCCATCGTTGCGCGTTACAGCGCCGGGCAGCCGGCAGCGCGCGCGGCCAACAAGGCGGCGCTGCAGCAGCGGTTCGGCCTTGATCCGGCGCCGGATGCGATGCTGCTCGGCGTCATCAGCCGGTTGTCCTGGCAGAAGGGCCTCGACCTGCTGCTCGAGAACATCCCGACACTGCTCGGTGAAGGCATCCAGCTCGCGCTGCTCGGCAGCGGCGATCGCGATCTGCAGGATCGCTACGCGGCGCTGGCGCAGGACAATCCCGGGCGGATCGGAGTCGTGATCGGCTATGACGAGACGCTGGCGCATCTGATCCAGGCCGGCGCCGATGCGCTCGCGGTGCCGTCGCGCTTCGAGCCATGCGGCCTTACCCAGCTGTGCGCGCTGCGCTACGGCGCCGTGCCTGTTGTCGCCAATGTCGGCGGCCTCGCCGACACAGTGCTCGACTTCGACGAAGCCACGGTCACCGGCGAAGCGGCGACCGGCGTCAAGTTCGCGCCCCTCACCTCGGACGCGCTCGCGCGCGGCTTGCGCAAGGCAAACCTCTTGTTCAACGACAAGGTGACCTGGCGCCGGCTGCAGCAGGCCGGCATGGCCACCGACGTCTCCTGGCACAATCGTGCTGGCCGCTATGCTGCGCTCTATCGCGAGCTCGCCGCGGCGCGGCGCGGCGCTAGAACATGATCCGGAAAAGTGTGAAGCGGTTTTCCCTCGCGACAAACGCGGAGCGTTTGCGCGGAGATCATGCTCAAGACAAGGCCCGATCAGTTCAGCAGATCGCACGCCGCGATGCGGTTGATGTCGGCCAGCCGCCGGTCGGAATTTCCCTTGAGATCAAGGCTTGCGACGAGGTCGAGCAGCCGGCCATAGGCGCGGTCGGCGACCGCCACCGGCAGCGGTTCCTCGTCGAAGGTTTCGACGTAATTGCCGACGAGACCGCTCAGCAGCCGGCAAACGCCGCGTTGCTCCGGGTCGTCCTTGCTCAAGGTTTCAAGTTTTTGCTGGAAGGTCCTGAAGGTTCGCAGGCCGTGCGGCTGCTGCGAAAGCCAATTGTGCAGATCAGGATGCAGTTCGGTCATATCAGCCTCTTCAAAATGGAGAAGAAGCTACTGGCTTATACAGCCGATCAGGATGCCGCGCCATCACAATTTCGCATGCATCCTCTGCCGCGGCTGCGCGAGCCGTGTCACCGGATTGCTACGCAACGCGATTACAATCGCGCGAGTGCCGAAAGGATTTTGTAGCGCGCGATCTCGTGCGGATAGTCGCCGCGATTGGCGAGCAGCACGATGCCGAGCCGGCGCGCGGGCACCAGGCCGACATAGGCCGAGGCATTGTTGAGCCCGCCCGGCTTGTCGATGACGGTGACGTCATCGAGCCGCACATGCTCCCACGCCATCGCCTGCCCGAACTTCGCATCGACGCGAAAGCTCTCGCGCTCGGTCATCTGCAATGCCGCGCGCAGTTCGGGATCGATCACCGCGTTGTCGAGACAGGCGCGCAGCAGGATGCCGAGATCGCGCGCGGAGGAGAACATCTGGCCGGTGCCCGGAAAGTCGTAATAGCTCTGCTGGTTGCCCGGCGGACCGATCGGCGTGCCGTTATGGGCGTAACCCTGCACCATGCGCTGCATGATCGCGAGCGCCATCGACGCGCGGCTGTCTTGGCTGCGATCCGGAACGAAGGTCGATGTCATGCCGAGCGGCTTGAGGATGCGGCTCTCGATCAACGTCGCGATCGGCATGCGATAGCGCTGCTCCAGAACCAGCTGCAGCAGCACATAGCCGGCATGGCTGTAGATCCGCTGCTCGCCGGGCTGCTCCCCTGCCGGTGGCGTCCATGCATTGAGCATCGCGATGAACTAATCGCGGCTGAAAGTTTCATTCGGCCATGGCGGGTGGTCGGTCGGCAGCAGCAGGCCAGACGTGTGAGCGACGAGTTCGCCGATCGTGACGCGGCTGATGTAGTCGCCGTTGAGCTCGGGCAGATACTTCGCAACCGGATCGTCCAGCCGCAATTCGCCGCGCTTGGTGCCGAGCGCGACCAGCGTCGCCTCGAACAGCTTGCGCAGCGAGGCGAGGTTGAACAGCGTGTCGGGGGTGACCGGCCGCCTCGCCGCCGCGTCAGCGAAACCGTAGTTGAAGAAGGTGATCTGGCCGCCGGCATAGACCGCCGCGGCGAGGCCGCCCGGATCGGTCGCGGTCGCGGTCGGCGCAAGCTCGGTCGTGACGATATCCCTGATCTGCGCATCCATGTCCGAATCCGCGCGTGCCACCGCAAGCAAGCCAGCAGCGACGGCAAACAGGACGGCCGCGATCCGGACGGAGAGCGATGGTCTCATAAGGAACGAAGACGTCTCATGAAGAACAAAATCGGGACGATGTTGCGGTTCGACCCGCGGGCGGACCTGTTCAGCCATCGAGAGATGGCGACATCGCGATCTTAAGCGATGGAACCTGTGCGTCCGAATTCACGATTGCGCGTGTTGTGCCCTGCCCCGGCGGGCGGGGAAGGGGCGGCCCGATTGCAGTCCCGGCGATCAGTGCCGGGAACCGCGCTCGCGACCGCCCTCCCACTCCAGCCACGGTGCGGGAACTGCAATCGAAAAAAAACGAGGGACGTTTGAAAATGTCGGGAGCGTGCTTGGACAGGAAGATGGAACCAGCACGTGCCGGGCCGACCGTCGATATGTCTGACTTCGTCACATTCCGCTCCCAACCGGGAACCGTTTCTTAAGTTCGTCAATCAACGGTTGCATAGGCCTATTGGATTCGAGTGACAAGACATGGCGGCCTGCGGCGAATTGTCCGGTTCCAGATGCCGGATGCGCGCGCTGCCTGATTAAGCATGGCTTAACCATTGATCGCGCGGTGCGAGACTATGCGGCGCGCGATCGGACGATCGACCGCGGCAACGACGCCAACAGCAGCACGAGGCAGACGCAGAGCAGCACAATGTCCTTGAACAGGAACTCGCCGGCCAGGTTCCAGGCCATCGGGTCGGTCGACAGGCTCCATTTGACCACCCCGGGCGTCGTGAAGAAGAACGACCACGTGATGGCGAAGGTGATGACGCCCATCAGCGAACCGATCGCGGACAGGAGCGGGTTGAACGCACCGGCGGCAAGCAGCACGGCGATGCCGAATTCGGCCACGCCAAGCACATAGGCCTCGCCCCGGAGGCCAAACACCGATAGCCACGAAATGAACGGGCTGTTGCTGATGAACTGCACGATGCCCTGGGCGGATTGCAGCGTGAACTTCTGCATGCCGAACGACACGAAGATCACAACCATGACCCAGCGCAGGATCGCGAGCGGACGATAAGACCCCTCGCCTTGCTCGGCGATGTTGAACGACAAATTCATGCGGATGTTTCTTCCCTCGGTGCGATGCCATCATCGGCCGCTGTTGCGGCGTTCGTGGCTGACTACGCAGCGCGGCGTGCGCGCGTTACGCTTGGGATAGGGTCGCGCCTTCACAATGATGTGCAGATGAGGTGATGAAGATCGTCGCCAGCCGCGACAAACTCAGGCGCGCTGCCGCAGCGGCCGCGCGTCTTTCGCCGGCACCGGCATGGTGAAACCGTACAGGAACAGATCCACCACCATGTCGGCGAATTCCCCAGGATCGATCCCGCCCTTCGGGTCGTACCAGGTGTGGCTGAAGTTCAGGATGCCGAACAGCATCATGCTGTAGATCTTCTTGGTCCGCTTGACGATCTTGCCTTCCTTGTCGAGCTTGACCAGAAGATCCGAGACCGTATCGACTAGCTGGCGCTCCAGCGCCTTGATCGCATCTTGCTCGGTCTCGCCGAGGAACGAGAGGTCGTTGAGGATCACGCGCTGCTCGTCGCTCGAGCGCGCGTTGAGCGCCACGATGGCCTGGATCGCGGCGCGGAACTGCTCCAGCGTCGCGGTCTTGTCGGCCATCGCGGCCTCGACATCGGCGATCATCTCGCGGATATGCGCATCGAGGATCGCGAACAGGATCGCTTCCTTCGAGTCGAAATAATGGTACAGCGCGCCGCGCGACAGCTTGCAGGCATCGGCAAGGTCCGCGATCGAGGCACGCATATAGCCCTGCCGCGCGAACAGGCCGCAGGCGGTGGTGAGGATGCGCTGCTGGATCTCGTCGTAATTTTCCGAGCGCGTCCGCGCCATTACAGTCTCTCTCGTGCACCATCGGCACCGCCGGAATCGGGCGGCCGCCGTCTCTCTATACTACCGCCGCCCCGCGCGCTCCTCCCCCTTGCGGGCGCCATCCACCAGAACTCTTCCATCGCTCGCGGCATCGGCGACCTGCGTCAAAAAATAATTTGAACGACCGGTCGGATTATATTATCGTGCCCGTCATCAAGCAAGCAGATTGCGCACGCCGGGACCAACCCGGCGGCATCGAGGGAGGTTGCGCGTGGATTCTCAGAAGGTCGATGCTGTCGTGATCGGTGCCGGTGCCGGCGGGCTGTGCGCCGCGGCGCGGCTCGCCCATGGCGGGCTGCATACGCTCGTCGTCGACGACAAAGACCGGCTCGGCGGACGGGCCTCGACCGAGGAGATCGACGGCTTCAAGGTCAATATCGGCGCGATCGCGATCGAGTTCGGCGGCGTGTTCGAGGAAACCTTCCACACCGTCGGCGCGCCGCTCGACATCCGCGCGCCGGAGCCCGCGAGTTCGTTCTTCATCGACGGCAAGGTGATCGACGTCGGCCGCGGCGGCTGGTCGCTACTGCTCGGTCAACTGACCAAACAGGCTTCGCGCATCCTGGAGAAATTCGCCGATGCCCGCTCCGGCAATCTGCCCGACGGACGGCAATCGACCGAGGACTGGCTGAAGGGCTACACCAGCAACGCCACGGTGCACGCGCTGTTCCGCAACCTCTGCGCGGCGATCTTCGCCTGCAACGCGGCCGAGCTGCCGGCCCGCGCCTTCCTGACCTATTTCACCAGCAAGGGCGCCTTCAAGAAGTTCGGCTTCTGCCCGCAAGGCACGATCGGCGTCTGGAACAGCCTCGGCACCGCCATCAGGCGCAATGGCGACATCTGGCTCGGCACGCCCGCGACGTCGATCCACACATCCAATGGCAAGGTCGATGGCGTCACTGTGCTCAGGAACGGCGAGAAGGTACGGATCGACACCGATCTCGTCATCAGCAACGCCGGCCCGAAGGCCACCGTCTCACTGGCCGGCAAGGAGGCGTTCCCAGCGGATTATATCGCCAAGGTGAAGAACGACCTTCGCCCGGCTGCCAACATCGTCATCAATGTCGCGAGCCGCGAGCCGCTGATCAACCATCCCGGCATCGTCACCTTCGGCAAGACGCGCCGGCTCTGCAACATGGCGAACCTTTCCGCGACCTGTCCGGAACTGGCGCCACCCGGCTGGCACCTCTATGTCGCCTATGCCGTGCCGGTGCCGGCGCTCGGCGATTTCGATTCCGATGCCGAGGTCGCGCTGGCGCTCGAGGATCTTCGCGAGCAGTTCGCGAATTTCGACCAGGCGAAAATCCTGTCGATCCGCGTGATGCGCGACGACTGGCCGGCGCAACGCAGCTGCGCCGGTTACGACCTGCCGCGCGAGACCGGCATCGAAGGCCTGTGGTGCGTCGGCGACGCGGTGAAGCAATATGGCAATGGCGGCACCCAGGCTTGCGCCGAGACCGCCAAGATCGTCACCGATGCGATCCTCGCCGCACGGCCGCATCTCGCGGCCGCCCGGGTCTGAGCAAGATGCCGACGACCATCCCGCATCCGACGCCGCAAGCAGCGCCGCTCACTGCGCCGGCGCGGGACGGCCTGCTCGAATTCCGCAACATCCGCATCGTCTACGACAACGCGATCGAGGCGATCCGCGACGTCTCGATCGCGGTGCCCGAGGGCAACATCGTCGCCCTGCTCGGCTCCAACGGCGCCGGCAAGTCGACGCTGCTGAAGGCGATGTCCGGCATCCTCTACACCGAGGAAGGCGTGATCGAGAACGGCAGCATCCGCTTCCGGGGCGACGAGGTGCATCATCTTGCGCCGGACGAGCTGGTCCGCCGCGGCATCGTGCAGGTGCCGGAGGGCCGCCGCGTGTTCGCGGCGCTGACCATCGACGAGAACCTGCAGATGGGCGGCTATACCAGGACCGGCGCCGAGGCACGCGAGCGGCGCGACAAGGTGTTTGCGCTGTTCCCGCGGCTGCATGAGCGGCGCGACCAGATCGCGGGCTACA
The DNA here is from genome assembly GCF_000426785.1 of Bradyrhizobium sp. th-b2. Lineage (NCBI taxonomy): Bacteria > Pseudomonadati > Pseudomonadota > Alphaproteobacteria > Hyphomicrobiales > Nitrobacteraceae > Bradyrhizobium > Bradyrhizobium sp. th-b2. Next base: position 125,382 of record NZ_AUGA01000019.1, read on the forward strand.
TGTCCGGCGGCGAGCAGCAGATGCTCGCAATCGGCCGCGCCTTGATGACCGATCCCGTGCTGCTGGCGCTCGACGAGCCGTCGCTCGGCCTCGCGCCCTTGATCATCGACCGCATCTATGAGGTGATCGTTCGGCTGCGCGACGAGCTGAAGATGACGGTGTTGCTGGTCGAGCAGAACGCGCAGCGGGCGCTCGATATTGCCGACTACGGCTACATCCTGGAGACCGGCCGCGTCGTGCTCGACGGTACGGCAAAAAAGCTCAGCGCCAACGAGGACGTCCAGGAGTTCTACCTCGGCGTCTCCTCCGCCGGCCGCAAGAGCCTGCGCGACGTCAAGCACTACAAGCGCCGCAAGCGGTGGCTGTCGTGACCGTGCTGCTTGCGATCGAGAACCTGTCAAAACGCTTCGGTGGCCTGCAGGCGGTCACCGATGTCAGCCTTCAAGTCAGCTCGGGCGAGATTTGCAGCGTGATCGGCCCGAACGGCGCCGGCAAGACCACGCTGTTCAACATGATCTCGGGCGTGCTGCGGCCGAGCGACGGCCGTATCACCTTCGACGGCATTGACCTTGCGACCATTTCTCCCTGGAAATTCGCGGCCGTCGGCATCGGCCGCACCTTCCAGAATCTGGCGCTGTTCAAGCACGGCACTGTGGTCGAGAACATCCTGACCGGCCGCCACACCCATCTGCGCTCGACCGTGCTCGATGCCGTGGTGTTCTTCGGCCGCACCCGCAAGGAGGAGATCGCGGCGCGGCAGCGGGTCGAGCACATCATCGAATTCCTCGAGATCGAGCATATCAGGGACGCGGTGGTCGGCACGCTGTCCTACGGCCAGCAGAAGCGCGTCGAGCTTGCCCGCGCGCTCGCCTGCGAGCCGAAACTGCTGCTGCTCGACGAGATGGTCTCCGGCATGAACCAGGAGGAGACCGAGGACATCGCGCGCTTCGTGCTCGACATCCGCGACGAGCTCGGCATCACCGTCGTGATGATCGAGCATGAGATGCGCATCGTGATGGACATCTCCGACCGTGTCCATGTGCTGAATTTCGGCCGCAAGATCGCCGAAGGCACGCCCGACGAGGTCAGGCGCGATCCCGCCGTCGCGGAGGCCTATCTTGGCGGCCAGCGTACTGAGGCGATGAAGGTGGGCGCGTGATGTCGACGATGGACAGCCTCCGCACCGCTCACCCGCCGCTGCAGGCGAGCACGCCGCGCAACCCGCCGGCAACGAACGCCGATACGTTCCAGGCCGTGCTTGAGAATGCTTCCATCACCATCCCGCAATTGCTGCGGCAGCGCGCCGCCATGCATGGCGAGGCGCTGGCGCTGCGCGAGAAGGACTACGGCATCTGGACTCCCTATTCCTGGCGGCACTATTACGAGACCGCGCGCGCGGTCGCACTCGGCCTGCTCTCGCTCGGCATCAAGCCCGGCGACCGCGTTGCCATCGCCGGAGAAAACACACCGGAATGGTTTTACGCCGATCTCGGCATCCAGATGATCGGCGCCGTCGCGGTCGGCATCTATCCGACCAATCCCTGGGTCGAACTGCAATACATCGTCAAGCATTCGGGCGCCCGGATCGTCGTCACCGGCGATCAGGAACAGACCGACAAGGTGCTCGGCGCGATGGCCAACAATGGCGGCCTGCCGGATCTCGAGGCCATTGTCTGCATCGACATGAAGGGCCTGCGGCATTACCGGCAATCGGAACTGATGTCGTTCGCTGCACTCTGCGAGCGCGGCAAAGCCTACGCCGAGGTAAACCCGGAGGCAGACGCCACGCTCGATCGTTTGATCAGCCAAAGCGCGCCCGACGATGTCTGCATCCTCGTCTACACCTCGGGCACGACCGGCCCGCCCAAGGGCGCGATGCTGACCCACCGCAATCTGGTCTACGCCGCCTATGCCTATGCCAAAGCCGTCGGCATCGCCGACAAGCCGTTCGAGGCGGTGAGCTACCTGCCGCTGTGCCACGTCGCCGAGCGCTGCTACGGCACGGTGACGCATCTGGTGCTCGGCGGCACCGTCTCGTTCGCCGAATCGATCGACACGGTCGCGATCAACATCCGCGAAATCGCGCCGACCTTCTTCGTCGGCGTGCCCCGCATCTACGAGAAACTGCAGCAGGGCTTCCTGTTCCGGCTCGGCGAGAGCGGCCGGCTGCGGCAGGGCTTTACCAAGGCCTGCCTCGCCTGGGGTCGCACGCTGTCGGATCGCCGGCAGGCCGGGAAGGACAACTGGCTCGATCGCGCCGCCTACGGCCTGCTCTATCTCCTGATGTTCCGCAATCTACAGCGCCATCTCGGCTTCGCGACCAGTCGTCATCGGCTCTGCGCCGGCGCCTCGATCTCGCCGGAGACGCTGCGCTTCTTCGACATCATCGGCCGGCCGGTGTCACAGGGCTATGGCCTGACCGAAAGCGGCGGCGTCGCCTTCATCCAGACCGCAAGCCATCACCGGATCGGCGGCTGCGGCGTGCCGCTGCCGCAGACCGAATGGAAACTCGACAGCGACGGCGAGATCCTGTTGCGCAACCCCGGCGTCTTCAAGGGCTACTTCCTCGACGAGAAGGCCTCGACGGCTTCGCTGGAGACGGGCGGCTGGCTACGCACCGGTGACATCATTGACGTCCTCGACAATGGCGAGATCGCCGTGGTCGACCGCAAGAAGGCGATCATCATCACCGCCGGCGGCAAGAACATCACGCCGTCCGAGATCGAGAACGCGCTGAAGGATTCCGAATTCATCAAGGAAGCGATCGTGGTCGGCGAAGCCAAGAAGTATCTCGGCGCCATCGTCCAGGTCGACTACGACAATGTCGGCCGCTGGGCCCGCGACCGGGCGCTGGCCTACACCAACTACAAGTCGCTGTCGCAGCTTCCGGAGGTCAACGAACTGGTCGAGCGTATCGTTGGCGAGACCAACAAGCGCTTCGCCCGGGTCGAGAACATCAGGCGCTTCGCCATCCTCGAGAAAGAACTCGACCACGACGACGGCGAATTGACCGCCACGCAGAAGGTGCGCCGCGCCATGATCGAAAAGAAGTTCGCGCGGGAGCTCGCCATCATCTACCGGGCGGAGGGCTGAATGCAGTATCTCATCCAGCTCCTGATCTCGGGGCTCGCGATCGGTGCGATCTACGGCCTGATCGCGATGGGCTTTGCGGTGATCTACAAGTCGACCGGGCTGGTCAATTTCGCGCAGGGCGAGATGACCATGATCACAGCCTATATCGCCTGGACCATCTCGACCACGGTCAGCGGCAATGTGTTCGTCGTCGCATTGGGAGCAATCTTCGCCGCGATCCTGCTCGGCCTCATCATCGAGCGCTTCGTGATGCGGCCGATGCTGGGCGAGCCGGTATTCGCGACCGTGATGGTGACGATCGGGCTCGCGGTGATCCTGCGCTCGGCAATCAACTTCATCTGGGACGCCTATCCGCACGGGCTCGATATCGGCATGGGCCGCGGCATCGTGCATCTCGGCGGCATCGGCGTGCGCACCGGCCAGCTTGCCGTCATCGCGACGCTACTTTTGCTGCTGGCCGCGATCTGGGCGTTCTTCCGCTACAGCAAGGTCGGCGTCGCGATGCGTGCGGTCGCGGCCGACGACCGCACCGCGCTGTTGATGGGCATCAGCGCGACCCGCGTGCATGCGCTGGCCTGGGCCGCGTCCTCAGTGATCGCCGGGATCGGCGGCGTGTTCTTCGCGCTGTCCTATGACCTCTCGCCGGCGATGTTCCAGCTCGGGCTGAAGGCGTTTCCGGCCACCATCCTCGGCGGCCTCGACGCCGTGCTCGGCTCCGGCCTCGGCGGCCTGCTGATCGGGATCACCGAAAACCTCGCCGGCGGTTATGTCGGCTCCGGCATGAAGGAGGTCGCGGGCTTTGCCATGATCATCGTTGTACTGATGGTCCGCCCGTTCGGCATCTTCGGCGAACGGGACATCGAGAGGGTGTGATGCGCACCGGCGACTACAAGCAGAGCTATGGCGAACTGGTCGCGCTGATCGATTCCCCGCCGGTCTGGCTGTGGTCGGCGGTGCTGCTGCTAGCGTTGATCGCGGCCCCTCATCTGCTGAACTCCTACGCGCTGTCGTTCCTGATGATCATCCTGATCACAGTGACCGGCGCGCTCGGCCTCAACATCCTGACCGGCTATACCGGCCTGATCTCGCTCGGCCATGTCGGGTTCCTGGTCACCGGCGCCTATGCCTATGCGGTGCTGGTCTCGAGGTACCACATGCCGCCGCTGGTCGGCTTCCTCGGGGCTGGCGTGGTGCCGGCGCTGGCCAGCCTGATCGTCGGCGCGCCGTCGCTGCGGCTCAAGGGGCTCTATCTCGCGATCACCACGCTCGCCTTCTCCTTCATCATCAACACCGTGATCCTGGAGATGCGCTGGCTCACCAACGGCGCCCGCGGCATCCAGGTGCAGCGGCCGGAAATCTTCGGCATCAGCTTCGACAGCGATGCGGCCTTTACCTATCTCTGCCTCGGCATCGCCGTTCTGACTCTGCTCGCGACCCTCAACATCCGCCGCAGCCGGGTCGGCCGCGCCTTCGTCGCGATCCGCGACAACGACACCGCGGCCCGCGTCATGGGCATCAATCTGCATGCCTACAAGCTGTTCGCCTTCGTCACCTCGGCCTTCATCACCGGCATCGCCGGCGCGCTCTACGGCATTTATCTCTCCTTCGTCAGCGTCGAGGGCTTTCCGTTCCTGCTCTCGATCGAGGCGCTGGCGATCCTGATCGTCGGCGGGCTCGGCTCCGCGCTCGGCGCGGTGCTCGGCACCATCCTGATCGTGCTGCTGCCGGAGGCGACAAGGCTCGTCTTTAGCCTGTTCAGCGCACAGTTGGACGCGAGCTTCACGACCGGCGCGCAGGAGCTGAAGAGCATGCTCTACGGCCTCGTCATCATCCTGTTCCTGCGCTTCCAGCCCCGCGGGCTGGTCGGCGCCTGGCACGACATCAGGCGGACCTGGGTGCACTGGCCGCTGCGCTACTAATCAAAAAAAGACGCAACACCTGAGGAGGAGACAATGATCAAACATCTGGCGGCGGCTGCGCTGCTGCTTTCCACGGCGTGTCTTGCCATCGGCCCGGCCCGCGCCGCGGACCCCGGCATCACCGACACCGAGATCCTGATCGGCGACGTCGAGCCCTTGACCGGCCCGCCGGCGCTGCTCGGTGTCGCCGCCTCGATCGGCCACAAGATCGCGATCGCCGAGGCCAACGCCGCCGGCGGCATCAACGGCCGCAAGATCAAATATGTGCTGGAGGACGACGGCTACGTCACCGCGCGCACCATCCAGGGCGTCAAGAAGGTGATCGATGTCGACAAGGTGTTCGCGATGATCGGCATCTCAGGCTCGGGCCAGTCGATCGCGGTGATGCCGGTGCTGGAGAAATCCGGCATCCCGACCGTGATCGACGTCGCGCCGGTGAAATTCTTATGGGAGCCGCCGCGCAAGAACGTGTTCGTGGTCGGCCAGTCCTACGAGGAAGGCATCGTCCACCTCGTCAACTTCCTCGCCGACAAGAATGCCGGCAAGAAATGGGGCCTGATCACCCAGGACGACGATTACGGCATCACCGTGCGGGACGGCTTCGATTCCGTGGTCAAGGCCAAGAAGCTGAACGTAGTCTACAGCGGCAATTACAAGAAGGGTCAGCAGGACTTCTCGTCCGACATGCTGCAGCTGAAGGATTCCGGTGCCGAGGTGTTTCTGGCCGGCGGCATCATCGCCGAGAACATCGCGATGATGAAGGAGCTGGAGAAGCTCAGCATCAAGCCGGTGACCGGCATCTTCTGGCCCGGCCGCATCGAACCGGTGCTGAAGCTGATGGGCCCGGCGGGCGACGGCATCTACGCGGTCGACTATGTCGAGCCGTTCGCGGGCACCGCCGGCAAGGCGTTCCTGGAGAAGGCCAAGCCGCTGGTGTCGGAAGCCGAGTTCAAGGGCATCAACCGTTACACCATGACCGGCTATGCCGCCGCGAAAGTCCTGATCGCCGCGATCGAGCGCTGCGGCAAGCAGCTGACCTGGGCCTGCACCATCTCCGAGCTGGAGAAGACCAAGAATGTCGAGACCGGCGTGATGGCGCCGATCAGCTTTGGCCCCGGCATCCGCTTCTCCAACCAGAAGCTGCAGATCATGCAGGCCGACGCGGCGACGCTCAGCTTCAAGCCGGTGGACTAGGCCGCGATGAAGGTCCTGATCGTCTTTGCCCATCAGGAAGCGCAGTCCTTCAACGCCGCGCTGCTGGCGCGGTCAGTCTCCGAACTGACCGCGCTCGGGCACACGGTCAGGATCTCCGATCTTTACGCCATGCGGTTCAACCCGGTGGCAACCGCCGACGATTTTGGTGAACGGCGGTTTCCCGACCGGCTGCAATATGACCGCGAGCAGAAATACAACCTGCAACAGGAGTCACTCAGCGGCGACATCACGGCCGAGATCGAGAAGCTGCTGTGGTGCGACCTCCTGATCCTGCAGTTTCCGCTCTGGTGGTTCTCCGTCCCCGCCATCATGAAGGGCTGGATCGACCGCGTGTTCGTCAACGGCGCGATCTATGGCGCGGGCCGCCGCTACGACACCGGCGGCCTGGCCGGCCGCCGCGCCATGGTCGTGACCTCGACCGCCGCCTATCCCGGCATGTGCGCGCCCGACGGACTGGTCGGCGCACTCGATGTGGTGCTATGGCCGATCCAGAACGGCACCCTGGCCTATGCCGGCTGCAAGGTGCTGCCGCCCTTTGTGTCGTATTCGGTGAACTTCGTCGACGAGGCGACGCGGCACCGCTATCTCGATGACTACGCCGCGCGGCTGCGGCAGCTCGAGGCCACCGAGCCGCTGTTCTTCCATCCGCTGCAGGACTTTGGCCCGAATTGGCGCCTCAAGCCGGGCGTGATGGCGAAGGCGGTCGGTCAGGGCAAGCCTGCCAGCTAAGCGCGTATCCCGATTCTGCGACGCGCAAAAGCGCTGCGACCTCCTCTTTCCACCCAACAGCAGCATATTGCAGCCATCAAGAGAGGGCCCGCTGGCTGACGGTGCGTCACATATGTGCTTTCGAGACGGGTGTTACGGGAATATTATAGGAAAGTATTAGGCGTCGGGAGCGTTGACCTGAGCTCAGGCAGGAAGCAAGTCGACGCGAGGTGCTTGACGTCCGCTTGGATAACCCGCACACCCAGACGGACCAACGAACGCCCTCAATGCCCGCGATTTTGATTTTGCATTGCAAATCGGTCAGATAGTCATGGCCTCACGCTCGGGCACCCGGATCGCTCGAAAAGCCCGCTCCAAAGCCGAGGTGGATTTTGCCACCTGGCTTATGATGGCCAAGCTCGGCAGTTTCGATGACTTGCCGCCAAATGCGCAGGGGTTCTTGCTCAGCTATCGAGCCAGGCTCGAGCGGATGAGCGAGGCCGAGTCGAAAGTAGTGGCACTTCAAGAAGTCTACGCCAGTTATTATGGCGAGATGGGGGGCTGTGGCGCGGCGCCAGAACTGGATGCCCCCGCCAAATCCGGGGATAACGACACCGTGCAGTCCCAGAGACCGCGTAGGCCTCCGGCGGCTCGGCTGGCCGCCGGCGCTTCCGAAAGGCCAGCCGCCCGGATATCCGTACCGGCCCTGCTGATTTTCGCAGCCATGGTGGCCCTGATCGCCGCCTACACGTTTCTGGCGACTTGAGAAATCTAACATCAGCTTCGCAAAGAGATGATCCAATGGAGCTCAACAGCGCAGATCTTTCGACAATCCTGAACCGCCTGCTCGATACGGCCGCGGACAATCTCAGGGTCGCAAAGATCTTGGTTCAACTGGGTCTCGATCCCAACAACATCACCTATGATGCGCTATTCAATCGGCTGCTCGAAATTGTGCTGGCCAACATAACGCTTGCCAATATGTTTGCACTGGTCGGCGCCATCTTCTTTGTCGCTACCTTGCTGATGCAGACGATGGTGCCGCTGCGCATCGCGAATATGGCAGGCTGTTCATTCTTCGCGACCTTCGGCGCGCTCTCCGGAAACGTCGGCACTTTTCTCCTGTATCTGCTGATGGTGCCGATCAATGCCGTTCGCCTCCGTCAAATGCTCAGGCTCGTCAAGAAGGCACGTGACGCGGCGCAGGGTGACATGTCGATGGAATGGCTCAAACCGTTCATGACCGAACGCAAATACCGGCGAGGCGACAGATTATTCAAGAAGGGGGATGCGGCGACCGAAATGTTCCTCACCGTCACGGGGAGGTTTCTGGTCAAGGAGATCAACGTCGAGCTGCCGCCGGGACGTCTCATGGGAGAACTTGGCTTCCTTACGCCCAATAACCGACGGACCGGGACGGTCGAATGCATAGACGACGGACAAGTTCTCACCATCACCTATGACAGGCTGCTGGAACTTTACTTTCAAAATCCGCAATTCGGCTATTATTTCCTCATCCTGACCAGCCGGCGACTGCTGGAAAATATCGAGCGGCTCGAAAAAGCCGTAGTACAACAAAATGCCGGACCGCAGGTAACGGCTGCCAGCGATGTGCCTTGAGACTCGTGCTATCCACGCTTCGCAAGGAGAGCGCGTCACACGGCCGTGCGCGCATTTGAGGTACGCTTGCGCGCGCCCTTCACATCCGCTTCGCGACCTCTTCCAGCATCACCTCGGTGGCGCCGCCGCCGATGGTCAGCACGCGGGCGTCGCGCACCATCCGCTCGATCGGGGTGCCGCGCATGAAGCCTGAGCCGCCGTGCAGTTGCAGGCAGCCATGCACGACCTCGTGCAGCACCTCCGGCGACAGCGCCTTGACCATCGACACTTCGCGCAGACACTCCTGTCCGGCCGCGGCGAGCTCGGCGGCCTGATAGGCCAGCGCCCGCGCCGCCGCTGCCTTGGCGGCGAGCTGGGCGAGCTTCAATCGCACCCCCTGCTGATTCCAGAGCGGACCGCCGAATGCCTGCCGCGTCTTCACATAGTTCGCCGTCAGCTCGATCGCCTTGGCAGACTCGCCGGCGCAGATGCCGCCAATGCAGATGCGCTCGTTCTGGAAGGTCTCCATGATGCCATAGAAGCCCTTGTTCTCATCGCCGAGCAGGTTCTCCGCCGGCACGCGCACGTCCTGGAACGCGATCTCGGCGGTGTCCGAGCAGAGCCAGCCGTGCTTGTCGAGCTTGGTCGCCGTAATGCCCGGCGTGTTGCGCTCGACGATGAACAGTGAGATGCCGCGGCTGCCCTTGGCATGCGGGTCGGTCCGCGCGGCGACGATCAGGATGTCGCCATAGACCGCGTTGGTGATGAACATCTTGGCGCCGTTGATCACCCAACTATCGCCATCGCGCCGCGCCCGCGTCTTCAGGCCTGCGACGTCGGAGCCCGCATCCGGTTCGGTCACCGCGATCGAGCAGACGGTCTCGCCGCGGATGATCGCCGGCAAATATTTCTGCTTCTGCTCCGGCGTGCCGCGCAAACTGATGTGCACCGCCGACATGTCGGTGTGCACCAGGATCGAGGAGGTGAAGCCGCCAAAGCTCGAGCGGCCCAGCTCCTCGGCGAACACCATCGAGGCAAGCGGCCCCATGTCGGTGCCGCCATATTCGGCGGCGTGGCGCATGCCGAGAAAGCCGAGCGCGCCCATCCGGCGATAGATCTCGCGCGGGATCTTGCCGTCGCGCTCCCACGCCTCGGCATGCGGCACCACTTCCTTCTCGACAAACCGACGCACCTGCTCGCGCAGCATGCGCAGCTCCTCGGGCAGATTGGGCTGCTCGGCGAAATGGAACTCGGCTTCGGTGAGCTGGCGCGGGTCCGAGGTCATGACGTTCATTGTGGCGCCCTCTGATGGCCGATGTGAAGATGCTTGCGCAGAAAATTCGCGAGGGATGCGATCGCCTCTCCCGCCTGCGGAATCTCCGGGAACATCTGGAAGACGTGGATCAAGCCGTCCCAGACCTGCAGCTCGACGTCGACGCCGGCGGCCTTCGCTTTTGCGGCCAGTTCCGTTGCATCATCACGCACGGTCTCGCGGTCGCCGACTTGCACGAGCAGCGGCGGCAGGCCGGCGAGATCGGCGTAAAGCGGCGAGGCCAGCGGATCACGGGGATCACCGTGCTTGCCGAGATAGTTCTTGGCCAGCGCCAGGATCATCGCGCGCTGGTGGATCGGGTCGGCCTCGGCCCTGCTCTGATAGCTCGTGCCGGCAGCAGTGAGATCGGTCCAGGGCGACATCAGCGCGCCGGCGACGGGGAGCGGCAAACCTCGGTCGCGTGCCGCCAGCATCACGGAGAGCACGAGATTGCCGCCGGCGGAGTCCCCGGCGAAGGCAATCTCCGCCGGACGCAACCCCTGATCGCGCAGATATTGATAGGCCATCAGCGCATCATCTAGCGCGGCGGGAAAGTGATGCTCGGGCGCAAGACGATAGTTGATGGTAAGCACACGGCAGCCGGATGCATCGGCGATCCGCGCGGCGAGATCGCGATGCGAGGCGACCGAGCCGATCCGGAAGCCGCCGCCGTGAAAATAGAGCACCGCCTTGTCGCGCGGCGCATCCGGCGGCACGATCCATTCGCCATCGACACCGTCGGCGGAGACCTGCCGGCAAGTCACCGGCACCGAGCAGCCGGCGAAGGCCGCGTCCCAATCGCTGCGCATCTGCGCCACTGACGTCTCGCGGGTCCAGTTGCGATAGATCGCACGCAGGCGCTCGATCGCGCGATCAACCGGCGTGACTGCGATATCGTCGCCCGCGCTGCTCATCTCAGCCGCCGATGCCCATGCCGCCGGAAACGCCGAGCGTCTCGCCGGTGATATAGGCGGCCTGGTCGGAAGCCAGGAACAGCGCGGCGGCGGCGACCTCCTCCGGCTCGCCGAGCCGGCCGAGCAGCGTCGCGCCTGTCATCGCCTGCAAAATCCTGTCGCCGCCTTTTGCGACGGCCTGCTCCAGCATCGGCGTGCGGATCGGCCCCGGCGCGATCGCGTTCGCCGTGATGCGAAAGCGCGCATTCTCCCGCGCGATGCTCCGGGTGAAAGAAATCACGCCGCCCTTGGCCGCCGAATAGACCGCGCCGCCCTTCGAGCCGAGCCGCGCCGCCTCCGAGGTGACGTTGATGATACGGCCGAACCGGGCCGCCTGCATCGCCGGCAACGCGGCGTGGGTGCATGCCAGCACCGAGGTGAGATTGACCGCAATCAGCCGCGCCCAATCCTCTGCCGTGGTATCCGTGAAGAAGGCGTGCTGATCGACGCCAGCGTTGTTGACGACAATGTCGAACGGACCGTCCTGAGCCATCACGGCCTGCACCGCCGTGGCATCGCTGACGTCAAGTCCTGCAACGTCAGCGCCGGTCTCACGCGCGAGCTCCGAGGCCGCAGCGACGTCGAGATCGGCGATCACGACCTTGGCGCCGGCCCCGGCAAAGCTGCGGACAATCGCAGCGCCAATGCCACGCGCGCCGCCGGAGACGAAGGCGCGGCGGCCATCGAGACGTCCGAATGACAGGGTGCCGGCCACCTCAGCGCCCCGTGAAGACAGGCTTGCGCCGTTCGATCACGGCGGCGAGCCCTTCGCGGGCATCGGCCATCCCGGAAAGCTCGGCAACCGTGCGCGCCTCTTCCGACAGGCACTGCTCGACGCTGGTGCCGGTGCCGGCCCAGACCAGCCGCTTGGTCGCCGCCAGCGCCTTCGGCGCGCCGGCCGCGAGCTCGCGTGCCAGCGCAAGCGATGCGTCGGCAAGCTCGGCATCGGGCACGACCTTGGTGACGATGCCCATCTGCAGCGCTTCCGCCGCCGAGATGACAGGATTGGTCAACAGGATCGACATCGCCCGCCGCAAGCCGACCAGCCGCGACAGCGTCACGGAGACGCCAGCATCCGGCGCCATCGCCACCCGCGTGGCGCCCGCCAGGAATTTCGCCGATTCCGCCGCGACCACGATGTCGGAAGCGCAGACCAGGCCAAAGCCGCCACCACCCGCGGCAAAGCCCTGCACCGAGGCGATGACGGGCGCCTCCAGCCGCAGCAATCCGGTCACTGCGTTCTGCAGGTATGCCGTGGCCTGCCGGATATAGTCCGGCAGCTTCTCGCCCTTGGAGGCAAAGGCGCGGACATCGCCGCCGGCGCAGAAATTCGTCCCCTCGCCGCTCAGCAGCACCACGCGAAGATCCGGATGGCCGTGGCAGACCATGATGGCGTCGCACAGCGCGCTCAACAGCTCGGCGCTCATGCCGTTGGCCGCATCAGGACGGTTGAGCCGCAATCGCGCGATGCCGTCGGTGATGTCGAGCAGAACGGGGCCGTTGTCGATCATGGCGAGACCTTCCCCTAAAGCATGATCCGGAAAAGTGTGAAGCGGTTTTCCGGACAGATCATGCGCAGAAGCAATGATCTAAAGCGCGATGAAGTCATCGCGCTTTAGACCAGGAACGAGAGCGTGTAGATCGCCTTGTCGTTGTTGACGAGGATGACCTTCTTGGCGGCCATCCGCAATTCGCCATCGACATGGCGCAGCCTATATTCATTGCGCGCCGCCCATAGTGTGTCGTCGCGCAGGCTCGATTCGAAAATGAGACTGTTGCTGGCGACGGCGATGTCACCGTCGTCCGGCTGTTCGTCCATCAATTCGATGTTGGAAGTAAGCCGGCGCAGGTTCGACTGCGGCGTCTGGGTGAAATGCTTGCCGGTCATCAGCTGGCGGACCCGCAGCGCGATCCGCGAGCGGTTGTCGTAGATGATCGACATCTGCCGCTCGGGATCGATGTCGGCGCCGTTGGCCGGCACCCAATAGACGCCGTCGTCGGTCCAGAGCTTTTCCCAGGCCTCGTATTGATGCTCGTCCTGCAGCCGCGCCTCGCGATAGAGGAAGGCGGTGATGGCGCTCATCAACGTGGCGCTGCTCTCGCGCGACAGCATCAGGCAGGCTCCATCAGCTTGCGATAGTGGGTCCAGATGCCGCGCGACGGCACCTCGTCGGTGACGTGGCCGACCGTGAAGCCGAGCTCGTCCTGCCGCTGGCGCTTCTCGCCGCGGCCGAGGAAGATCCATTCGGGGTTGCGCGCCAGCACGCCGCGGTGACAGCGCTCGTACATCTCAGAGTCATCCGCGAGCAGGAACCCGGCCGGGCCGACCGAGCCCATGGTCTGCTGGCGCAGCCTTCGGTTCAGATCGGGCGCGCCCTTGAATTGCAGCGCGGTGACATGCTGCACGCTGTCGTCGACGCCGAGCGGCTGGATCACGAACATCTGGATCTCCGCGATGAACAGGTTCGGGAAGATCATCACATGCGGCGTGCCGTCGATCATGATCTCGCGCGCCGCGGTGTCGCCGTAGGCGGCCTTCATGCGCGCGGTGTAGTCGGGCAACCGCTCCTCGCTGGTGCCGAACCAGCTCATCGGCGCGTCACGCTTGCGGAACTCGGGTCGCAGGTCGATCTCGGTGTGGCCATTGCCATAGTCGCGCGTCAGCGCGGTCGAGGCGCCGCCATAGAGCTTGCCGATCATGCTGTCGGCGACGCCGAAGATCGAGGTGTGCACGAAGGCCGGGTGATAGCCGTCGCACTCGTTCTCCAGGATGAACTTCCAGTTCGCCTTGACGCGATGCTTGAGGAAGCCCGCCGTGATTTCGACCTCGCCCTCGGGCGAGGTGCGCACCAGGCGATCGATGGTCTCGGCGGCGCCGCCGAGATGTTCCTTCAAAGTCGGCCCATCGGCCGCGAACGAGCCGAACACAAAGCCGCGATAGGATTCGACACGCGTCACCCGCCCGAGCGCGAGCTGCGACTTGTCCTGCCCCTCGTAACCATCCGGGAAGGCATAGCCGACCAGGCGGCCGTCATTGGCGAAGGTCCAGGAATGGAACGGACAGGTAAACGAGCGCGCATTGCCGCGCTCAAAGGAACAAACCTGGTTGCCGCGATGCGAGCAGCGATTCAGCAGCAGATTGACCTTGCCCTGCTCGTCGCGCGTCATGATCACGGATTGCGGGCCGATCGACTTGACGACGTAGTCGTTGGCATCAGGAACCTCGCTCTCGTGGCCGACATAGACCCAGGTCCGGTACCAGATGCTCTTGAGCTCGGCCTCGAAGATCTCGGGATCGGTGTAGAGCGATCCATGGACCCGGTCGGGCCGGATCAGCCGTTCCCACGGCGGGACGCCGGTCATCATGTTCATCGCTCCGTCTCCCTCGCCGGCCGCTTGCCGCGGATACCTTCACCGGCCGCCAATAATAATCCGAACGACCGTTCGGTCAATGAATAACACGGTCGCCACGGGCCGGCAAGCTTCTTTCCGAACGCTACGTATCCGGGGCAGTGCGCCAAGATGCAATTCCCGGTCGTCGGCGGCCTGACCGCGTCAGCCCTGCGCCGCGCCACCTTCGCGTTCGCCGCCGGCGATCTGCTGCAGCATCGACTTCGGCGTCGTCGCGAGCTCGATCTTGAGCTGGTCGCAGATCGCCCGCCGCAGCAAGCGTTCGATTCCTGTCGCGATGTCGCGGTCCGCCGCACGCGCGTCCTCACCGCTGGCCCAGAGCAGAAGCTGCCCGAGCCGCCGGTCGCCATCGTCGCGCAACGCCTCGATCGCGGCAGGGTCGGACATCTCGCCCTGGATGCGGGGCGTCGCCGGAATCTCCGGATGCGTCATGCCATCGGCCAATCGCGCGACCGCCGCGAAAGTATCGTCCTGTAGCCGCACCTGCCCGAGCAGCGGCCCGGCCTTCCAGTCGGCCGCGAGCTTGATGCCGTTCAGGGCATAGATCGCGGAGAACACCTGCCCGCGGACAAAATCGTCGTTGCTGTTCGGCACCACATGGCTTTGCAGGGCGTCGATGATGCCGTCGATCAGCCGCTCGAAAGATGCGCTCATGCCGCGGCCTCCAGCGCCCGCTCGAAGGCGCGCACGATCGAGGGCATCTGGCTTGCCATCACCGCAAGCCGCATGTCGTTGAAGCGATCGACCTCGAAGGCGCGCACCGCACACATCTGGATCGTTGCCGCCTGATACAGCGCATAGGCCTCGTAGAATGCCAGGCTCTTCTCCGAAACCGGAATGCCGGAGGCGCGCTGATAGAGATCGATCACCTCGGCGCGCTCGAGCACACCATAGAGCTTCCGGCTCCTGGCGTTGAAGGTCGGCATCATCGCCCAGGCCAGATCCTCATGGGGATCGCCGAGATGGGTCAGCTCCCAATCGAGAATGGCGGTGATCCGTCCATTATCCTCGATGAAATTCCCGATCCGGTAGTCGCCATGCACGATGGTGCGGCGCGGCGGCTGCGGACAGTTTTCTTGCAGCCAGCGTCCGCCCCAATCGAGCAGCGGATAATAGCGCGCCGTCGGACGCGCGAGCGAGGCACGCCAGCCGGCGATCGCACGCAATTCCGCGCGTTCCTCGCCTTGCTGCAGCGATGCGAATGGCGTTGTGCTTGCGTCGATCCGGTGCAGCGAGGCGAGGATTTCGACGAACTGCCGGGCGATCGTGCGCTTGTGGTCCGGATCGAGTTCGCTTGCCGCCCAGGGCGCGGGAACGTCTCCCTCGACATGCGTGCAGATGAAGAATGGAAAGCCGATCTCGGCGCCATCCTGCTCGAATGAGACCAGCGCCGGAACCGGAACGCCGGTGCCGGCCAGCGACTGCAGCGCAGTGACCTGCGGCAGCACCGAGTAAGGTGCGAACAACCCGTTCGGCGGACCGACGCGCAGGATCAGCTTGCGGTCTCCTTCAGCAGAGGAACGGGCCACGAAAGCGTAGGTGATCCAGGAGAAGCCCGACGATTTGCGCCCGAAGCTCGTGATCTCCGTCTGCTGTCCGGATATCCGCGACAGATGCTGCGCAAGCGCCGACCGCACCGCGTCGTCATTCACCACGACCGGGCGAACATGCTCCGGTCCGGCACCCGGCACATCGTCGGAACGTTTTGCAGCCTCCTGCATCAATTCACCGACCTCGTATAACCCTGCCACTTCTCCTCGCGCAGCGCCGACTTCATGATCTTGCCGGAGCCGGTCAATGGCAATGGCTCGAGACGGATGTCGACCGAGCGCGGGCATTTGTAGCCCGCGATCAGGGTGCGGCAATGCGCGATCACGGTCTCCGGATCGAGCCGCGCGCCGTCCTTCGGCACCACGATGGCGTGCACCGCCTCGCCCCATTGCGGATCGGGCACCGCGATCACGGCGCATTCCCTGACATGCTCATGCTGGAAGATGGCGTTCTCCACCTCACCGGAATAGACGTTCTCGCCGCCGGAGACGATCATGTCCTTCAGGCGGTCGACGATATAGACAAAACCGTCCTCGTCCATCCAGGCGCCGTCGCCGGTGTGCAGCCAGCCGTTGCGCAGCACGCGCGCGCTTTCCTCGGGCTTGCGCCAGTAGCCGAGCATCACGCCGGCGCCGCGGATCGCGATCTCGCCGACCGTGCCGCGCGGCACCTCGTTGCCCGCGGCATCGACGATGCGGATTTCAACACCCGGTGCCGCCCGGCCGGCGGATTTGCGCTTTGCCGCCAGCGAGCCTTCCAGGGCATGATATTCCCATGGCAGGATCGTCGCCAGCGCCGCGCTCTCGGTCATGCCGTAGCCCTGGTGAAAGCGCCAGCTCGGCAGCACGCGCATCAGCTTGACCAGCAGCGCATCGGGCATCGGCGAGGCGCCATACTCGCAATCCCTAACGCTGCTCAGATCATAGCTGCCGAACGACGGATGATTGAGCATCATGTTGAGCATGGTCGGCACGAACAGGCAGTAGTCCACCTTGTGCTCGGCGATGGTCTTCATCGCCAGCTCGGGCTCGAACTTGGGGATCGTCACATGGGTGCCGCCGACCAAGGTCAGCGCGATCATCGGCGAGGTCCCGGCGAGATGGAACATGCCGGCCGAGTGCAGATATCTGGTGTCTTCGCGGAAGCGGAGGGCATAGATCCAGACCAGCGATTCATAGATGATGTTGGCGTGCGACAGCATCACGCCCTTGGGAAAACCCGTGGTGCCGCCGGTGTAGAAGATCCCTGCGAGATCGTTGTAGGCGCCGGAGGCATCCTCGATCGGCGCGTGCGCGACGAGCTCGTCATAGCTTTGCATGCCGTCGGGCACCTGCCCCTCGTCGAGATAGACCATCGCGGTGAGTGATTTTGCACCTCGCAGCCCAGACGCGATTTCGGCGAAGGCCTTGTCGACCAGCAGCAGTTTCGGCGTGGAATCGTCGATCGCATAGGCATTCTCGGCGACCGCCCAGCGCGTGTTGAGTGGCACCGCGACCGCGCCGGCCCAGGCGATGGCATAGAGCGCCTCGATATAGAGATCGCTGTTGTGCGCGAGGATCGCGACGCGGTCGCCGGCCTCGATGCCGAGCCGCCGCAGTCCGCCCGCGGCACAGGCGACGCGCCGGCCGATCTCCTTCCAGCTCCGCGACCGTCCGGCATGGATGGTGCCCGGCGCATCCTTGCGCAACTGCACCGCCGAGATCAGCGCCTGCGTCAGCTTCATGTTTCCTCCACACCGTCATGCGGCCGCGCACGCGCGGATGTTTCCGTCGCACGTGAAGCCGATATGCCGCCCGGAGATTTAAGTTGATAATCCGGACAGACGGTCTATTATTACACAGCCAGCGCGAGGGGTAAAGCCTTTGAAGGCTTCCATCGCCGGATCAACCAGCCCCGCAAAAGAGGGCGTCATGGGAGGGGAAGATGCGAAAGCCAGTGGTCACGCTTGCGGTGTGGGCGTTCGCGCTCACCGGTGCGCTCGGAACGGCTGAAGCCCAGAAGGCCTATGGTCCGGGGGTCAGCGACACCGAGATCATGCTCGGCGCCAATGCGCCCTACAGCGGCCCGGCGTCGATCTATGCGAGCTTCCCGAAAACCATGCTCGCCTATTTCGCAATGCTGAACGAGAAGGGCGGCATCAACGGCCGCCATATCAACTTCGTGACGCGCGACGACGCCTATAGCCCGCCCAAGACCGTCGAGGTGACGCGCGCGCTGGTCGAGAACGACAAGGTGCTCGCGATCATGGCGCCGTTCGGCACGCCGACCAACGCCGCGATCCAGAAATACCTCAACAGCAACGGCGTCCCGCATCTGCTGGTGCAGAGCGGCGGCACCCGCTGGAACGATCCGAAGCAGTTTCCGTGGACGACACCCTACTCGCCGACCTACGTCAACGAATCCCGGATCATCGCGCGCTATGTGCTGCGCGAGAAGCCGGACGCAAAAATCGGCGTGCTCTTGCAGGCCGACGACATCGGCAAGGACTTTGTGCTTGGCCTCAAGGAAGGGCTCGGCGCCAAAGCTGACACCATGATCGTCAAGGAAGCGATGTATCAGTCGACCGAGCCGACGATCGACTCCCAGATCGTCAATCTGAAGGCCTCCGGCGCCGATACCATCTTGATCGCCGCGCAGAACAAGTTCGCCTCGATGGCGATCCGCAAGATCCACGAGCTCGGCTGGAAGCCGCTGATCTTTCTCGGCTCGACCGCGAATTCGATCGCCGGCGTGCTGGTGCCGGCAGGGATCGAGGCCTCGACCGGCATCCTGACCACGACCTCCTACAAGACGCCGAACGATCCGGCCTGGGCCAGCGACAAGGGCATGGTCGACTATCTCGCCTTCGCCGCGAAATACATGCCGGGCATGGACCCGAACGACGTGATCGCGGTGACCGGCTACACCACGGCGCAACTCGGCGCGATCATCCTGCAGCGCTGCGGCGACAATCTCACGCGGGAGAATGTGTTGAAGCAGGCCACCAATCTGAGCGGCATCGAGCTGCCGATGCTGCTGCCGGGCATCACCATCCAGACCACGCCGCAGGATTACGCGGCAATCACCGAACGCCGCTTTGCCCGCTTCGACGGCAAGACCTGGGTGCTGTTCGGCGACATCGTGGGCGCGGGCGCGGCCAAGGACTGACCCCGCGCCGCGCATCCGACTGACCGAACCGGCTCAAACACCAAGGACAAGAACAATGCTGACAGCCCAGGACGATCTCATCGGCCACCAGACGCCCGAGCCGTTTGCCAAGGCAGGCGGCGGTGATGCCAGGTTCACCGAGCGCTACTGGTACACCGCGCATCCGATCGACGGCTCCGAGCTGCTGATCGATATCGGGCTCGGCTACTACCCGAACCGCAACGTGATGGACGGCTTTGCCGGCATCACCGTCGGCCGCCGCCAGCACAATTTCCGCGCCTCGCGCCGGCTCGGGACGCGCCCGCTGGAGACGGAGGTCGGCGGGCTGAAAATCGAGATCGTCGAGGGCATGGGCCTGCACCGGGTCTCACTCGCCGACAATCCGTCCGGGATCAGCTTCACGCTCGAATTCAAGGCGAGCTTTCCGGCGGCGCAGGAGAAGCAGAATTTTCGGGAGCGCAACGGCGTCGTCGAGGAGGATCTCGCACGCGTCTCGCAGTTCGGCCGCTGGCGCGGCTGGATCGTGGTCGATGGCAAGCGCATCAACATCGAACCCGAGCTGTGGTGGGGACAGCGCGACCGCTCCTGGGGGCTGCGCTCCGAGATGCGCACCGACGAGACCAGGCCGCCGGTGGCGACCCACCGCAACTTCTTCTGGACCTGGTCGATGTTCCAGTTCGAGCAGTCCGCGCTGTCGATCTTCATCAAGGAGCGCACACCAGGCAAGCCGCATTACCTCTCGGGCACCGAGTTCCGCCGCGAGGCCGACGGATCGGTGTCGCATCGCGAGGTCACCTCGGTCGAGCACAGGATCGAGTGGGCTGACGATCCGCTCGGCCAGACCATCGCGGTATCCGATTTCAACTTCGCCTTCGATCGCGGCGAGCCGCGCCGCGTCAGGATGCACGGACTGCCGACGCGATTTTATCTCAAGGCCGGCATGTATGGCGGCCTGCAGGGCTGGAGCCATGGCGACGACCGCGGCGAGAACCATGCCGCGCACGACGTCTGGAATCTCGACGATGCCGCAACCCGCGCCGTCGCGCGCACGCTGTCGGACCATGTCGTCCGGCTCGAAAGCGGCAACGAGATCGGATTTGGCATCAGCGAATACGGCGTGGCGGCCGGCTATCCGCTCTATCCGGGACCGCAGAAATTCCCGGCCATGTGATGGACGGGCAAGATGGACGGACAAGGCATCCGCGTCGCGGAGGATCACGAAGCCGCGTGCGATCCGTGGGACGACAAGGCGGCCGAGGCGCTGGTCTCGCTCGAGACTGTCGCGCCGCTGCGCTATCGCAGCCGGTTCGGCGACGGCAATCTCAACGGCCGTTCCTATGGCGGCCAGATCCTCGGCCAGGCGATGATGGCCGCGACCCTCAGCGCGCCCGAAGACCGTCCGGCCGCGATGCTGCAGCTGTTGTTCCTCCGCGGCGCCGATCCTGGCAGGCGCATCACCTTTGATGCCGAAGTGCTGCAGGACGGCAAGCGATTCTCCTCGCGCCATATCGTCGGCACCCAGGGCGACGGACGCACCGTGCTGAGCGCGCAGGCCACGTTCTGCGCGCCGCAGCCGGGTCCGCGGCACGCGGCGCCGTTCGCGCCATCGGAGGATCCGGAAAACCTGCCCGATCTGACCATGATCCCCGACGCGCTGATGGCGCAGCTGCGGCCGCTCGGTCCCTACTCCCCGCACGTCAAGCCCAGCATGGATTTCCGGATCCCCGAGATCGAACGGCAGCTCTCGGCCGCGACCGCAGGACCACGCCTGCGCTTCTGGATCAAATGCAGGCAGCGACTCACGGCAGGTTCCCGCGCCCAGGCCGCGGTGTTCGCCTATCTCTCGGACTGGTGGCTCAACTTCTCCAGCGTCGGCGGCCATCTCCGCGATTTGCAGTCACGCGCGCCGCTCTATCTGTCGAGCCTCAACCATTGCATCTGGTTTCATCGGGCATTTTCACCCGACGCCTGGATGCATGTCGAAACCGAGAGCCCCTGCGCCGATGGTGGCCGTGGATTGTCGATCGCCCGCGTCCACGACCGCGATGGATCGATGCTCGCGACCTCGATCCAGGAAACTTTGATGGTGCATCCGGATGGCGATGCGTAGGTCACGCCGGGACAGTTGAGCGCGCGCCGCGATCGCGGCGGGGTTGCAGCCACCGCGTGTCATCGGTTCCATCGTCTGTTGAATCTCGGCAACACACGCAAACAAAATGCGCGGTCGCGCAGATTGCGCGTCTTGAATCACGACTGTGCCGCATCTCTGTCAAATCCTGCTTGCAGGTGGCGCAACAAAAACACTATCGGGGAAAACTGACATGCAGCAGGCACCGTCGGGCGCATGGAGCGCGGAATCGTCTGGATATGTCCTCTACTTCCAGCTTGCGAGCAACGGCGCGAGACGCGCGTGCAGCCTGACAATCCAGGCGGAAAGCGCCAACGAGGCCGCGCGGATCTTTCGCGAGAACTGGAGCGCAATCGAATCGATGGCGCGCGACGGCGTGAGCACGGGAGTGGTCGGCTCGGCGCCCGTCAGCCTCGCGATGTCGTGAGACTTCGCGCGAGGCGCGGCTGGCGAAACGGTTGAGGCTGAAGCGACGGCGGGTCGGAGCCTCCTGTCATAATCGCGTAGCGCTTGACGCAATGACGCAACAATCGATCCATGAGGTGCAAGGCTCGCGCAGACACGCGAGCCTTGCCATTTCTTAGAACGATTCAAATCCAATCCAGTTAGAGAGATTCAAGTCTGCTCCGGTTCTTTTCGCGCGCGGCGGCTGCTAGAGGCGCGGCGTGAACATGCTTGCGTGAATCGGAAGTACCAGAGTGCCTGTGAATGCTGATGGCCGCGTTGTCGGCGACCGTCGAAATGCCGCCGACAAGGGCCGCACCCATCTGTTGATCGGTGCAGCATTCCTGCTCACCGATATCTCCGCCGCGGTGACGCCGGCAAACGCACAATCGAGCGTCCCGTTGCCGCCTGTCACGGTCGACCAGCCGACGCTGAAGCGTAAGCCTGCAGCCAGTTCGGCGAGATCGGCGCAGCGGACACAGGCGGCCGCCGCGGCACGGCAGCGCATGCGGAATGCCCGGCCGGCGCCACCGACGCCGTCGGAGCGCGCCGCGGCTGCGGCCGCAGTGCTCAACGAAGCCAAGCTGCACTATCGCGCGATGCCGAGCGCGACCACGCTCCGCAGCGGCGCCTCGCCGCTCGACACCTCGCAAACCGTCAACGTCGTGCCGGAGCAGGTGCTGAAGGATCAGCTGCCGCGCAACCTCGATGACGCGCTCGCCAATGTCAGCGGCGTCACCCAGGCCAACACGCTGGCCGGCACCCAGGACGCGGTGATGCGCCGCGGCTTCGGCGACAACCGCGACGGCTCGATCATGCGCAACGGCATGCCGCTGGTGCAGGGCCGCAGCCTCAATGCGTCGGTCGAGAGCGTTGAGGTGCTGAAGGGCCCGGCGTCGCTGCTTTACGGCATCATGGATCCCGGCGGCATCGTCAACACGATCAGCAAGCGCCCCGAGCTCTATCAGCACGGCTCGGTGACCCTGCTCGGCTCGACCTATGCCAACTCGAAGACCGGCGCTGACGGCACCACCGACATCACCGGCCCGATCGGCAATGGCGGCCTCGCCTATCGCTTCATCGGCTATGGCGTGAGCGAGGACTATTGGCGCAATTTCGGGCGCCACCGCGAGATGCTGGTCGCGCCGTCGCTGGCCTGGTACGGCGAGAACACCACGGTGCAGCTCAATTACGAGCACCGTGAGTTCATCACGCCGTTCGACCGCGGCACGGCGTTCGTCAACAATGCCCCGCTGGCAATCCCCGCGACGCGCCGGCTCGACGAGCCCTTCAACAACATGTGGGGAACCTCCGACCTGATGCAGGCCTCGGTCGAGCACCGCCTGAACCAGGACTGGAAGCTGTCCGCCGCCTACAGCTACAACACCGAGACATTCAGCGCCAACCAGCTCCGCATCACCGGTGTCAATGCCACGACCGGCGTCAAGACCCGCAGTAATGACGGCACGCAGGGCTCGCTCAGCAATTCGAGCTACGGCACCTCCTATTTGCAGGGCAATGTCTGGCTCGGCAATTTCCGCAACGAGATATTGTTCGGCGGCGATGGCCAGTATCGCACGATCTACCGCGACAATCTGATCCGGCAGGCGACGCCGAGCTTCAACTTCTACAATCCGGTCTACGGCCTGATCACGCCGGGCACGACGGTGTCCGCCGCCGACAGCGCGCAAACCGACAAGCTCGGGCAGTGGTCGCTGTTCTTCCAGGACACGTTGCACGTGACCGAACGCTTCGCGCTGGTCGGCGGCGTGCGTTACATGGATTACGAGCAGCTCGCAGGCAAGGGCCGCCCCTTCATCACCAACACCAATGTCTCGCAGGACAAGGCACTGCCGCTCGGCGGCGCGATCCTCAAGCTCACCGACGAAGTCTCGCTCTACGCGAGCTATACCCAATCGCTGAAGCCGACCTCGACCATCGCGCCGCTCACCGGCGGCGGCGTGATCGGCTCCAACATCGCCCCCGAAGAGGGCACCCAGTGGGAGACCGGCGTCAAGTTCGACTACAACAAGCGGATCTCCGGCACGCTCGCGCTCTACGACATCGACAAGAAGAACGTGCTAGTCTCGCAGCTCAATCCCGCGATTGGCATCTTCGAGTACCGCACGGCCGGCAAGGTCCGCTCGCGCGGCGTCGAGCTCGACGTCACCGGCCGGCTCACCGACAACTGGAGCATGATCGGCAGCTACGGCTACACCGATGCGCGCGTGACCGAAGATCCGACACTCGCCGGTAAGGCGCTGCAGAACGTTGCGCTCAACACCGCCTCGCTCTACCTCGTCTATGATTTCGGCACGGCGCTGCCCGGCCGGCTTCGTCTCGGCGGCGGCGCGCGTTATGTCGGCGACCGGCCCGGCGATGCCGCCAACAGTTTCGTGCTGCCGGCCTACACGGTGGCGGACATCTTTGCGACCTACGAGACCAAGGTCGACACGTTCCCGGTGATCTACCAGTTCAACGTCAAGAACCTGTTCGACACCGTCTACTATCCCTCCGCCGTCAGCAATCTGGCCGTAGCGATGGGCGATGCACGGCGCTTCTCGCTCTCGGCGACGGTGAAGTTCTGATGAGTGATGCCCGACGCCCGATCAAGGCCGCGCTGTTGCAGGTCCATTCCGTGGTCGGCCTTGTGCTGGCGCTGATTTGGGCCGTGGTCGGCATCACCGGGGCGACGATGGCTTTTGAGGACGAGATCCAGGCCAGCCTGAACAGCCACATCATGCGCGTGGACGCCAGCACGACGCGGCGGCTGACGCCGGATGAGCTGGTCGCACGGCTGCAGACGGCCGGCGACTTCGGCCGGGCTTCCGCCGTGACGATGTCGAGCGACCCGTCAGCGGCCGTACGCGTCCGCTTCGCGCGCAGCGAAGGCGGCTCACGGCCGTCCTCGGTCTATGTCGACCCCTATGACGGACATTTGCTCGGGTCGCCGCGCGGCGAGGACTTCTTCGCCACCGTCCGCAAGCTGCATCGCTGGCTGCTGCTGCCCGGCGACGGCAATGGCATCGGCCGCAAGATCACCGGGTCAGCCGCGATCTGCCTGATCGTGATGCTGATATCAGGCCTCGTGCTGCGCTGGCCGCATCGCGCGCGCAGCGTGAAGATGTGGCTGAAGCCAAACCTCGCACTGCGTGGGCGCGGCCTGCATCGCTCGCTGCACGCCGTGATCGGCACCTGGGTGCTGCCGGTCTATCTGGTGATGACGCTGACCGGCCTGTGGTACTCGTTCGAATGGTACAAGGCCGGCGCCAACTGGCTGCTGGCGCGACCCGCAACGACGACGGCTGCGATGCAGCCCAAGCCGTCGCGCGCCGCCGCAGCCGACGGCAAGGCGGATACCAGGGCAAACCCAGGGAATGACAAGCGGGCCTCCGATCCGAACGGCGAGGCCAAGCCGCTTGCCTTCGACCGGGTTTGGACGGCAGTCCTGGAGCAGGAAGGTGGTCAATACGCAAAGGCCCTCCTGACAATGCCGGCCGGTACGGGCACGGCGGTGCGCGTACGGTCATGGCTGCGGGATTCGTCGCTCGAGAGCGTGCGTGACGAATTCCGCATCGATGCCGTCACCGGACGCGTGATCTCGTCGGATCGTTACGCCGACAAGACGTTCGGCGAGCGCGTCCTCGCCGGCGTGCTCGACATCCACCGTGGCGCCATCCTGGGGTGGCCCGGCAGGCTCGCCTTCATGCTGGCCGCCGCCATGATGCCGCTATTCACCGTGACGGGCCTTCTGCTTTATCTGTCGCGGCGCAGGCACCGCCGCCTCGCGCGGCAGCCGGTCGGTCACCTCGTTCCGGGCGAATGAACCGCGATCAGCCGAGACCGCACGCCGCGAGCCGGGCGCGCAACTCGGCGTCCGTTTCGGAGGCGAGTTCGAGCAATCCGCGATAGGGATCGCCGGATATCCCGAGCACGGCGGCAAAGGCAGGCTCGGTCTTGAGGCCACCTGCCCTCAGCCTGCCGACGGCGCGCCGCAGCCGTCCATCATCGAGCGCAAGCAGCCGCCGCTCGACCTCGAAATGGATCCAGCCCTGCTGCTGCTCCACCGGACGCTGATCACCGAATACTTCGAACGGCCAGCCATCCCACACAAAGCGGGCAATCGCCGGCCGCGGTACCGAGGTCCATCGGTAGAGGACGAAATCATCGGCCAATTGATAATGGGTCCAGACGATTTCCGCGAAAGCGTTCGGATCGGGCGCATGGCAGACGATATCGATGTCGCTGCCCGGCACGGCAAGGCCGAGCGGCAGCGTTCCGACGATGCGCGGATCGAACGGCCTGAGCAGTTCCATCACGGCAGAGTTGGTGACGGCGGATGCGTAGTGCCCGACGTTCATCGCGTGGCATGCCCTCGAGATCGCGGCAATGCAGATACCACGCTCGCGTGGAATGCGGGAGCTCCGCCAAGGGCGGAAGCCTGGCGGGAAACGCCTTTGTAAAACGTTACGGGGCGATCTCGACCGCGTGACCGTGGTCGAAAATCGCCCCGCCGCCGGCGGATAGGGAGGCTGCTCGCAAGCCAGCCCGTCCAGCCGATATTTTGAATGATCCGTTCGATCGATTAGCCGAACTGGTTCATCGTGTTGTGGGCGCCGCCCGCCTTGAGGGCAGCCTCACCGGCGAAGTACTCCTTGTGATCGTCGCCGATGTCGGAGCCCGCCATGTTCTGATGCTTCGCGCAGGCGATGCCCTGACGGATTTCCGCACGCTGCACGTTCTTCACGTACCCAAGCATGCCCTGCTCACCGAAATACTCCCGCGCGAGATTGTCGGTCGACAGCGCAGCCGTGTGATAGGTCGGCAACGTGATCAGATGGTGGAAGATGCCGGCGCGCTTGGCTGAATCGGCCTGGAAGGTCCGGATACGCTCGTCCGCTTCGATCCCCAGCGGCGTGCCGTCGTATTCCGCCTTCATCAGTTCGGCGCGATTGTACTTGCTGACATCCTTGCCGGCTTCCTTCATGGCGTCGTAGACCTGCCAACGGAAGTTGAGGGTCCAGTTGAAGGACGGCGAGTTGTTGTAGGCCAGCTTCGCGTTCGGAATGACCTTGCGAATGCGATCGACCATGCTGGCGATCTGCTCGATATGCGGCTTCTCGGTCTCGATCCAGAGCAGATCGGCGCCGTTCTGCAGCGAGGTGATGCTGTCGAGCACGCAGCGATCCGCACCTGTGCCGGGACGGAACTGGTAGAGGTTGCTGGGCAGCCGCTTCGGACGCATCATCTTGCCGTTCTGGTTGATGATGACGTCGCCATTGCGCGCATTGGCCGCTGTCACTTCCTCGCAATCAAGGAAGCTGTTGTACTGGTCGCCGAGGTCGCCGGGCTTGTGGCTCACGGCGATCTGCTGCGTCAGGCCGGCACCGAGCGAGTCGGTGCGGGTCACGATGACGCCATCCTCGACGCCGAGCTCGAGGAACGCATGGCGGCAAGCGCGGATCTTCGCGATGAACACCTCGTGCGGCACGGTCACCTTGCCGTCCTGGTGGCCGCACTGCTTCTCGTCGGAGACCTGGTTCTCGATCTGCAGGGCGCAGGCACCCGCCTCGATCATCTTCTTGGCGAGCAGATAGGTCGCCTCGGCATTGCCGAAGCCGGCGTCGATGTCGGCGATCACAGGCACGACGTGGGTCTGGAAGTTGTCGATCTTCTCGATCAGCGCCTTTTCCTTCGCCTTGTCGCCTTCCTTGCGGGCCGCATCGAGCGCGCGGAAGATGTCGTTCAGCTCGCGGGAATCCGCCTGGCGCAGGAAGGTGTAGAGCTCCTCGATCAGGGCCGGCACCGAGGTCTTCTCGTGCATCGACTGATCGGGCAGCGGGCCGAACTCGGAGCGCAGCGCCGCGATCATCCAGCCGGAGAGGTACAGATAGCGGCGATCGGTATTGCCGAAGTGCTTCTTGACCGAGATCAGCTTCTGTTGGGCGATGAAGCCGTGCCAGCAGCCGAGCGATTGGGTGTACTTGGTGCTGTCGGCGTCATAGGCGGCCATGTCGGCGCGCATCAGCGCAGCCGTGTAGCGGGCGACGTCCAGACCAGTCTTGAAGCGGTTCTGCAAGCGCATGCGCGCCACGGCTTCGGCGGTCACGCCGTTCCAGGTGTCCTTGTCCTTGAGCAGCGCTTCGGCCGCCTCAATCTCGCTCTGATACGAAGCCGGACCCTGGATGGCCCGATCGCTGATCCCGCGCGGTTGGAAGTTCATGTCCGTGATCCCTTCGGTGACGAAATAACTGGTCTCTTTGTAAGCCTCGCCTCACCGGGAGCTAGACCTGGCGCGGAAAACTTGTCATAACTTACAAGAAACTAATGTATTGTTGTAAGAATCTTACAATGGATTAGGCGATGGCAACGTCGAGCGCCCGTTCCGTCTTCATGGGACCACGACTGCGTCGGCTCCGGCGCGACCTGGGGCTGACCCAGGCCGACATGGCGGCCGATCTCGAAATCTCCGCCCCCTATGTCGCGCTTTTGGAGCGCAATCAGCGGCCGGTGACGGCGGACATGCTGCTTCGCCTGGCCCGCACCTACAAGATCGATCTGGCCGATCTCGCCGGCGACGGCGGCGCCGACCACACCGCGCGCATGCAGTCCGTCCTGAAGGAACCGATGTTTGCCGACATCGACATCCCCACGCTCGAAGTGAGCGACCTCGCGGTCAGTTATCCCGGAATGACGGAAGCGTTCCTGCGTCTCTATACCGCTTATCGCGAAGAGCAGCTGGCGCTCGCGGAACGCAGCGCGCCAGACCTGGCAGGCGCCGCGTCATTTCCGGGTCAGGAGAATTTTGACGCCAACGATCCGGTCGCGGAGGTCAGGCGCTTTCTCGCTGCACGCCGCAACAATTTCGCCAGCCTCGACGACGCAGCCGAGCGCCTCGTCCATGAACCGGCCGGACCTGCCGGATTTATCGAACGGCTTCGCCAGCGCCATAACCTCCAGGTCCGCTATCTGCCGCCCAATGTCATGCTCGGCTCGGTCAGGCGGCTGGACCTTCATCGCCGGCAATTGCTGATCGAGGACTCGCTCGATACCGCCGGCCTCAATTTTCAGCTGGCCAAGCAATTGGCCTATCTCGAACTGGAAGACGAGATCAGCGCCGCGGTGGAAGCCGGCAAGTTTACCTCCAAGAGTGCCGAGCTGCTGGCCCGCCGCGCGCTTGGAGCCTACGCTGCCGCCGCCCTCATCATGCCCTACTCGGTGTTTGCGAAGGCGGTCGAAACGCGCCGCTACGATCTGGAGGCGCTGGCGCGTCAATTCGGCACCAGCTTCGAGCAGACCGCGCACCGCGCCACGACCTTGCAGCGGCCGGGGCTCGAGAAGGTTCCGTTCTTCCTGATCCGCGTCGATCCGGCCGGCAACATTTCCAAGCTGCTCGATGGCGCGGGCTTCCCGTTCGCGAAGCACGGCGGCGCGTGTCCGCTGTGGTCGGTCCACGGCATCTTCAAGACGCCACGCCAGATTGTCACGCAATGGCTGGAATTGCCCGACGGACAGCGGTTCTTCTCGATCGCCCGCACGGTGACCGCCGGCGGCGGGGCGTTCGGCGCGATCCGCGTCGAGCGCGCCATCGCGATCGGCTGCGCGGCCGAATATGCGGGCCAGCTGATCTACACCCGCGACGGACAGGGGCCGAACGCGGATGAGCCCACGCCGATCGGCGTCGCCTGCCGTGTCTGCCATCGCCCAAGATGCGCGGCGCGATCGGCGCCGCCGATCGGACGCGAGATTCTTCCCGACGATTTCAGGACCTCGAGCGTCCCGTTCGGGTTCTCGGCGGATTGACGATACCCACATCGCTCGAAAACGCTTTAGCTCCCGATCCTGAAATCGCTTGCCGTCACGGTCGCGGCGGTCGCTCCGTTCAGCCACACCGCCGTGTCGGCATCGACCTGAACCACGAAATAGGCGCCGTTCTGGTACGAATGCGACAGGACGTCGGAGAAGGAGTGAAAGCCCGAGCCGTTCAACTGCACGGTGTCCTTGCCTTCGGTCCAGTCCTGCACGACGTCGATGCCGCCCTGGCTGATGTTGAACGTGTCGACGCCGATGCCGCTGCCCGGACCACCGCCGGCGCCGCCGAAGTAGTAATTCACGCCGGTGCCGCCATCGAAATAGTCCCGGCCGGAGTCGCCGATCATGACGTCGACGCCGCTGCCGCCGAAGAACTCGCTATCGCCGGAACCGCCGTAGAAGTAGTTGTTGCCGCCCGCGGCGCCGTACATGAAGTTGGTGGCGCCTTCGCCGATCATCACCGAGCCGTTCGGGCCCGCGACGAAGACGTCTTCGCCGGCAGGCCCGCCGAAGGCCTCCGAACCCGCGGCGCTGGAAAGATAGAAATAGTCCAGCGATGTTGCGGTCCCGCGGCCGACCTCGAGGCTCTCGCCGCTGCCGCCGACATAGACGTCGTTGCCCGTGCCGCCATACATCGTCGAATTGCCGGAGCCGCCATAGAAGGTGTCGTTGCCGTTGCCGGCCTCGACGAGGTCGCTGGCCGATCCTGCGTAGAAGACGTCGTTGGCGTTGCCGCCGGCCTGCGTCCACGGCCCCCAGACGGTGCCGTCATTGGCGCGCACCCACACGATGTCGCTGGATGAGTCCGCGACATAGCTCAGTTGCGAAAGCTGCGCCGGCGTGACGATGTTGTCCTGGTTCGCAGGCAGTGGTGTGCCATTGAGCTCGAACTCCCCGTCATTGGTCGCCGCGTTCCATACCTCATACTCGGTGGCCGGGCTGCCGAACGGGTCGCTGTAGGAGAACAGCGATGTTGCGGCGAAGGTCTCGCCGGACGTCCAGGCCAGGTTCGAGACCGTCACCACCGGCCCGGTATCGACCGGAGCCGAGACCTGAAAGATCGTCCAAGGGCTCCACTCCGAGCCATTAGAAGCCTCGACCCAGATCACATCGGGGCCGGAGCCGGATCGGTACGTGGTCTGCGCGAGTTGCGCCGGCGTCAGATAGAGATCGGTCTGGCTCGGCTGCGCAATTCCGTTCACGAGAATCTGCGCGCCGCCGCTGCCGGTGTCGTACACCACATATTCCGTGATCCCCGCGCCGGTCGGATCGCTGGCGCTCAACAGGCTCGACATCGCAAACGTCTCGCCGTGGGTCGCGGTCACATTGGAGGCAACGACTTGCGGTCCTGGAATGCCGACGAAGCCGTGCTGACCGGTGGAATCATTGTAGTCGCCATAGATCTCGCCGGCGGCGTTGACCCCGAGGATTTCGGTGTCGGTGGCGCCCGGGACATCGACGGTCGTGAAGACCCCGCCCTGATCCAGGAAACCATCCAGATGGCCGCTGGCTTCGGCGTAATAGCCGGCGATCTCGCCGTTGTCGCCGACATAAGAAATGGAAGTATAGGTCGAGCCGGGGCCGGCTATCGTTGTGTAAGCACCGTTATTGTAGACGAACCCGTATTGGGCGTTGGAGCTGGTCTCATAGGTGCCCACCACCTCGCCGGAGGCGGTGACGCCGACTGCGCTGCTCGAATAGGATCCGGGCGGATAGAGCGCGGTGAAGGTGCCGTTGTTGTTGAAGAAGGCATGCGTCCCGCTGGCATCCGTGATCGTTCCGACGATGACGCCTGATGCATTGACGCCGAATACCGACGTTGACGTTGCCAGGGGATCGTCGATCGTCTCGAACGAGCCGTTGTCGTCGAGGAATCCGTGAACGCCGGTGAACGTGCCGACATAGCTGCCGAATAGCTCGCCAGCTGCGGTGATGCCCGAGATAACGGTGGTGGCGGCAAAGGGAAGGTCGATAGTCGTCGTGACGCCGCCACTCTCGATAAAGCCGTGTTGTATGTTCGACCAGTCGGTGAAATCGCCATAAAGCTCGCCGGACGACGTGACACCGACAACATCAGTCTGGTTGCTCGATGCCGGGGGATCGTAGAGGGTGACCGAACCGTTATGGGCGGCGGTAATGCCGTGCCAATCGCCGTCCATATCGCCGACGTTACCGACCGCAAGCCCCGAGGCATCGACACCATCGATGCTGATATAGACAAAGCCGTTGCTGCCGTACCCGCCGGGAATATCGATCTTGTAGTAATTGTAGTTTGTCATGATCGTATGCTCGGACCGGTTGCCAATGCAGGTGTGTTGGCCTCCGTGGGCGAGCGGTTCGATTCATTACGATCTTTACATCTAGGGCGACCCCGCAGGCGAACTCGGCGTGACCGTCAGTGTCTGGTTGGTTTCGTGACTTGTCCGACGGGGATTGACGCCCATGGCAAGGGCCGATCGACCAACGTAAAGTGCGCGCGAGCCTTGGCAATCACCCTGGCAATCAAAAGGGCTGCGGTTGTCACACCGCAGCCCCACAGCGGATACAGCCGCGGCTATATCCGAAACACTTACTGGCAGAGATACCGCCGGCCGTCCTTTGCCGCGAACGTGTTCGACGCCGGATCGTACGAGCGATAGCGTTGCGCGCAAGAAGGCGCGTGCTGCTGGGCCGCAGCGGCTTCCTGCTGCGCGGCGGCGTTGGCTGCACCGGCCGCGATGACGCCGCCGATGAGGCCAGTTCGGCTTGAAGCGATCCATGATGAGCTGTCGCGACCGGAGAACCTGCTTCCGATCAGCGAGGTCGCACTGAAGTGGGGCTTTACCCACATGGGCCGCTTTGCAGCGTCGTACCGGTCCGCGTTCGGCCAGTATCCGTCCGATACGGTCCGGCGGGCGCGCGGGTTCTGCGGCTAGAAGCGCTTCGGTTGCGCACGGCAGTTCCGGTGGCGGTGCGGCCGACGCTAGAAATGGACTTGCTCGCCGGGCGGGGACAAACGCTTGAAGTTGAGCACTACTCGCCGCGAGGTATTCGTGCTTTGATGCCGGCCGAAAATCAGCTCAAGGTCCAAGGGAGGACGTGTGGTGCTTGGCGATGTCCCGCGCAACGTCGCGCCAGGGGCCGTTTCCCTTGCGCTACCCAATTGCGCCGCGTCTGGTTCCGAGCGGCGCAAGATCGTAGCGGCTCTGTCTTGCGACTGGCCGACCTCCAGGACTTGGGTTCGGAAATCGGCGGACATGGCTGCCGCGCCCCAAATCATCGCGCATTTCGTTGCACGCGAAAAACACAGAAACTATAAGTGCTTGGAAGAATGGTCGGAGTGGCAGGATTCGAACCTGCGACCCCTGCGTCCCGAACGCAGTGAACATTTTTCTAAGTTGTTGATTTTTCTTGTTGTGGCAGCCTCTTCCGTCCCGTTTTGTTCACGGTCGTTTCACCCAATTCATTGCGATTTTGTTGCGGCGTATCGCAAAGTGAACGGAGCTCGTCGACATTGAGACTTCGGAAGCCTGGCAA
The DNA here is from genome assembly GCF_000426785.1 of Bradyrhizobium sp. th-b2. Classification (NCBI taxonomy): domain Bacteria; kingdom Pseudomonadati; phylum Pseudomonadota; class Alphaproteobacteria; order Hyphomicrobiales; family Nitrobacteraceae; genus Bradyrhizobium; species Bradyrhizobium sp. th-b2. Next base: position 158,190 of record NZ_AUGA01000019.1, read on the forward strand.
GTGCCTTGCTGGGTTCGGAGTGACCTCACCCACCGGGCGGCAGAAGCAGATCCACAGCGCCTTTCCAAACGGGCCCCAAGCTCGGCCCGAACGTTGGTGTTTTCGCAACAAACTCGGCACTTCCGAACTCGCCGAGGCGGGACGGACTAGACTCAGAATTGCGGAATCAAAATGAGATTGATTGTCCAACGATTTCAACGCCCGTTTGGAAAAACGGCCGAATTCACCTCTAGCAAGTTCAATAACTTAGCTGACCTTTCCAAATGGCGAGACCATCTTTCCACTAATCTAACCTCTTGGATCAAGGGCAGCCTGACTCTGTAAGAGCCGAGCCGCCAGAGCCGCAAATCGACGAATGGAGCTTTCGACCTCTTCAGAGCATCGGCCACCGCAGCGTCGACGGAGGCGCACACACGCTCAAGGAGCGCTACCCTCATGGGGCGCTTTAGCTCGACCTGGGGGTAACCATCCGAGCTAGGTGATGGCATCGTCAGAATGGGTGTCTCGCGAAGAGCGTACCGGGCCATCCCGCGACAACCGCACTGCGCGCCATCGGGGGTTCGAGTCAGTGGTCCGCTACATCGCGAAACCCGCTATTTCGCGATTGATTGGACGGGAGATTCCAAACTCGTTGCATGAGGTTGATATGGCGGAGAGAGTGTCAGTCAACCTGATGGACAGGCTGCTGTTCAGTTCAGCAAGTGGAACCCACGGTCCCGGCTACCAGCCAATGGTATGCGATGGCGGCCGCAAGTTTGAGCGACATCAATGTGCCGATTTCACAATGTGGGACGATCAGGCCATCGCTAACCGAACGATCCGCATCGCATGCGCCGAGCATTCACCTCATGGTTTCGCCGGTTCACCCATCGCGTCAGCGCCGTTCGGCTGCGCGGTCGAGTTCGCCGTGATCGATGACCAGCAACATCCGCTAGGCTTCCCCTGCGTCAGGCTCGCCCACGGATGGCTCGACGCCATCACGATGCAACCCGTCACGGCGTTGCTGACACATTGGCGCTATTTGCGGCCCGACGTGCCACCGATGTGCTGCTGCTGACGATGGCGCGGTTTGGTGCTATCAACCGGCTGGTCTCGGTCCTGCTCCTGCGGTCTCGGGTGCCGCAATCGCGGCGGCCGGACTGGACATTGGTGCTGGCGCTACCTAGCCTCAACGGCAATGACCATCGCCGCGGGGGTTTCATTTGTATATTTTTCATTATTTGGATCGGCCTTGACCGTTCGCGGGCTCATCGTCGGCGATGGCGCGCCAGGCTGCACCGTCGAGATCGTCGTACTGGCCGCTTTTGAGTGACCAGAGGAAGCCGAGCAGGCCGGTAAAGCCAAGTGCGAGAGCCAGCGGCACCAGAAAGACCAGAATTTCCATCAGACCGTCTCCGTCGTTCGTGCCCTCAGCGCGTTCAGCATCACGATCACCGAGGAGCCCGACATCGCCGCCGCGGCAATCAGTGGCGTGACCAGACCGACGATCGCGATCGGCACGGCCAGCACGTTGTAGATCACGGCGAGCCAGAGATTTTGGCGCATCAACCGCAGCGCCTTGCGGGACACCTTGACAGCTGTCAGCACTGGCGCGAGACGTTCGCCGAGAAAGACCGCATCGGCGACAGCCTGGCTCATGTGGGTCGCCGTAACGGGCGACATCGAGGCGTGCGCGGCAGCCAGCGCTGGCGCATCGTTCAGGCCGTCGCCGACCATCAGTACCTTGCAGCCCTGGCGCACCAGTTCGTCGATCCGGTCGATCTTGTCGACCGGAGACACCTCGGCGCGCCATTCGTGCACGCCGAGCACCTCGGCTGCCAGCCGGACCGCAGGTTCGCGATCCCCAGACACGATCTCGACGACGATGCCCAGGCGCGCCAGCGCTGCCACCACCTCAGCCGCGTCCGGCCGCAACCGCTGCCGAACCGCGAAGGCATATCTGCACTCGCCAGACCTGAATGCGACGACGGACGCCTCGGGATCGCGGCACAGAAGCTCGTTGGCGAGGTCGTTCGCGCCGCAGAATGACGGCCGGCCCAGCCGGATCGGACGACCTTCGTGAAAACCGTGGACGCCCTGGCCTGGTTCTTCCTGGATGTCCGGCAGGGGTGCGGCCGCACCCGCCTTGCGCGCGACCGCGGCAGCGACCGGATGACGGCTCGAGAGTGCCAAACGGCCTGCCAGCTTCACGACATCGTCCGGGATTTCCGCGAGATTGACGACATCAAGCTCGGGTAGCGTCAACGTGCCCGTCTTGTCGAAGATCACCCGGTCGATCTCGGCGATACGCTCGATCGCGTCGCCAGCGTTGAGCAGCACGCCAGAGCCAAACAGCGCACCGGATGCAATCGTCTGCACGGCAGGAATGGCAAGCCCCAATGCGCAGGGACAGGTGATGATCAGGACTGCAATCGCTGTCACGATCGAATCATGAAAGCTCGCGCCATATGCCAGCCAGCCCAGCATCGTGGTCAACGCGGTCGCGTGCACCACCGGGGCATAGAGCCTTGATGCACGCTCCGCAAGTCGAAGATAGCGCGAGCGCGCCTGGAGCGCGCGATCGAGCAGCTGAGATATCTCATCCAGCAGCGTACCACCCGAGGCGGCCGACACACGGACGCGCAATGTTCCGGAACGGATCAGTGTGCCCGCGAATATAGCGCTGCCAGGCGTCACCATCGCCGGCAAGGTTTCGCCCGTGATCAGGCTCTGGTCGACCTCCGAGCGGCCCTCGATCACTTCGCCATCGACCGAACAGCGCTCGCCGGGCCGCAGCAGCACGATGTCGCCGGGCCGGATCGCAGCTACCGGGACCGTTCTGATCTCGGTCGGACTGATGAACTTCGTCGCGGTCTCCGCCTTGAGGGCGTACAGGTTGCCGGCAAAGGCACGGGTACGCCGCCGCATGTTCTGGTCGAGGTAGCGGCCAGCGAGCAGGAAAGCGATCAGCATGATCGCGGCATCGAAATAGGCATGTTCGGCGTGGTTTACGGTCTCGATAACCGAGGTTGCAAGCGCCAGGATGATGCCGATACTGATCGGAACGTCCATGTTGACGCCGCGCGCTCGCAGGGCTGACAACGCCGACGAGAAGAAAGGCTGCGCCGAATAGGCTGCGGCCGGCAGCACGATCAGCGCCGACAGCCAGTGGAAGAAATCACGCTGCTCCGGCAGCATGTCGGAGACGTTGCCGGACCATACCGGGACCGACAGCATCATGACGTTCATGGCGGCAAAGGCCGCGACGCCCAGCCGGCGCAACAGGCCTTGCGCACGTCGAGCCTCCAGGGTTTCGGCATCATCGCGCTCGAAGGGATAGGCCTTGTAGCCGAGCTCCGCGAGCCGACTTACGAACAGCGCCGGTTCAAGAGCACCCGCCTTCCATTCCAGCGCAAGGCGACTGTCCGTCAAGTTCACGCGGGCCGAGGTGACGTCCGGTATGGCTGACAGATTGCGCTCGATCTTGGCCATGCAGCCCGCGCAATTGATGCCCTCGACTGCGAGATCGAGATGGATGAGCCCGGTGCCCGCGCTCTTCAGATAGTGAGAGAAATCGATATCCGCCTGCATAGGATGCACCTTCAGTTCAGCAGGATTCGGTTCTTCGACAGGAACATGCGCCGGCCATCGGCGTCGGCCTCGATTACGAGGTCCCACTGCCCTGCCGCGACGCCTTCGGCGCGGCCGCTATAGCTCCCACCCCCGGCCTCGCCAATCTCGATTGCCCGGTCGGCGCGACGATCGATCGGCCGTTCGAGCCGGGCGAGGAAACTCATCCCCGTGAGCGGCGCGCCGGCGTGGTCGCGCGCCTCGAGTGCAATTGCAGCGCTGCCGTCAGGCCGCCGATCGATATGGGCCTGGACCCGCCAGTCGCGCTCGTTCTGCTGCCTGGCCGAATCGATCTCGCGTTGATAAGCGAGACTGGCACTGTAGGCGCTGTCGACCTCTGTGCCCGGAAGAGTCGAAATGGCAAGGCGCATCATGACCATATTCACGCTGATGACGACGGCGAAGAATGCGATCGTCGTGACCAAGACGAAACGTCCGGTGACGGGTCGCGCGGCTGGACGAGAGGCTGGCATGGCGGGATGTCCGTGGTTAGGGAAGGACGAAGTGGTCGGTCGCGGAGGCGACCTCTCCGAGACCGATATCAGTGACGCGGAACGTGACCGGCACCGACTTTTCCGCCTTTTCATCGAACGCCGCCGTCACCAGCACGCGAAGCTCGGTGGTGGTGTCGCGGCCAAGGACGATCATCGGCCGGTCTGGCGTCACGGAGTCCGCACCGATGACGTGCAGCTTCGCGTTGGCTGGCCCTTCGACATCGATCGCGATCACGCGATCAAAGCCGCGCTTGTTGAGGAAACGCAGTGTGTATCCATTGCGGATCGCGCCGTCACTAAGACGCACCGCAATCGGATTGCGGTCGTGCAGCACGTTGACGTCGAGCAGGGTTCGCGACATCAACGCGTAAAGCATCACAGCACAGACGACGGTGATCAGGCTGGCGTAGACAACGGTACGGGCGCGAACAGGCTTGAAAATCTCCTGCTTGCCGGCAACGCGGCGCTGAACGTTGATATCGTTGTCGTATCCGATCAGACCCGTCTTGCGACTGATCTTGGTCATGACAGCATCACAGGCATCAATGCACAGGCCGCACTGGATGCAGCCAAGCTGCGCGCCATCGCGAATGTCGATCCCAGTCGGGCACACGGCAACGCACTGGTTGCAATCGATGCAATCGCCGGCCTTCTCGCCGAGCGACCGAATGTCGAACGCCTTCTTGACCGAGCAACGCGGTTCGCCGCGATCGTATTTGTATGTGACGATGAGGGCCCACTCGTCGGTCAGCGCGGCCTGTATCCGCGGCCACGGGCACATATAGACGCAGACCTGCTCGCGCATATAGCCGGCCAGCAGATAGGTCGACGCGGTCAGCATCGCGATCCAGACATAGGCGATCACTGGGGCCTGAAAAGTCGCAAGGTCGCGCACCAGCGTCGGCGCATCGGCGAAGTAGAGCACCCAGGCGCCACCAGTCCACCACGCGATCATGAGCCAGATCGCGTGCTTCAACGCACGGCGACCGGCTCGCTTTACGGTCATTGGGCCAGCGTCGGCCTTCATTTGCGCGCGGCGATCACCTTCGACTAGCCGCTCGACCGCATAGAACAGATCCGTCCAGACCGTCTGCGGGCAGAGATAGCCGCACCAGATCCGCCCACCCAGCGCGTTCATCAGGAACAAGGCGAGCGCCGCCAGCACCAAAAGGCCAGTGAAATAGTAGATTTCTTGCGGCCACAGCTCGATGAAGAAGAAATAGAAGCGTCGGTTTGGAAAATCGATCAGGACCGCCTGGTCGGGCGCGCCGAGGCCCCGATGCCAGCGCACGAACGGCAGCAGATAGTAGACGCCGAGACAGACGGCCATCAACCGCCATTTGATCGAGCGGAATCGGCCTGAGACGCTCTGCGGATATACCTTCTTGCGGGGCGCGTAGAGCGGCCCGTCTTCGTCGGTTATGAGTTCATCAGGCGACACGGGCTTGTTCATGGGTTGCTCAAGTGAGGCTCGGTTGAAACCTACATCCCCGCAACATGTCCGGGTTTGACCTCGGTCAATGATCCCGGTCCCCTCGCGGTGGCGGCTACTTGCCGCCGCCGAGCGAGTGCACATAGACCGCCAACGCCTTGACTGTGACCGGGTCGAGGCGGCCGACCCAGGCCGGCATGACGCCGGCGCGGCCATTGGTGATGGTCTCGACCAGCGTCTCCTCGTCGGAGCCATAAAGCCAGATCTGGTCGGTCAGGTTCGGCGCGCCGAGCTCAGGGTTGCCCTTGGCGTTGTCGCCATGGCAGCTGGCGCAGTTTTCGGTGAACAGCTTCTTCCCTGCGACGGCGTCGAACCTCGGCGCGGTGGAAAGGCCGGAAAGCGAGCGCACATAGTTGGCGACGGTCACGATCTCGTCCTTCTTGAGGACGCCGTCGCGGCCGAATGCCAGCATCTGCCCTTCGTGAGTCTTTGCGTGTCCGGAACGTGCACCGAACTGGATTGTCTGCATGATCTGGTCAAGCGAACCGCCCCACAGCCAGTCGTCGTCGTTCAGGTTCGGATAGCCCTTTGCACCCGCGCCGCCGCTGCCGTGGCACGGCGCGCAATTGTCGGCGAATACGGTCTTGCCACGAGCACGAGCTAGCGCCAGCAGGGCCGGATCTTTCTCGATGTCGGAAAGCAACGCGTTGCCGAGCACCGCCATCTTCTCGCCGCGCAGCTTCTCGATATCCGCAAGGTCGGTCGCGACACCGGCGCGGGTGGAATACTGGAACAGACCGGTGGTGTAGCCGGAGACCAGCGGCCAGGCCGGGTAGACGACCCAGTAACCGATCGCCCAGATAATCGTTGCGTAGAATGTCAGGACCCACCACCGCGGCAGCGGCGTATTCAGCTCCTTGATGCCGTCCCACTCGTGACCAGTCGTGCTGCGGCCGGAAACGCGGTCGATTTCGTTGTGGTCGCTCATGATCGGTCAGTCCTCCCGCAGCGGCATTCGGGCTGCAGCATCGAAGAGAGATTTGTTGCGGGGCCACAGCGCGTAGACCACGATGGCAACGAATATTCCGACGAAGATGGGCGTCCAGAGTGAGCCGACCAGGCTCGACGCGAAATTCTCGACTTGAATGATCGCTTTCATGCTCGTGCCCTCAGCGCAGATTGGCTTTTTCGTTGTAGAGCTTGAAGTCGACGAGCGTGCCGAGCATCTGCAGGTAGGCGATCAGCGCGTCGAGCTCGGTCGGATTACCGGCCTTGCTGTCGAAGTTACGGACCACCGCCTTCGGATAGCGCTTCTGGAGCGCGTCGGAGCCGGGGCTGTCGGGGTCGACCTGTGCTTTCAGATCGGCGGCCGCGTTGGCGATCTGCTCGTCGGTATAGGGCACGCCGACCGCGCGGTTGGTCCGCAGATGAGCCATGGCGTCGGACGGATCGAGCTCCGTCCTGGCGAGCGCCGGGTATCCGGGCATCACCGATTGCGGGACGATTGAGCGTGGATTGATCAGGTGCGTGACGTGCCAGTCGTCGGAGTACTTGCCGCCGACGCGCGCTAGGTCCGGTCCGGTGCGCTTGGAACCCCACTGGAACGGGTGGTCGTACATGCTCTCGGCGGCCAGCGAATAGTGGCCGTAGCGCTCAACCTCGTCGCGCAGCGGCCGGATCATCTGCGAGTGGCAGAGGTAACAGCCCTCGCGGACATAGATGTTGCGGCCGGCGAGCTCGAGCGGCGTATAAGGCCGCACGCCGTCGACCGCCTCGATCGTGCTCTTCAGGTAGAACAGCGGCGTGATCTCGACCAGTCCGCCGATGGCAATGACCACGAGAATGCCGGCGATCAGGATGATCGAGTTCTTCTCAACGATCTTGTGTCGATTCCAGAGAGACATATCTCAACCTATTCGGCAGGCTGGAGAGCACCGGCGCCCTCGGTTTCGCTGGCTCGGCCAGCATTGACCGTCATCCAGAGATTGAAGGCCATGATCAGGGCGCCGACCAGAAACAGCGCGCCGCCAGCCGCGCGGATGATGTAGAAGGGATGCATGGCCTCGACCGACTCGATGAAGGAGTATTCGAAGAAGCCGAGCGAAGTGTAGGCACGCCACATCAAGCCTTGCAGGATCCCCGACACCCACATTGCGGAAATGTAGAGCACAATGCCGATAGTCGATATCCAGAAGTGCCAGTTGACGAGCTTCAGGCTATAGAGCTGGCGATTCCAGAGCCACGGGACGAGGCAGTAAAGCGCGCCGAAGGAGACGAAGCCGACCCATCCCAGCGCTCCGGAATGCACGTGACCGATGGTCCAGTCAGTGTAGTGGCTCAGCGAATTGACCACCTTGATCGACATCATCGGGCCTTCGAAGGTCGACATGCCGTAGAAGGCGACCGACACCACCATCATGCGCAGCACGGGATCGGTGCGCAGCTTGTCCCAGGCTCCCGACAGCGTCATCAGGCCGTTGATCATGCCTCCCCAGGAAGGCATCCAGAGCATGATCGAGAATGTCATACCAAGGGTTTGCGCCCAGTCCGGCAGCGCCGTGTAGTGCAAGTGATGCGGGCCAGCCCAGATGTAGAGGAAGATCAGCGCCCAGAAATGGATGATCGAAAGCCGGTAAGAATAGACCGGACGCTCCGCCCGCTTCGGAATGAAGTAGTACATGATCGCTAGGAAGCCGGCAGTCAGGAAGAAGCCGACAGCGTTGTGGCCATACCACCACTGGAACATAGCATCCTGCACACCGCCCCAGGCAACGTAGGACTTCGAGCCGAGGAAGGAGACCGGAAGCGCGGCGTTATTGCCGAGATGGAGCACCGCGATCGTGACGATGAACGCCAGATAGAACCAGTTGGCGACGAAGATGTGCGGCTCCTTGCGCTTCACCAGCGTCATCAGGAACACGAGCAGATACGTCACCCAGACAATCGTCAGCCAGAAGTCGGCATACCACTCCGGTTCGGCGTATTCCTTCGACTGGGTGACGCCCAACAGATAGCCGGTGCCGGCGATCAGAATGAAGAAGTTGTAGCCGACCACGACGAACCAGGGCGCGAGGTCGCCCGCAAGGCGCGTGCGGCAGGTCTTCTGCACGACATAGAACGAGGTCGCGATCAGGACATTGCCGCCGAATGCAAAAATTACCGCAGACGTATGCAGCGGCCGCAGACGGCCGAATGTCGTCCAGGGCAGATCGAAGTTGAGCGCGGGCCAGGCCAGCTGCATGGCGATGATCAGACCCACGGTGAAGCCCGCAATACCCCAGAACATTGCCATCGCCGAAGCGAACTTGATCGGGCCGAGATTGTAATTGGGGCGCCCACCGATCTCCGCCGGAGGCAATGCAGCCGGGCGGTCCAGATAGCGATTGCCGATCACGACCACGGAGATCAGGCTGGCCGCGCAAGCAAGCGCCGCGTGAAAACTGAATGCGGGATCGTGCCCCATCGCTGCGCCGAGAAAGCAAACGAAGGCAAATACCGCGAGCGCGGACGCCAGGCCGGCTTCGCCCATCGTCATCGACTTTGAAACGGAGGATGGACTTGTCATGTGGAAGCTTTCCCTGGATGCGATGACGTCATGGAAACCACGATCTCGCTGACAGCCGCTTGATCGGCATCAATTCCTGCGCCAGGTCGCGCGCCCCTGGCACCGCGGCTCAGCGCGGTGAGTGTCAATTCGTTCGGACAGTACCGGGCCGGACTGGCTCGCTTATCCCGCGCGAGGTCGGTAGTGCAGCGCTTCTTCTCTTGGCACAGGCCACACACCCGCCGCAGATCACGCAGCACATCACTGTGAGACGTAGCGAGCGCCTCTGCCGACAAACCTGCATGTTTGAGACGCTTACTCAGCAATTCAGGCGAACCCCGGCCGCGAGCCAGCGTTCGAAGGTCCGATGTGGAAAGATTGAGCTCGTGGGCGATCTCATCGACCTCCCGAGGAGTCATCAGATCGAATTCGTGCCGGCGAGCAAGAAATGCTCGGAGGCGGGCGAGAAGGTTCTCGAATTGCGGCGAGTTATTGCCAGCTGATCGATCGGTCATCGCCCACACCCCTTTTTGCTTTCCGTAACCTCTAGCGGACGGTCGCGATTGCCGATTTGATCTTCGTCAAATGCGCAATGTCGCGGCGATCAAATGTGATCGCCACTCAAGGCCACTAGCTACCCCATGCGGACGGCAAAGACGACGGCATTCGAAGCTCCATCGAATCGGCAAAGATCGTCCAATCGCGAATGCCCTTCTGTCTGCAGAAGTCGGCTTGCGCGAGCTGTGCGGCCACGGACAGCGAAGCGGCATCGACCTTGAATGTGGCCTGACAGGCGCGATGTTCATGGCCGGTGTCGTCGCAAACGGTCTTGATGAAACGAACGTCAAATGATGGCATAGCACCCTCACGTGGGTTGATTCCTTGATGTCCACGTTGCCATTGATGCAAGAGGCCCGTATTGATCTGTCGCAATTGAATGCTCTGAGGTGCAGCCGTCGTATTGCGGAGGATATAGAAACCGAGCAGAGCTTTGAGCGACCACGAGGACCACGAGCGGCACGCTTTTCGCGACGTGCGGCTCGCATGATCCGCAACTGCGATCGGACGAGGTACTATTCGTGGTGAGATTTCCAGTCTGAGGATGACGGCCGGACTGCCGGTATTGACGTCGTCTTGCTGCTGACGGTCCATCCGGAGGCGGCGATCGCGAAGCCAACGATCGCGCAGATCGTAAGCAGCGTTGCCGCGAATCCCAGGACATCTGCGCTGACCACAGCGGTCACGATCAACGGGATCAGCAGGATTGCGAGGCGAGCGATCACCCTGCCGTCTCCTGCGCAATTTTGGCGGCAGCCGCTCGTTCGTCTTCCGCGGATTGGATGTAGAAGCCGGAATAGGTGTCGACATAGCACAGATGATCGTGCAATTCCCTGACGCCGGAGGTATTTTCCACGGCAACGATAGCCGCTTGCCTCGCCTGCTCGTCCATGATGATCCCTCGGAGGTGCACCACGCCATTGCGCACCGAAACCTGCAGACCAAGCGGACACCAGTTTGCGGCGACGAGCGCCCGCACGATGCGGTCGTGGATATGCTTGTCATCCGCCGTGGGGTCCGGAATCTGGTGAGCGATAGACGCAACTGCCCGTAGCAGATCGGCGCGTGTGACGATGCCGACGAGACGCCCGTCGCGCATCACCGGCAGCCGCTTGACTCCCTTCTTCTCCATGAGCTCGACTAAATCCGGCAGAGGCGTTTCTTCCGTGACGGTGACCGGATCATAGGACATGATCTCTCCGACCTTACGCCCGCGTTCATGGGCAAAGTCCGTGGCCGCATGGCCGGAGCCGAGAAGGAACTGAAGCCAGCGGGCGCGCCGGCGTTGCGTCCCGATCTCGCTCCGCCGCAGAAAGTCACCTTCCGACAGGATGCCAACCAATCGTCCGGCCGCATCGACCACCGGGAGGCCGCTGACATGGTGATCCATCATCAGTTTGGCGGCGTCCATAATGGACGTCTCGGTTCCGACGGTGATGACATGTCTTGCCATGATCTGATGTGCGCGCATTGCCAGTTTCCCTTTCTCGCCAGACACGTTCGCATCAAATCGGCTTGTCTGTGTTGATCTCCCTCAACGGCCTCGTTTGACGGGGATCAAGGCGTAGCGACTTGATCGGACATACATGTCACGTTGTCAGGAGAAGAAGATCATGCTGCAGAACCTGCTTGCTTCAATCGGAGTACTCGCGATCATTATCGTGACTTTTGCCCGGATGACCTTCCAGGCAAGGCGCCCCCCCACAAGAGCAGCTGGCCAGGTCAAAGACGCTCCAAACGCTTCGTCCCGGCGGCCGTTCTAGAGCGCTCTCACCTATCCTAACCCGCCTGTCCGAAATTTGACCTTCATCAATGCGGAGCGAGTGCCGCCGCTTCAGATTGTCCGTCCGTCAGGATCGTGCAAATGGCAGACAGAAGGGCTTGGCGCCCCATTATCTTTTCGTGTCCAACTACCGGCGATCGGGTTCAAGGCCTGCTTCCCGACGACACGTCCGAGCCAGCGGCTGACGATCTGCACTCAATCTCCTGCGCCGCGTGCGACGGCATCCATTTCTTCAACCTGAGGACAGGGAAAGTCATCGGTCCCAGGCCGGCTTGAGCAGATCGTGCTCCGGAGGAGGCCAGTAGCGGTCCGGTTGACACATATCAACACGCCCGCGCCGACATGGGGAAATAGCAACTTCCCTCAACGAAGGATGTTGAACATGACAGATCTTAGCGATTCCCGTTCCATTGCCGACGCCATCCAGAGCTGCGCGAAGCGCAGAAGACGCGACGTACGCGATCGAGACCGCGCGTTCGTTGGGCACCATCGAGCTGAACTTATTTGCTCGGCAGACGGGCGGTGCCGACGAGGCAACTCAGAAACCTGCCAGGTCGCGAGCCCTGCCCTGGATAGAGCAGCCAGTGGCTTCAGGCGTCCGAACGGTGTAATATCTCACGGTCTGAGGGCATTGCCTGGGGGAATATGTCCGACCGCATCTGGTACCGCTATGGCACTGCCGCGGCAGCGACCGCGCTCGTTTTCGCGGTGCGCGCGGGACTCGATAACTATTTCGAAGACCGGACCTTCACGATCATATACGTTCCGGCGGTGCTGTTCGCCGCCTTCGCCGGCGGCCGTGGTCCGGCGATTCTCACTACCCTACTCTGCCTCGCCGTCAGCGCTAAATTCCTCGGCAAAAGTCTGGTCACCGAACCTGCGAATCTGATCGATCTTGCATGTTTTGCGGTCCTCGGCCCCATCCTTGGCTTCATGGGCGACCGGCTACTTAGGGAAAGCGATCAGGCGCGAAATCGCCAAGCCCATCTGCAATCCATCCTGGACACGGTCCCTGACGCCATGATCGTGATCGATGATCATGGCATCATTCGCTCCTTCAGCGCGGCCGCCGAGCGCCTGTTTGCCCGAAAAACCGACGAGGTCGTCGGAAAGAACGTTTCGAGCCTGATGCCCCAGCCGTATCGCGGCGAGCACGATTGGTACCTCGACCGTTACCTTACGACCGGCGAACGGCGTATCATCGGGATCGGCCGGATCGTGGTCGGAGAGCGGAGTGACGGTTCAACCTTTCCGATGGAGCTTGCCGTCGGCGAGGCCAAGGTCCGCGGCGAGCGCTTCTTTACGGGCTTTATCCGGGATCTCACCGAGCGTCGCGCTCAGGAGCGACGGCTTCAGGAGCTGCAGTCCGAGCTGGTACACGTGTCTCGGTTGACCGCAATGGGCGAAATGGCGTCCTCGATCGCTCATGAAATCAATCAGCCACTATCAGCCATCACAAACTACATGCGCGGCGCAAGAGCGCTGCTGGCGTCGGAGGCACCGGACACTACGCGAATTCGCGACGCACTCGAGCGGGCCGCGCAACAAGCGTTGCGGGCCGGCGACATCATCAAGCGCCTGCGTGAATTTGTTGCCAAGGGCGAAACGCAACACTCCCTGGAGAGCCCCGCCACCCTGCTCGAAGAGGCCGTCGCGCTCGCGCTGCTCGGCGCCAAGGAGCAGGGCGTCCGGGTGGCGATCCGCAGCGACCGGGACATGCCCTCGATCATCGTCGACAAGATCCAGATTCAACAGGTCGTGCTCAACCTGGTTCGTAATGCGATCGAGGCGATGGCCTCCAGCCAGCGCCGCGAATTGACCGTCGGCGTCACCAAGACTAACGGTGTTGCGACGTTCACCATCGCCGATACCGGTCCAGGCATCAGCCCTGACATCGCCGACCGCCTGTTTCAGCCCTTTATCACGACAAAGGAGCATGGCATGGGCGTCGGCCTCTCGATCTGCCGGACCATCATCGAATCCCATGGTGGGCGCATGGATGTGATGCCGAACTCTGGAGGCGGCACGGTTTTTCAGTTCATCCTCCCGTTCGCGGAGGACGGAGAAGAAGCATGACGACGCGGCGTACAATTCTTGTCATCGACGACGATCCGGCGATGCGGGACTCACTGGCCTTCCTGCTCGATGTCAACGGCTTTGCCGTCACAACCTATGAGACGGCAACCGAATTTCTCGATCATTTCGCCAATAGCACGGTCGATTGCATCGTATCCGACATACGCATGCCCGGCATGAGCGGCCTCGAGCTCGTCCGCAAACTCAAGGCTGACGCAGCGGCATGCCCCGTCATTCTGATGACCGGCCATGGTGACGTCGCACTCGCCGTCGAGGCGATGAAGGCCGGCGCAGTTGACTTCATCGAGAAGCCGTTTGTGGACGAAGCTCTGTTGCGTGCGATCGGCGAAGCCCTGCGAGCACAGTCGGCAGCTCCGGCCGACGGAACGGTCAAGCGCGACGCCGAAGCTCGCCTGGTGGACCTCTCGCCGCGCGAGCGCGACGTCCTGCGGGGGCTCGTGGCGGGCAAGATCAACAAGGTGATCGCCCACGACCTTGGCATCAGCCCGCGAACAGTCGAGGTTTACCGGGCTAACCTGATGGCCAAGACCAATGTGCGCAGCATGTCGGAACTGATGCGGATAGCGATCGCCGCTGGGCTCTAGACGTCCCAAGAAAGCGATCGTTCAAGGTTGTTTGTCCACGGAGATAAAGACGTGCCAAGCTCACGCGGTGAGGCAGAAGATGGGCAAGCAACTTCGAGCCATGGGCCGCCCGGGCAAGCAGCAGTGTTATCAGCCCAACAGACAGTACGATCTCTGCGGCAACCATGATGATGCTTCGTGCTCGTTCCCAGAGCTGAGCCTGGAGATCGTCCACGTCACGCCTGTCCCGATTGTCATTCGGCCCTTTAATTGCGGATTGTTGTCAAGCTTTACATTTCTGAATTCGCCCATCGCACGGTGGTAGTGCTCGCGCCGTCGGAGGTCAGGGTTGCGGAGACGGCGCGAGCGCGGCTGATACGTACTTTGCCGGCCAGGCATTGGATCGCCCTGACTGGTTGATGTCTTCGCTGGGGTCATGGTCCTTTCCGAGGTCGCGTAGCGCCTCATGATGATGTCCGGGTCGGACGCCTCAACGTTTGCAGCGGAGTACGATCGAGCCGCCACCAGCCGAATGAACGAGGTCGCCTCAACACCGTCCCAGCGGGACGTCGCCAGTCCGG